>NZ_JALKFT010000070.1:0-5862 GCF_023242945.1 Frankia umida
GGCGGCTTTGCATTCGGGGGGGGGGGGGCGGGGGGGCCGGGGGGGGCGGGGCGGGCCGGCCCGGGCGGGGGGGGTCGCGGCGTTGGCCCAGCAGCCGTGGCGGGGCCCGTCGGCGCACAGCTGGACGAGCAGCCTCGAGGAGGCTGCGTACGTCGCCGGGGCGCGGGTCATCCGGGAGCACATCGCCGCGGGGGATGTCTACGAGGTCAACCTGTGCCGGGTGCTGTCCGCGCCCCTGCCCACGGCGGGCGAGGCACCGGGCCGGGCCGACGGCGGTGGCCCGGCGGCCCTGGCCGCCGTGTTGGCCGCGGGCAATCCGGCGCCGTACGCGGTCGTGCTGGACGTGCCGGAGGCGGACCTGCGGATCGCGGGCGCGTCCCCGGAGCTGTTCCTCGAGCGCGACGGTGACCGCGTCCGCTCCGGGCCGATCAAGGGGACCGGGCGGACCGAGCGCGAACTGGGCCCGAAGGACGTCGCGGAGAACGTCATGATCGTGGATCTGGTGCGCAACGATCTCGGTCAGGTCGCACGGGTCGGGAGTGTGACCGTGCCGGCGCTGTGTGCACTGGAGCGCCATCCCGGGCTCGTGCACCTGGTCTCGACCGTCCGGGCCGAGTTGCGTCCCGGGATCGGCTGGGCGCAGCTGCTGGCCGCGACCAGTCCGGCCGGCTCGGTCTCGGGTGCGCCGAAGGCCAGCGCGCTGCGCATCATCGGCGAGCTCGAGCCGGTCGCGCGCGGCCCGTACTGCGGCGGCATCGGCTGGGTCGACGCGGACCGTGGCACGGGGTGGCTCAGCGTCGGCATCCGCACGTTCTGGTTCGCGGGCGGCCAGCTGCGTTTCGGGACGGGTGCGGCCATCACCTGGGGCAGCGACCCACAGGACGAATGGCAGGAGACGGAACTGAAGGCGCGGCGTCTGGTGAGCCTCGCCAGCACATGATCGCTGATCCGCCCACGTGCTACTGGCGCACCTGTGCGGATGCGCCGGCCGGACAGACGACGACCCGCCTGACCGAAGGGACCTCGGCCAGGCGGGTGGGTGCTCGTCCGCGCAAGGAATGCCGCCGCTAACCCGATGACGGGGCCGGCGGCGTGGGGAGTGTCGCCTCCCCGGTCAAACGGTGCCCGCACCGGTTCACCGGGGTCGGGCCACTGTCCCGACCCCGGTGAGAATCACCGCTCGGGACCGCCCCAGATCAACAGGGCGAGTTCTGCGTCAAGATCGATGATATCGCTCTCGCCGCCCAGGGGGACCGCGGAGTAAGTACGCCGTAGGAAGGCGAGAACTTCCGACCTCGGCATCTCGAACAACGCGTGCCCTGACGGACTGGACAGTGACAGGCAGACGATCCGCCCACCGGACTGGGCGGCCGGCCACACCTGGACGTCTCCATCGCCGGCGGGCCGGCGGACGCCATCACTGAGGAGTTGGCGCGCGAAGGTCCACTCCACCACTTCGTCCGCCCCGGTACGGAATCCGATGCTGATCGCATAAGGATCGGCCGGCTCGTATCGGACGGTGGCTGCGACCGGAACGGGCGCGCCGCCTGGGACGACAAGGCGAAGGGCAAGTTCGGCGGTGATCGAATCGTGACGAATAGTCATCGGGCGGCCTCTCATGGTGCGGTGGTGCGGGCGAGCACCCGTGTAACGGGATAGTTCCCTGTCTGAGTCCCGTTGGTAACAAGATTATGCCAAGACAACATCCGTTACGGCGGTTTTGAGTGAGTTGCCCGGCCCGGAAGAGCGAACCCTTCCCGGGTAGAGCCTAGATCGGTCAGTCAACGGATGGTTAGCCACCCATCGACCAGATGCGCGGCTACCGTCCGTGATGACCGAAGGTCCCCCGAGTGTCTGGGCCCGTCTGCCATGGCCGTTGCACCTTGAGCCTTCCCCGTCCGGGTGGTTCTCAACCTCGGCCAGTCGCGACGAAGCTGACGCGAAGCTGACTCTGGCCGCCCACCGGACGTGGGGGTCGAGATCGGTGGGACGATCGACATCGGAGGGACGTCGGACATCGGTGTGACGTCGGACTTCGGTGCGGCGGTGGGTGTCTGTGCGGCGGTGGATGTCGTTGCGGCGCTGGACATCGCGGACGCGGTGGACCCCCTGACGGGTCGCTCTCGGAGCCGTGTAAGGTAGTCCCATCACCTGCAAGGGCGTATAGCTCAGGGGTAGAGCGCTGCCTTCACACGGCAGAGGTCCGTGGTTCGAAACCACGTACGCCCACCGGCTGGTCCACATGTCTCTCCTTTCGCGGAGCGCGTGTCGGCGGCCTGAGGCCATGGCCGCCTCGGTCGTCCAACCCTCGGATTCCACCTGTGGCGCACCTCTGCTGAGGGTCGCGATGCTGGTCAGAGTGCTGCGGCTGCGGCTGCGGCGCTGAGGTGCGGGCCGGGCCTGGTGTCCTGATGGGTCGCCTTCTCTCACCGAGGGTCGGAGTGGGCCCCGGCGGCTGGCCGCGGGGTCTGGGATTCATGGTTGCGGGTCGCCGGTGCAGGTGACGGCGTTCCGGGTCGGATTCCCCTTTGGTGGCGGTGTGAGCGGTCCGGAGGTTTGCCGGCGGGGGTGGCGGCGTCGGGCTCCGCGGCGTGGTTCGTCACCCGTGAACCGGTCCGGGTAGAGGCCAGGTGCCTGCATATACAGCGCAATTCCGACACTTCGGTCTATCTGGCGGCGCGTGGCGCCTGGGGTCCGATGTCCGGGCGCACCCCACTTTGGTGCTACCTGCGTGGGGGTGCCCGGCGGCGGACCCCCGCCGCGGCGACTCGGGGGCTCAGCGCGGTCATTCGGCTCTCGCGCACGGACAGTGAGCGACACGGGAGCCGTCGATCGCTGCCCCCATCGCCGTGATCCGGTCTCGGTCGGGTGTGTGTCGGACGGCTTCGCGGCTGGGATCGGGTCGACCGGCGAATGGTGCTCCGCACCCTGAGCACCGACCGTGGAAAGGGCCGGGCGTCGCGCCAGGGCGAATCGGCGGCGAGAAGGCGCACCGGGCGGTCCGGCGTGGATCGGCATCGGCTGTCGTTCCACTCTCTCGGTGGTTGGTGGGTAGGTGGGTGGAGCGTGGGAAAGCGCGGCGGGGCCAGCGGGCTCCCGTCGCGTATTTCCACTCGGCATGACGCCCGGTCTGTACGGATCGGTCCACGGCCAGCTAGGCTGATCGCGCAGGGGCGTTACGGGCTCGGGTTACGTTGTCGTGGTGTACTGGTCGCGCCGTACTCAGCGCTCCAGGTCTCTGGTGCACGGGTGCTGTGTCGACGCGGTCCTCTGTCCGGATGTGCTGGGAGAATCCTTCTGGTCACGGTGCGCGGCAGAGTGGGCAGCGGTAGCTCGGGTGCCGTGGTTCGAAACCGATAGCGCCACTCGGGGGAGACTGGCGGCGACCCCCCCACGCCGTCAGTCTCCCTCCTCCTCTCTCGGTGCGCACCCGCACCGGCGTGCGCATTCCCCGGGTACGCACCAGCCGCTTCGGGCACGTCCTGATAAATTGGCGAGATGACGACCACCCTTCCCGGGGGATCTGCCCGAAGGTCGGCCGGCGGGCGCGCCCATGTGGTCGCCGGGGCGCATCGCTCGCGTGAGTCGCCGCGAGCGTCGGGCCGGGTGCCAGTGGTGGCGGCGCGGCAGGTGTTCCCCCGTCGGGTGTTCCCGGGCCGGGCTGGCGAGGGCCTCCTGGTCGGCGGCCGGTCGAACCCGCTGCCGGTGGTCGGGCTGACCTGCGGTCCGGGTTCGGTTCGGCCGGGTCGGGTCGGCCGGTGATCGTCGAACCGCCGGCCGATGACACTGCGCTCGAGGAGCAGTCGGGCGTCGGCCTGCGCGATGCGTTCCAGCGGCTCTACACGCCGCATCGACTCGCCTACATCAAGGGCGAGGGGCGCGGCCGCGACGATGAGTGCCCTTTCTGCGCCATCGTCACGATGACCGACGAGGACGGTCTGGTCGTCGCCCGCGGAAAAACGGTCTATGCGGTGCTCAACCTGTATCCCTACAATGCCGGGCACCTGCTTGTCGTGCCCTATCGTCACGTCGCCGACTACCTCGACATGGTCACCGAGGAAGTCGTGGAGATGGCGTTTTTCACCCGCCGTGCCCTACGGGTCCTGCGCGAGACGAGCGGCGCCCACGGTTTCAACACCGGAATGAACCTCGGTCACATCGCCGGGGCGGGAATCGCGGCGCACGTCCACCAGCATGTCGTTCCGCGCTGGGGTGGCGACGCGAACTTCATGCCCGTCATCGGAGCGACCCGTGTGCTGCCCGCTCTGCTCGGTCAGACCCGGGACATGCTCGCCGAACAGTGGGCCCGGACGGACCCGGAGGACTGAAGGGTCGGTGTGGACGGACCGGGCTGAGCTGGCCCGGTCGGCCGGACTGGGCGGACCCGGCCGGACCGAGGTGGCTGGCCGGGTCCGCCGGGTGCCGGGTGGCACCGAGTACGGCCGAGTGCCGCCGGGTCAGTCGGTCAGGGTGTCGGCCAGGGGGCGGGGCATTGGTTCGTAGCCGTGCGGTTCCCGGTGGAACTGGCCGCTGCCATGGCTGATCGACCGGAGCTCCATGACATAACGCGACATTTCCCGTTCCGGAACCTCGGCGTGCACGACGGTACGGGCCGCGTCCAACGCCGGCGGTGTCGCCGGCTCCATGCCGGTCACCCGGCCACGTCGTGCGCAGAGATCTCCCAGGACCGCGCCCACGAACGTGTCCGGCACGCAGACGTCCACCGTCAGCATCGGCTCCAGGATGACGACGCCGCCGACGCGCAGCGCGTCGCGCAACGCGAGCCCGCCGGCGAGCTGGAAGGCCAGATCGGAGGAGTCCACGCTGTGCGCCCGGCCGTCCACCAGCCGTACCCGTAGGTCGTCCAGTGGATGACCGACGTGCACGCCGGTGGCCATCTGGGCGCGGATGCCCTTCTCCACCGACGGGATGAACGCCCGCGGGACGGCCCCGCCCACGATCTCGTCGACGAACTCGAAGCCCGAGCCCGGCGGCAACGGCTCCACCTCGATCTCGCAGACGGCGTACTGCCCATGTCCGCCGGACTGCTTGACCTGACGTCCGGTGCCGTGGGCCGGGGCGGCCAGGGTCTCGCACAACGCGACCATCGGCGGTTCGGAGTCGACGGCCGCGCCATAACGGGTGGCGAGACGGTCAAGGACCGCCTCGGCATGCGCCTCACCCATGCTCCAGAGCACGATCTGGGCGGTCTGGGAGTCCTGGACGACGCGCAGGGCCGGGTCCTCCAGGCACAGCCGGGTCAACGCGACGGACAGTCGGTCCTCGTCCGACCGGGCCCGGGCCCGGATCGCGAGCGGCAGCTGGGGCTCGGGCATCGTCCACACCGGAAGCAGGCAGGGATCGTCCGGGCTGGACAGGGTGTCACCGGTCGCGGCCGTGGCCAGTTTCGTCACGACACAGATGCCACCGGCCGCGCAGTACGGCACGCTGTGCAGGGCCGGGCCGTACGGGCGCGACAGCGCCCCGACCCGCTCGTCGCCCGGGTGCTCGCCCGGTCCGCTGACCCGGACCATGTCGTCGGGGTGCAGCGTTCCACTGAACACCCGCACCACCGACATCCGTCCGACATACGGGTCGGTCGTCGTGCGGATCACCTCGGCGACCAGCGGGCCGGAGTCGTCCGCGTGGAGGGTCGGGTGCGCTGAGCCGTCCGGTCGGCGCAGCGCGGCCAGCTCCGCGGTGGACGGGGCGGGGAAGCAGCGGGCGAACAGGTCGAGCAGTTCGTGGGAGCCGAAGCCGCCGGCCCCCCCCGCCGGCGGCGGGGGGGGGCCGGGGAGCGGCCCCGAGAGCACGCCGGGGCAGAAAACACCCAGGGCGCCGGCGGGGGCCAGATCCGCGGCC
>NZ_JALKFT010000071.1:0-5615 GCF_023242945.1 Frankia umida
GCGCCTGCTCCTTGAGAACTCAACAGCGTGCCGATTGTCAGTGCCAATATGTACTGCCCCCTTTTTCATGGCTCTGGCTGGTTGTGTCCTGCTTTGTGGTGGGGTGTGGCTGGTTGGGGTTGTGGGGGAAATTCCTTTGGACACACTGTCATGGCTCTTTGGGGTTGTGGTGGTGATGTCGGGGTCTACTGGGCTGTGATGGCCTGGTTTCTTCATGCATTGATGGAGAGTTTGATCCTGGCTCAGGACGAACGCTGGCGGCGTGCTTAACACATGCAAGTCGAGCGAGGGGCTTCGGCTCCTAGCGGCGAACGGGTGAGTAACACGTGGGCAACCTGCCCCGAGCTCTGGAATAACCTCGGGAAACCGGGGCTAATGCCGGATATGACATTGCCGGGCATCTGGTGGTGTGGAAAGATTTATCGGCTCGGGATGGGCCCGCGGCCTATCAGCTTGTTGGTGGGGTGACGGCCTACCAAGGCGACGACGGGTAGCCGGCCTGAGAGGGCGACCGGCCACACTGGGACTGAGACACGGCCCAGACTCCTACGGGAGGCAGCAGTGGGGAATATTGCGCAATGGGCGAAAGCCTGACGCAGCGACGCCGCGTGAGGGATGACGGCCTTCGGGTTGTAAACCTCTTTCAGCAGGGACGAAGCGAAAGTGACGGTACCTGCAGAAGAAGCACCGGCCAACTACGTGCCAGCAGCCGCGGTAATACGTAGGGTGCAAGCGTTGTCCGGAATTATTGGGCGTAAAGAGCTCGTAGGCGGCCTGTCACGTCGGCTGTGAAAACCCGGGGCTCAACCCCGGGCCTGCAGTCGATACGGGCAGGCTAGAGTCCGGCAGGGGAGACTGGAATTCCTGGTGTAGCGGTGAAATGCGCAGATATCAGGAGGAACACCGGTGGCGAAGGCGGGTCTCTGGGCCGGAACTGACGCTAAGGAGCGAAAGCGTGGGGAGCGAACAGGATTAGATACCCTGGTAGTCCACGCCGTAAACGTTGGGCGCTAGGTGTGGGGGACCTTCCACGGCCTCCGTGCCGCAGCTAACGCATTAAGCGCCCCGCCTGGGGAGTACGGCCGCAAGGCTAAAACTCAAAGGAATTGACGGGGGCCCGCACAAGCGGCGGAGCATGTGGCTTAATTCGATGCAACGCGAAGAACCTTACCAGGGTTTGACATGCAGGGAAATCCTCCAGAGATGGGGGGTCCGTAAGGGTCCTGCACAGGTGGTGCATGGCTGTCGTCAGCTCGTGTCGTGAGATGTTGGGTTAAGTCCCGCAACGAGCGCAACCCTCGTCCTATGTTGCCAGCGAGTCATGTCGGGGACTCATAGGAGACTGCCGGGGTCAACTCGGAGGAAGGTGGGGATGACGTCAAGTCATCATGCCCCTTACGTCCTGGGCTGCACACATGCTACAATGGCCGGTACAAAGGGCTGCGATGCCGTGAGGTGGAGCGAATCCCAAAAAGCCGGTCTCAGTTCGGATCGGGGTCTGCAACTCGACCCCGTGAAGTCGGAGTCGCTAGTAATCGCAGATCAGCAATGCTGCGGTGAATACGTTCCCGGGCCTTGTACACACCGCCCGTCACGTCACGAAAGTCGGTAACACCCGAAGCCGGTGGCCCAACCCTTGTGGGGGGAGCCGTCGAAGGTGGGACCGGCGATTGGGACGAAGTCGTAACAAGGTAGCCGTACCGGAAGGTGCGGCTGGATCACCTCCTTTCTAAGGAGCGTCTGGCCTTCCCGTCCTGTTGGGGGTGGGGGGGTCCAGGGCCAGGGCTGGCTGTGCATGCCGGTCTGGTTGCTCATAGGGTGTGGAACACTGACAATGATCGTCTTCTGGTGGTCTGGTGTCTAGTACTCCTGCTGTCTGCTCTTTCTTCGGAGGGGGTGGGGGTGGGGTGGAACGGGGCTGGGTTGGTGGGGGAGGGTCGTGGCACGCTGTTGGGTCCTGAGGGAGTCGTGTGCTTCCTCGTGGTTGGTGTGATCCCTCTGCTGGTGTGCTGGCCTGCTGGTGTCTGCCTGTGATGGGTGGGTGCGGGTGGGCTGGTGTGCTGGTGGGGGTTGCGGGTCTGGTCGTGGTGGAGGACTGCCTTCCGGTGTGGGGGTGGGCTTCACGGGTGCGGCTGGGGCTGTCCGTACGTTGAGAACTGCACAGTGGACGCGAGCATCTTTGTGGCCAAGTTATTAAGGGCGCACGGTGGATGCCTTGGCACCAGGAGCCGATGAAGGACGTGGGAGGCTGCGATATGCCTCGGGGAGCTGCCAACCGAGCTGTGATCCGAGGATTTCCGAATGGGGAAACCCGGCAGGGCTTTAAATCCTGTCACCCTTGCCTGAACACATAGGGCATGTGGAGGGAACGCGGGGAAGTGAAACATCTCATTACCCGCAGGAAGAGAAAACAACAGTGATTCCGCGAGTAGTGGTGAGCGAAAGCGGATGAGGCTAAACCATGGTCGTGTGATAGCCGGCAGGCGTTGCGGCTGTGGGGTTGTGGGAGCGTTCTGTTAGGACTGCCGTTCTTTCGAGGAGTCAGAAAAAACTGGGTTAGGCGAAGGTCATGTGAATGGGCCGCCATAGCGGGTAACAGCCCCGTAGTCGAAAACCTTGTTTCTCCTGAACGTTTTCCCAAGTAGCACGGAGCCCGTGAAATTCCGTGTGAATCTGGCGGGACCACCCGCTAAGCCTAAATACTCCCTGGTGACCGATAGCGGACTAGTACCGTGAGGGAAAGGTGAAAAGTACCCCGGGAGGGGAGTGAAAGAGTACCTGAAACCGTGTGCCTACAATCCGTGGGAGCTGGACTTCGGTCTGGTGACCGCGTGCCTTTTGAAGAATGAGCCTGCGAGTTTGCGGTGTGTGGCGAGGTTAACCCGTGTGGGGTAGCCGTAGCGAAAGCGAGTCCGAATAGGGCGTTTGAGTCGCATGTCCAAGACCCGAAGCCGAGTGATCTACCCATGGCCAGGTTGAAGCGCGGGTAAGACCGTGTGGAGGACCGAACCCACCAGGGTTGAAAACCTGGGGGATGAGCTGTGGGTAGGGGTGAAAGGCCAATCAAACTCGGTGATAGCTGGTTCTCCCCGAAATGCATTTAGGTGCAGCGTCGCATGTTTCTTGCCGGAGGTAGAGCACTGGATGGCCTAGGGGGCCCACAAGCTTACTGAAGTCAGCCAAACTCCGAATGCCGGTAAGTGAAGTGCGGCAGTGAGACTGCGGGGGATAAGCTTCGTAGTCGAGAGGGAAACAGCCCAGATCGCCAGCTAAGGCCCCTAAGCGTGCGCTAAGTGGAAAAGGATGTGGAGTCGCACAGACAACCAGGAGGTTGGCTTAGAAGCAGCCATCCTTGAAAGAGTGCGTAATAGCTCACTGGTCAAGTGATTCCGCGCCGATAATGTAGCGGGGCTCAAGCGCACCGCCGAAGCTGCGGCATGCACAAGTGTACCCGGCATCTTTTGGTGTCCAGGTTTGTGCGTGGGTAGGGGAGCGTCGTGTGGCGCGTGAAGCGGCGGGGTGACCCAGTCGTGGATGCCATACGAGTGAGAATGCAGGCATGAGTAGCGAATGACGGGTGAGAAACCCGTCCGCCGAATGACCAAGGGTTCCTGGGGCAGGCTAATCCGCCCAGGGTGAGTCGGGACCTAAGGCGAGGCCGACAGGCGTAGTCGATGGATAACGGGTTGATATTCCCGTACCGGTGTTGATGCGTCCATGCTGAGGCCAGGTGTGCTAACCATCTGATTGCAGGCATCCTTTAGGGGGTGTGTGTGGGAGGGTGGGGTCCCGTCTGGTAGTAGGCAAGCGATGGGGTGACGCAGGAGGGTAGTCCATCCCAGGCGGTGGTTGTCCTGGGGCAAGGGCGTAGGACGGAACGTAGGCAAATCCGCGTTTCATGTGTCTGAGACCTGATGCCGAGCCGATTGTGGCGAAGTGGATGATCCCATGCTGCCGAGAAAAGCCTCTAGCGAGTGTCAGGACCGCCCGTACCCTAAACCGACACAGGTGGTCAGGTAGAGAATACCAAGGCGTTCGAGTGAACTGTGGTTAAGGAACTCGGCAAAATGCCCCCGTAACTTCGGGAGAAGGGGGGCCGTTCTCCGTGTAGGGACTTGCTTCCGTAGCGGGGAGTGGCCGCAGAGACCAGGGGAAAGCGACTGTTTACTAAAAACATAGCTCCGTGCTAAGTCGTAAGACGATGTATACGGAGTGACGCCTGCCCGGTGCTGGAACGTTAAGGGGACGGGTTAGCTCTTCGGGGCGAAGCTCAGAACTTAAGCGCCAGTAAACGGCGGTGGTAACTATAACCATCCTAAGGTAGCGAAATTCCTTGTCGGGTAAGTTCCGACCTGCACGAATGGCGTAACGACTTTCCCACTGTCTCAACCACAGACTCGGCGAAATTGCACTACGAGTAAAGATGCTCGTTACGCGCGGCAGGACGGAAAGACCCCGGGACCTTTACTATAGCTTGATATTGGTGTTCGGTTCGGCTTGTGTAGGATAGGTGGGAGACTGTGAAGCTGGGACGCCAGTCCTGGTGGAGTCACTGTTGAAATACCACTCTGGTCGTACTGGATGTCTAACCTCGGTCCGTGATCCGGATCAGGGACAGTGTCTGGTGGGTAGTTTAACTGGGGCGGTTGCCTCCTAAAGAGTAACGGAGGCGCCCAAAGGTTCCCTCAGCCTGGTTGGCAATCAGGTGTTGAGTGCAAGTGCACAAGGGAGCTTGACTGTGAGACAGACATGTCGAGCAGGTGCGAAAGCAGGGACTAGTGATCCGGCGGTGGCTTGTGGAAGCGCCGTCGCTCAACGGATAAAAGGTACCCCGGGGATAACAGGCTGATCTTGCCCAAGAGTCCATATCGACGGCAAGGTTTGGCACCTCGATGTCGGCTCGTCGCATCCTGGGGCTGGAGTAGGTCCCAAGGGTTGGGCTGTTCGCCCATTAAAGCGGTACGCGAGCTGGGTTTAGAACGTCGTGAGACAGTTCGGTCCCTATCCGCCGCGCGCGCAGGAGACTTGAGAAGGGCTGTCCCTAGTACGAGAGGACCGGGACGGACGAACCTCTGGTGTGCCAGTTGTTCTGCCAAGAGCATGGCTGGTTGGCTACGTTCGGAAGGGATAACCGCTGAAAGCATCTAAGCGGGAAGCCTGCTTCGAGATGAGGTCTCCCACAGGGTAGCCTGGTAAGGCCCCCGACTAGATGATCGGGTTGATAGGCCGGAGGTGGAAGTGCGGTGACGCATGGAGCTGACCGGTACTAATAGGCCGAGGGCTTGTCTTCGAAGATGCTACGCGTCCACTGTGCGGTTCTGACTGTACGGCCAGTGTTGTGTGCTGGGTGTGCGGTGAGAAGTGTTTCGGTGGTTTTGGCGAAGGGGAAACGCCCGGTCTCATTCCGAACCCGGAAGCTAAGCTCTTCAGCGCCGATGGTACTGCATGGGGGACCGTGTGGGAGAGTAGGACGCCGCCGGACTTTATACAGGTTGTGGGGTTGTTCCGCTTGTCGGAGCAACCCCACACCTGTTTCCGGGTGTGGATGGGTTCCGTGGGCTGTCGGCTTGTTTGCCGCCGGCCCTTTTTCTTTGCTGCGGGCGAAGTCGCAGGCG
>NZ_JALKFT010000072.1:0-1877 GCF_023242945.1 Frankia umida
GATGCTTCGCGATGGGACCTTCTACCAGGCCCCGACCCCCTCACCGGCTTGACGAAGGACATAGGGGCACTTTTTCGGACGTTCCGTCCCTCTGTGGGTGGCTCCGGCGTAGGCCGCGGTCCGGTGATGTGCCCGTCCGGTCGAGGTGCGGGTGTTGGTGCGGGCGGCGACCCGGGCCGTCGGAAGGGCGCCGGTGTGCCCCGTCCGGGCGGCTGCGGCGGTGGCCGCGGCGACAGGTGTGACGGGTGCGGCCGGTGCGTCGGGTGCGTCCGGTGTCGGGTGGGGGTCGGCGGACGGGGCGCCTTCGATGGTCCCCTGGTCGTCCGCGCGGGTGTCCGCGCGGGGTGCCAGGCGGGGGCCCTCGCCGGTCATGGGCAGACCTGTCATGGGCAGATGAGCCGCCAGCAGCCGCTCCAGATCGCCGCGGAAGGTCTCGAACTGGCCGGCGAGTTCGCCGCGGACGTACTGCCGGGTGGCCGCCTCGCTCTGGGCGAGCCGCAGCGCCGCGACCTCGCGGGTGAGGAACTCGGTGTCGTCGCGCATCCGTCCGGCGACGGCGCGATCCTCGGTCAGGCTGGCCCGGTCCCGGTCGTCCTGGCGGTTCTGGGCCAGCAGGATGAGCGGCGCGGCATACGCGGCCTGGGTGGAGAAGGCCAGGTTCAGCAGGATGAACGGGTACGGGTCCCAGCGCATGAGCGGCACGGCGACGTTCAGCCCGATCCAGACGATCACGATGCCGGTCTGGATCGCCAGATACCGTCCGGTCCCCAGGAAACGGGCGATCGTCTCGGCTATCCGGCTGGCGTTCTCCCGGTCCACCCGGGGCAGCAGGGTCACCCGGCTGGTACCGGGAAGATCGAGCCGATCGGTGCGGGGCCGGCGGCGGCCCGTGTTGCGGGTTGCGGTGATGGCCATGACAGCTCCCCCTCCGCGCGCCGAGGAGATCGTCCGGGCGCGCGTTATTCGAGCAGGCCGCGCGCATGCTGAGCGCGATGCGACGGCCTCAGGTCGACTCACGATGCTGATCGACCGCACCTGCTCGTGCCCTGCCTGAAACGGACATCCAGCACACCCGACACACGCCATCGTGCGACCTGCGTGGGCGCGCGAATCCGCCCGCGGTGCCACGCCAGCCCGGACGGAACGCCCTGCGACTGTTCGCGGCAGCGGAACAGGACCCGGATCGCGACCACGCTCTGCTCACCTGGGTGAACGGGTACGTGGGAGGACCAGGATCGGCTCGCAGCCGGCCTTCCCAGGCAGTGCCCCGGGGAGTCGTCACCCGGGTTTCATGGACGTGGGCTGGGCGTCACCGGCCGCGGGCGCGAAGCGCGCTTCGGGACCGGGCCGCCGCAGCCGGAGTCAGCCTCGGCTGTCGTCCAGGAGCAGGAAGCGGCCGTTACTGGAGCACCCGCCAGAACTCACAGCGGCCACCTCCTCGCGCTGGTCCTCCATAGAGGAAGTTTCGGGGGCCTGTCAAGGATAACCGCAGGGTGGATGCCCGGAACCGTCGGGTCTTCGTGATCTCCGTCGCCAACAGGGCGGGACGACGAAGGACAACATGCGCCGAGGTCCGGTCCTGAGGCGTTGCACGCGTGGGTGGGGGTAGGCACCGGCGCGAAACGGCAGAGGCGGAGGGGTCGATGAAGGTCAATGGATGCGCTCGGTGCGGGCAGCTGGTCTTTTTTGAGAACTCCGCGTGCCTGCGCTGCGGAGCGCCTCTCGGCTTCGACCCGGACCAGGGTCGGGTCATCACGCTGGTCACCGGCCGATCGCCCCAGCTCTCGACTGCCACCGAGCCGTCGACTGCCACCGAGTCGTCGACTGCCACCGAGTCGTCGACTGCCACCGAGTCGTCGACTGCCACCGAGTCGTCG
>NZ_JALKFT010000072.1:1977-5444 GCF_023242945.1 Frankia umida
CGTCGACTGCCACCGAGTCGTCGACTGCCACCGAGTCGTCGACTGCCACCGAGTCGTCGACTGCCACCGAGTCGTCGGTTGGCACCGGGACGTCCGCTGGCAGCCAGCCGTTCGCTGACGCACAGTCGGGGTCGGCTACGGCGTACCTGGAGCTGCCGCCGGTGGCGGTGATCGCCGCGGCGATCGGGCGGACACCTTTCGACGGTGCTGGCGGGCAGGCCGGGGTCGAGGCGGTGCACCAGGTGGCCTCGCCGACGCTCGTGCGCCGGGTGACCGCCACGGATCTCATCGACCGGGCGATCGGAGCCGACCCGATCGCCGAGGACCTGCTCGACGGCGTCCCACCCGAGCGGCGGCGCTGGCTCCAGCGCTGCGCGGCCAGCGAGCGGGCCGGCTGCAACTGGCTCGTGCCGGTGCCGGCCAGCGCGGCCGACTCGTCCGGTGCGGGGGAGCTGTGCCGGTGCTGCCGGCTGACCCGGACCCGCCCGGCGGACGACGACCCGACCGGACGGGACCGGTTCGTTCGCGCCGAGGCCGCCAAGCGACGGCTGGTGGCGCAGCTGCTGGAGCTCGGCCTCCCGGTCGTCGCCCAGCGGGACGACCCGGTGCGCGGGCTCGCGTTCGACCTGCTCAACAGCTCCGAACACGCGGTGGTGACCGGTCACAGCGACGGTCTGATCACACTGGATCTGGCCGAGTCCGACGACGCCCACCGGGAGCGGGTCCGCCTCCACCTGGGGGAGCCGTACCGCACCCTGCTCGGGCACTTCCGTCACGAGATCGGCCACTACTACTGGGAGGCCCTGGTCGGGGCCGACCCGGCACGCACGGCCCGGTTCCGGGAGCTGTTCGGCGACCCGGACCTCGACTACGGCGCCGCCCTGGAGCGGCACTACGCCCAGGGACCGCCGCCGAACTGGCGGGACACCTACGTCAGCGCCTACGCGACGATGCATCCGTGGGAGGACTGGGCCGAGACCTTCGCCCACTACCTGCACATCCGCGACACCCTGCGGACGTCCGCGGAGTTCGGCCTCCAGGTCGCGGGCCCCGACCTGGCCGCGTTCGGAGTGCCCTCGAACAGCCTTTCCGCCGAGCCCGCCGACGTGTCCGACCTGTACGGCCCGCCTGATCCGTCCGACCTCACGAACCTCTCCGACGGTGCCGATCCCTGGAGCACGGCCCATACCAGTGACCCAGTCGCTCTCCAGGGCTCGGTCGCTGCCGGGGGCTCGGTCGCTCCCAGGGGCGCGGCCGGTGGCACTGGGTCGGCCGGTGGCGCTGGGTCGGCCGGTGCCAACGGATCAGCCGGTTCGGTCGGGCGGGCGTCGATCCGCGCGATCATCGATCAGTGGCTGCCGCTGACCTACGCGCTCAACGCCATCAACCGGAGCATGGGACGTGACGACCTCTACCCGTTCGTCCTGACCCCGGCCGTCCGGGCGAAACTCGGCTTCGTCCATGAAATGATCATTGATGGGGTGGGGGTGTCGATCCCAGCGCGGTCGGATGCGGCGGGGCCGGACGGGGCGCGGCCGGATACAACGTCCGCAGCATCGGGATGAAGGTGCGTACGAGCGGGTCGGACGTCGTCGGTTCCGGCCCGCCCAGCACCACGAAACCGTGCCGCGCGTAGAGGCGCCGGGCCGCCAGGTTCCCGGGGGCCACCCAGAGCTTCACGGCCTCGGCGCCGACCCGGTACGACCAGTCGAGCGCCGCCAGCACCAGCGCGTCGGCGCCGCCCTGCCCGCGGACCCGCGGCGCGATCCACATCGAGGCCAGCTCTCGCAGCCAGGGCCGGTCCGGCGGGGTCAGCCCCTGTAGCAGACCGACCGCCTGATCGCCGTGCTGTGCGAGGACGATCAGGTCGGTGGTCGAGTCGGTCGCGGCCCGGGCCAGGCGAGTCCACTCGTCGGCGGGCCACGACGACAGGACCTCGGGGGTGTGCCAGAAGGCCATCGCGGCGTCGGCGACCGAGGCCAACCGCAGCCGGCGCAGCAGCGGCCCCTCGTCCGCGGTGATCGGTCGGACCAGGATGTCCCCGGTGCGACGAGCAGGCGGGCCACCCGCGGGGCCTGCCGCTCGGGTCCGCGGCCGCGGTCGGTCCTCCGGTCGCGGCCGGTCCTGCGACCGTGGTGGGTCTTCCGGCTGTGGTCCGTCTTCCGGCTGTGGTCCGTCTTCCGGCACGTCGGAAATGTCCCACAGCCAGTCGGTGGTGGCCTCCGGTACGGAGTGATTGCTGTGCGGGTGACGCTCGATGTTGGGCGTAATCGGCGCAACCTTTAGCCCAAACGGCTCCCGAGCGACCGGGGGAACGCGGATACTGATCCACACCGGCCGGGTCGGCGGAGGGGTCATGTGATGGTGTTCCAACGTGGGTAGGCCGGTCTCACTGATCGTGCGGCCGGATGGTCCCTCCTGGTCGGCGTGGTCGCCGCAGTGTCCCGGGCTCGCCATGGTGCAGCCGGCCGCGGCGGAGCTGCGTGACGTGCTGCCCGAGGTGCTCAGCTGGTACTTCGGTGAGGACACCGAGATCGAGTTCCAGGTGCACCACGAGCGGGAGCTGCATGGTGTCGTCCTGCGGGTCGCCCAGGACGGGCAGCTCTACGACCGGGAGCGCCTCGCCGCGCAGTTCACCGACGCGCTGGAGGAGTCCGGCCAGCTCGCGCGGGTGCGCTCCGAACCGGTCAGCGGCGGCGGTGAGGTCACCCTCGTCTGTGCCCTGCAGTCCGATCGCGTCTCGTGGCTCGCGGCCCAGATGGACGACGACGACGTGCTCGTCGCGCTGCTCCCCGTCGCCGAGTCGATCCTGTGGGCCGTCCCGGTCGGTACCGGTGCCGGTGCCGACCGTGATGACACCATCGTCGCGCTGGGGGCGTACTCCGGTGACACCACCCTCGGCGAGGTCACCAGCACCTTCGCCGGTCCCCGCCAACATCTGCGGATCTGACGAGCCGCTCGGCACCGCGACCGGCACCCCGACCCGGCAGCCCTGACGGGATCGGGTAGGTGAGCATGACAACCATGTGCAGGATCGTCATTCTGGGCCGGGGCGGCGCCGGCAAGTCAACCCTGGCCACCGAACTGGGTCGGCTCACGGGGCTGCCGGTCATCGAGCTGGACAAGCACTTCTGGCAGCCAGGTCCGGTCGCGACACCGCCCGAGGAGTGGGCGGCCGTCCAGGCGGTTCTCGCCGCGCGCGACGGCTGGATCATGGACGGTGATCTGGGCCCCCACGACGTTCTCCCCGTCCGGCTGCGGGCGGCGGACACCGTCATCGTGCTGGACTTCGGCTTCGCCCGGTGCGCGTGGCGCGCGGTCCGCCGGTCGTGGGAACGCGCCGACTTCTGGCGCTGGGTCTGGAACTATCGACGTACCAGCCTGCCCCAGGTCATCGGATTTGCGCCGTGGATACCCTGGCCTTCAGGCCGGGGAGGAAACGGCGCCCCACGCTGGAACGCATGAGC
>NZ_JALKFT010000073.1:0-4882 GCF_023242945.1 Frankia umida
CCCCCCGCCGTCACCGGCCAGCCCGCGTCCACCCCCCCCCGGCCACCCGCCGGCACCACCCCGACCCCACCACCCAGATCCACCGCCTCCTGCACCCGCGCGACCACCTCCCGCCCCGGCACGAACGGCAACCCCACCGAACCCCCCACATACCCCGACCCGCCGCCCGTCAGCAACGCCAGATCCGCCCCCCCGATCCCCGACAACACCGGACGCACCCGCACCCACCCGCCATCCGGCGGCACCGGATCATCCCCATCCACCAGCCGCAACGCCACCGACCGGCCCACCACCCCCACCCCACCGACCCGACCCGCGACCCGCCCCGCCGCCACCCGCACCGGCGACCCGCCATACCACTCCAACCCCCGCGTCACCGCGCACCCCCCACCCGCAGCGCCACCGCCGCCTGCGCCCGCGCCGCCGCCGCCACCGCCACCCGCTCCCGCCGCGACCCCACCACCAGCCGCGACCCCGCCGCCACCGACCACTCCTCCACCGGCCACCCCGCCCCCCGCGCCACCTGCAACAACGCCACATCCGGATTCACCGCCACCGGATTACCCACCGCCCGCAACAACGGCAGATCCGACTGGCTGTCCGCATACGCCCACGACACCGACAGATCCGCCCCCACCAGCCGCGCATGATGCGCCACGAACGCCGCCCGCGCATCACCCACCAACGGCGACGACGCCAACCGGCCCGTGCACAACCCGTCCGGCCCCACCTCCAACCGGGCCGCCACCACATCGTCGAACAACGGCGCCAGCGGCGCCGTCACCGCCTCCAACGCCCCCGTCAACAACACCGTCCGATGCCCCGCCGCCCGATGCTCCCGCACCCGACGAATCCCCGCCGGACGCACCCGACGCAACAACACCTCCCCAGCCGCCTGCGCCACCAGCCGCTCCAACTCCAGCGGATCCACCCCCGCGTACCGGGCGTACACCGCCCGCATCAGATGACCCCGATCCCGACGTTCCGCCCGCACATAACCCGGCAACGCCGCCGCCAACCCCGCAAGCTCCCGCACCCGCGCGACCCCACCCAGATCCGACAACCGCATCCACAGATACGACTCCACCACCGACGCCGACGCCACCGCCCCATCCAGATCGAACACCGCCAGCACCCCCTCACCCGCCGGCAGATGCCCCGACAACCGCCGCGGCGACGCCGCCGCCCGCGGCCGACGCAACACCGCCGTCACCGCCGGACAGTGCACCCGACACAGATAGTGCTCCCAGTCGATCGCACACGGATCGAACCCGAACTCCACCTGATCCGAGGCATCCATCGACTCGTGCAACACCCGCGTCGCGTCATCGACATACACCAGCTCCGCCTTCGTGTACGCCCGGTACACATCCGAATAGCGCCGCAGAAACGCCACCCGCGCCTGCGCCCGCTCCAACTGCCCCGCCACCTGACGCACCCGCATCGACGACGTCGGCACCTGCGACAACACCCGACCCGCCGCCCCCACCAGCCGCTCACTACGCCGCAACCGCGACTCCGCCGCCGCCGCCCCCGCGAACGGCCACTGCGGAACCCCGATCGCCCCCCGACCCCGCTGCGGCAACGGATCCGTCAGAAAATACTCCCGCACATGCTCGTACAACTGCTGGAACCGCAACGGATTACGAAAACCCGAACACACCGTGTAATACGCCGGGGAATCCACCGGCGGCACCGTCGCCGCCGCCGCCAACGTCGCGTTCACCACCAGATCGATCGGAATGATGTCCACCACCGCGTCCGGCGACGCCGGGAAGTCCGGCAACTCACCCCGCCCATACGCCAGAATCAGCGGCTCGGCCATCTTGAACCCCTCGATCCACCCGGGGAACGGCCGCCGCAACGCACTCTCGATGATCGACGGACGGATCACCGTCAACGGCAGATCCCCGTGATGCTCCTCCAACCAGCGTTCCCCCAACGCCTTCGTGAACGTGTACGCATCCGTCCACCCCAGCACCTGCGCCCGCTCACCACCCGCCGACACCAACCGGCGCGCCACCCACTCCCGGCGCAACCGCTCCGCCTCACCCGAGACCGTCTGCGCCCCCGCCGCCTCGAACCGCACCCGCCCCGCCCGCCGGAACCGCGCCGAGTTCTCCGGCGACCGCGACGCGTCCTCGATCTGCTCCCGCACCCGGGACGCGAACGCCTGCTCCACCCGCCAGTCCACCTCATGCGGCAGCGGACCCTCCGCGATATGCCCCGAACGCAACCCCGCCACATACGCCGTCGACACATGCACCAGATGCGGACGCGCCCCACCCGCCCGCAACGCCCGCAGCAGCTCCTGCAACCCACCCACATTGATCCGGAACGCGTCATCGATCGGCGGATCGAAGGACACCTCACCCGCGCAGTGCACCACCACGTCGATGTCCGCCGGCAGATCCGGCACCGACGCCAGATCCCCCTCGATCACCTCCACCCGGCGCGCCACCAGCTCCGCCAGCCCCGCCGCACCCATCTGCTCCCGCAACGCCCGAAACGCCGGCTTACGCAGCATCCGGGTCACCCGCGCCGACCCCGAATGACTACCCCGCGGACGCACCAGCGCCACCACGGACGTCTCCGGAAAATCCGACAGCAACCGCTCCAGCAGCGCCTCGCCCATGAACCCGGTCACCCCGGTCACCAGCACCCGCCGACCCGCGAGCCGCTCGCGCAGCCCCACCATGGACCTCCGCTGCCCCTGGCCCGGACACCCCCACGGGCATCCACGCCGCACCGACCGGACCGGCGGACGCCCATCCGGAAACACACCCGAGCGGACGCGACGAACCCGTCCGTGCGACGCCAGCCCACCCACCCGGCCGACCGGTGCCCCAGTCGCAGTACGCACGGAAACCTACCGTCCACCCCACACCGACGATGCACCCCGCCCACTAACCGGGTGCGCCACCCGCCGCCGCACCCCGCACCACCCCACCCACATCCCCACCAGCCACCCCACCCGCCACCCCGCCACCCGCCTCGGCGCCGACCTCGGCGCCGACCTCGGCGCCGACCTCGGCCAACGCCGCCGTCAACCGGCCACACGCCGAGGAGATCCCGTACCGCGCCCCCAACCGCGCCACCTCCGCCGCGTCCACCGCCGCGGCCGGCAACGCCCACGCCACCGGCCCGATCGGCACATCCCGCACCACCGCCACCACGCCCACCGCCGCCGCCAGATACTCCCGCGCCCCCACCAACCGCCGAAACACCGCACCCGACACACCGTCCACCGACCCGGTCGGCCCCGCCGCCGCCACCGCCGCCCGCACCGCCGCCAACGACCCGAACCGGTTCAACAACGCCGACGCCGTCTTCGCCCCGACCCCCGCCACCCCCGGCAACCCGTCACTGGGATCCCCCCGCAACACCGCGAAATCCGCATACACCCGACCCGGAATGTCATACCGCGCCGACACCGACGCCTCATCCACCACCGCGAACCGCTCCACCGCATACCGCACCCGCACCCCGGCCGCGTCATCCACCAACTGGAACAGATCACGGTCCCCGGTCAGCACATCCACCCCACCCGACCCGCGAAACCGCGTCGCGAGCGTCCCGATCACATCATCGGCCTCGAACCCCGCCGCCCGCACCCGCGCGATCCCGAACGCGTCCAACACCGCGTCGATGACCGGAAGCTGCCGCTGCAGGTCCTCCTCCACCACCTCCACCGCCCCACCCGAACCAGCCACACCCGCGTCGCCACCGGCCACCCGATGCGCCTTGTACGACGCCAGCAACGCCACCCGAAACGCCGGCCGCCAGTCCGCGTCGAAACACGCCACCACCGCACCCGGACGCACCTCGAGAATCTGCCTCGCCAGCACATCCAGCAGACCCCGCACCGCGTTCACCGGCATCCCGTCCGGCGCCCGCACCGACCGCGGCACCCCGTAGAACGACCGGAAGTACAACGACGGCGTATCCGCCAGCAGCAACCCGCCACCACCACGCCCACTCACCGAACGCCACCTCCCGTCACCACAGCCAAGCCGTCACCACAGCCAAGCCGTCACCACAGCCAAGCCGTCACCACAGCCAAGCCGTCACCACAGCCAAGCCGTCCCCACAGCCAAGCGCACCGACCCCACCAACCCGCGACACACCAGCCGACCGTAGCCACTGTCCCACCGGGACCAGGCAACGGACCAGAAACCCACCCCAACCACCCCACTCACCTGCGTACGCTCCGGATCGTGCTGGAAGATCTCGACCGACGAATCGTGCAGATGCTGTGCCGAGACGGGCGCATGAGTTTCACCGACCTGGGCCGCGCCACCGGCCTGTCGGTCTCCGCCGTCCATCAGCGCGTCCGCCGCCTCGAACAACGCGGAGTCATCACCTCCTACACCGCGCTGGTCGACCACACCCAGATCGGCCTGCCCCTCACCGCCTTCGTCTCGATCACCCCGATCGACCCGAGCCAACCCGACGACGCCGCCGAACGCCTCACCCACATCGTCGAGATCGAGGCCTGCCACAGCGTCGCCGGCGAGGAAAGCTACCTGCTCAAGGTCCGCGTCGCCACCCCCGCCGCCCTCGAAACCCTCCTGCAACGCATCCGCGCCGCCGCCGGCGTGTCCACCCGCACCCTCGTCGTGCTCTCCACCCCCTACGAAGGCCGCCCCCCCGCCCTGTAAAACCCCACCGGACACCCCAGCACCCCCAGACCTCCCCTCGGGCACACTCGCCCCGTGCCCACCACCCCCCACCCCCGCACCGTGCTCTACCTCGGCGGCCACATCCACCCCGCCCCCCCCCCCCCCCCCCCCCCCCCCCCCCCCCCCCCCCCCCCCCCCCCCGCCCCCCCCCACCCCCCCCCCCCCCCCCCCCCCCCCCACCACCCCCCCCCCCCCCCCGC
>NZ_JALKFT010000074.1:0-4836 GCF_023242945.1 Frankia umida
TCCGGCCGTCCGTCTCCCGCATGCAAGAATTAAATCACAATGTGCCATCCATGTCCAGTTACTTTCGTTCTTCTTAGCACTTCGAGATCTCAAACGGTTTTCCGCCTCGCTGTGGCTCGCCCACTCGATCCCTCCCAGGATTATCCCGGTTGCCCGAACGAACTCACCTGAACGGTCCAGCCCCTTCACTCCATCCTCATTACAAGGATTTCACCGCTAATATGGGCCGGTCCGACTGCACACCCCGCAACGTTACTCGGCGCCTTACGGTTTCTGCCGCTTGGCGTGTTCACTCTCGCCCCGGACCAGCCGGGAACGGTTTCGAGGTGTGCTCTCCCACGTTCCGCATGGAAGCCGCAGACCGGGCTCGTGCCGCCATTCACACCGGGCACCACCTGGCCAGTAGACGGGTATCCGCCAGGCTCATCCCAGGACACGCTCTACACCCTGGTTTCGATGCCAGCTGCTACTTTCGATGCTTCAACAGCGGAGAGCTGAGCTCACCTTCCCGGTCCCCAGCTGACGCCTCTCGTGCGCCTTTTCCTCAACGCTCACCACGACAGTCTTCAGCTAACGCAGCTTGAGGTGCTTTGGAATCTCCCCCCGCAGGGCGAATCCGGAGGGCCACAAAACCTCCATCTTCCATGCAGTTACACGCCTTCGCGAGAACAGCCGGCCTACCTCAGGCGGCCATCCCACTCGACGTTCGTGGTACACAGAGCGCGGCAAGTTTTCCCTGGACATCGATCACGAACTGGGCCTTCGCCAGTTCCTTCTCCAGTTTCGCGTTCTGGACCCGGAGCTTCTCCAGCTCCTTGTCCCGATCATCGACCGGCGGGCGGCCCTTCGGTTTCGACAAACCGGCCAACGCCCCGGCCTCCCGGGCCTTACGCCACTCCACGACATGCGCCGAGTACAGATTCTCCCGCCGCAGGATCGCGCCTTTCTGCCCATCCGGGGCCGCCTCGTACTCGGTCAGGATCCGCAGCTTGTACGCCGCCGAAAACGACCGCCGCCGCGCCTTCGGCTCGACCTCCGGATCCGGCCGCCGGCCACCGCCCTCACGTCCGTCCACACCGACATCATCGACCAGGCCCCGCCCAGCCGTCCCCACCACAGTCACGATCTTCCTCTCCCAACCCGCCCAGGTCATAAGATGATAGCCATCGCCTGACTCACCTCATCTTGACGGATAGGGGTCCACCGGCAAGGGCCGCCGCCGGGTCACCCGGAAGATCCCGACGACCGTCACCGTCCATGTCCTGACAAGCCTGACCCTCGACGAGATCACCCCCGCCGAACTCGCCGGCTACGTCCGTGGCCACTGGACGATCGAGAACAGGGTCCATTGGGTCCGCGACGTCACCTACCGAGAGGACACCTCGAAGGTCCGGACCGGCCCCCTACCCCGCCTTATGGCCACACTCCGTAACCTCGCGATCGGGCTCATCCGCCTCGCCGGCCACCCCCGCATAGCCCCGACCATCCGCAGAATCCGCCACGACAACACCCTGCTCCTGGCCATCCTCACCCTGTAATACCCGGCCTGAACTGCATCAACGACTTTGCGGGTCGCCCTGGGTCCTCGACGCCGCCTACGCCGCCCACCCCGAGCGGTTCCACCGCCGACCGACCCCGCCCGCCCTGCCGACCAGGGTCTGTCCAGTTAACGGCTCTGTCTCACTTTCGGTGGTGACGGAGGGTTAGCTGAGGAGGATGCGGTGGCGGAGGAGGGGGAATCCGGCTCGGCCGTGCATCTGCCGCATGATCCGTTTGGTTTTGGTGTTCACGCCTTCGGTTCCGCCGTTGTGGTGAGGAAGGGTGAGGGCTGCGTTGACGGCTGCGCGGTCGAGATCGAGGCCGCGGGTGAAGGCGTGCAGGTGGGGCAGGTCGGCGGCACGGGCTGTGGTGATCCACTCGTCGAGTCGGTGGGCGTTGCCGTCCGCGGGGTGGAGAAGCTGCGCGAAGCCGCGCACGAGTCCAGCGAGATCGATCATTTCCGGGCAGGCGGTGGTGAGCTCGCCGAGCCGGTCATGTTGGCTGTCGGTGAGCCGGTCGGGTCGGGTGAGCAGGAGCCGGGTGACGCGTCGTGGTGAGATCGCAGGCCGGTCGGTGTCGACGCGGCCCTGGTTGATGTAGCGGACGAACAGGTTGAAGCTACCGTCATATCCTTGCTCTTTGATCTCGTGGAACAGCCGCAGCACGGGGGCGGCGGGCTCGTCGGCGCGGCGGCGTTTCAGATAGTCGCGGTAGGGATCGACCAGAGTCGGTCGGTAGGCCGGTGCCCGCACGAGCCGCTCGGGTTCGCTGGCCCGCGCGTAGCGTTTGACCGTGTTCAGGCTCAGGTTGAGCCGCCGTGCGCAGTCGAGTAGTCCGACACCCTGGTCACGCAGGTCGTGGACCTGCGCCCAGCGTTCCCGTGTCGTCTGGGCGCGGGGGCCGTCGTTCGGTGGCGGGCCGGCTTTGGCCCAGCAGCCGCTGTGCGCGGCGACCTCGGTGTGCACGGCCGCCGCGAGACCGTGCCAGAGGTGCCAGCGGTCGCTGACCTGGACCACGTCGGGCAGGACACGGCGGACCGCTTCGGCGTAGGCGGCGGAGCCGTCCCGGCAGACCACCTCGACGCCGGGATGGGCGCGTAGCCATGCCTCCAAGGCGTCAGCGCCGCGGCCCGGCAGGACATCGACGCGGCGCCGGGTCTCGGCGTCGATCAGGATCGTGGCGTAGGACCGTCGGCGACGCAGCGCGAAGTCATCGACCCCGAGGACCCGCGGCACCTGCAACGGTGGGAGCGGCAGACGCAGCAGGCAGCGCAGCGCACTGTGCCGCGACAGCCCGATCGCCAGCGCGGACAACACCCGGGCACTGGCCCTGCCGGCTAACTCCCGCACGACGGCGCCGACCTGCGCGGCCAGCCTCGCCGTGCGCCGCTGGTAGCGCTCCAGCACCCCAGGCAGCTGCTCACGAAAGGTCTGCCGACAGCCACCCGTCGGGCAGACCAGCCGGCGGACCCGCACGACCACCAGCACCCGGCGGGCATCGATCGCGACATCCGCCAGCGTCCGCTCGTGATAACCATGCACCCGCGACGTCGCCGCCCCACAACCAGGACAGCCCGCCGGCCCGTCAGGCGTCCGCGCCCGCACCCGGACCAGCTCGCCGTCGTCCGTCACATCCTCGACGACCAGCGGCGACAGACCCGAAAACGCCAGCTTGACCAGACGATCCGCTCCACACATGACACATCGTGCCGACACCCACCACCTGGACACGCCCACTTCCAGCGTCAGGCCTCATCGAAGACCACGCTCCGTCACCACCGAAAGTGAGACAGAGCCCAGTTAACGGTGTAACCGGGGTTGGTTGGACTACTTGCGGCCTGCGGTGAGTCGGCCGTCGAAGGCGACGTCGAAGGCGTTGAGGGCGCCTTTCCAGCGGATGACCCAGCGCTTGCGGCCTTGCCCGGTGGGGTCCAGGCTCATGACCGCCAGGTAGATGCACTTCAATGCGGCGGTCTCGTTCGGGAAGTGCCCGCGGGCGCGGACCGCGCGGCGGATGCGGGCGTTGACGCTCTCGATGGCGTTGGTGGAGCAGATGACCCGGCGGATCTCGGCGTCGAAGGCCAGGAACGGGGTGAACTCCGCCCAGGCGTTCTCCCACAACCGGACGATCGCGGGATACCTGGCACCCCAGGCCTCGGCGAACTCCAGCCACCGTTCGGTCGCCGCGGCTTCGGTCGGGGCGGTGTAGACCGGCCGCAGCGCCTTGGCGACGGCATCCCAGTCCTGTCGGGCGGCGTAGCGGAAACTGTTACGCAGCAGGTGGATCACGCAGGTCTGGACCACGGTGCGGGGCCAGACCTGCTCGATCGCGTCCGGCAGGCCCTTCAGACCATCGCAGACCGCCATGAGGATGTCCTCGACACCGCGGTTCTTCATCTCGGTGCAGACCTGGAGCCAGAACTTCGCCCCTTCACCGCCGTCCCCGACCCACAGACCGAGAATGTCGCGGGTGCCCTCGGCGGTCACGGCCAGGGCGAGGTAGACCGGCCGGTTCGCGACCTTCCCGTCCCGGATCTTGACGTTGATCGCGTCAAGGAACACCACCGGATACACCGGATCCAACGGCCGGTTCTGCCACTCGGCCATGCCCTCCATCACCCGGTCGGTGATCGTGGAGATCGTCTGCTTGGAGACCTGCGCGCCGTACACCTCGGCCAGATGCGCGGAGATCTCCCCGGTGGTCAGCCCCTTCGCCGACAGCGACAGCACCAGGTCCTCGACCCCGGACAGCCGCCGCTGCCGCTTCTTGACGATGGCCGGCTCGAACGAGCCCGCCCGGTCCCGCGGCACGTCGATCTCGACCGGGCCCACATCGGTGAGCACGGTCTTCGACCGGCTGCCGTTGCGGGAGTTCCCGCTGTTCGCGCCGGCCGGGTCGTGCCGGTCGTAGCCGAGATGGTCGGTGAGTTCCCCATCGAGCGCGGACTCCAGCACGATCTTCGTCAGCTGCGCGAGCAGCCCACCCTCGCCGGAGAGCTGCACACCCTGCCCGCGAGCCTGGGCCACCAGCTGCGCGACCAGCGCGGGATCCAGCCCCGCCGGCATCGCCTTCGACGTGCGGGACCAGCCGGCAGGCTCCTGGGTAGACACCTGCGCAGTGTCCGTCATGTCGGTCATGATCGTCATCAGGTGTACTCCCTGATCAGGGTCACACCGTTACTTTTACAGGCCCGCCGACCAGGGCGTGGATCAACCAGCCCCCAGCGATCATCGAGACCGAGGAGGCGCTACCCACGAACCAAGCAGCCTGATGTCTCACCGGGATTGACAGGCTCCG
>NZ_JALKFT010000075.1:0-4624 GCF_023242945.1 Frankia umida
CGGGCGCAGGCTTCCTCGGAGCATGGATCGAGATGAACTCGAACCTTATTTCTGCTCGCTCGCGAAGAAGCTCGCCGGTCGGGTGGCCCGGGGGAATCGCACCCCCGGGCTCCCACAGATCCCGGCGTGACAGTCTCCCGTCACCGGGCTCCTATTGCCCTGGTCACCAGATCGAGTGGACCCATTTCCAGTGGGCGAAGAACAGCGGGTACGCGGTGGTGACCTGCTTCCATCGCCGGTGGAATTTCGTGAAGGTCTTCAGCCGCCGATATTTCTTACGGACCCAGCGCATCAGGTAGTAGTTGATGCGCCTGAGGAGGGGATACAACTCGGTGCGGTAGAACGCCCCGTAGTACTGCATCCAGCCGCGGATGATGGGGTTAAGCCATCGTGCAAACTCCCCGAGGGTGTAGCCGATGTGCATGTGAATCCGCCAGGAGCGGACTTCCGCGCTCATCTTCTTCAGGGCATTCTTGCTGACCGCCGGCAGGAAGGACGTGAAGATCCTCCCATGGCGGCCTCGTGCCGGGCGCTTCTGGAACGTGAAGCCGAGGAAGGTAAACGACGTTGCCACGCCTTCGACGCGACGGTTGTCCTTTCCGCAGTACACGATCCTGGTCTTGGCCGGGTGCAGTTGCAGTCCGACCTCCTCCATCCTGTTTCCGATCGCCTGAAGAACCACACGGGCCCGGCGTTCGGAGTCGCAATGCACGACTGCGTCATCCGCATAACGCTCGAACTGCACGTCCGGGAAATTCCGGGCGAGCCACTGATCGAATGCGTAATGAAGAAACAGGTTCGCCAGCACGGGCGATACCGCAGAACCTTGTGGGGTTCCCCGAAACCGCTCTTGCAAGGTGCCGTCGGGAAGTTGCAGTGGGGCAGCGAGCCACCGTTTCACATACAACACCACCCAGGCGGCGCCGGTGTGGGCTTCCACCGCTTTGATGACGAGGTTCCAGCGGACGCTGTCGAAGAACTTGGCAACATCAAGGTCGATGGCCCATTTCTTCTTCCAACACCGCTGCCGGCATGCCGCGACCGCTTCCAGGGCTGACCTTCCGGGCCGGTAGCCGTAGGAGTCTGGATGGAAGATCGGTTCCACCCGTTTCTCCAGATGAGCGGCCACCACCGTCTGGGCGATCCTGTCCGCAACCGTGGGCACACCGAGCAAACGAACCCCGCCGCCATGCGGTTTCGGGATCTCCACACCTCTCACCGGAGGCGGAAAGTAGCTGCCCGAGGACATCCTGTTCCAGACCTTGTAGAGGTTCCCCTTCAGGTCTTTCTCGAAGTCCTCGATAGTGCAGCCGTCCACCCCCGGAGCACCCTGATTCGCTTTGACCTTCAGGTATGCCTCCCAGACCTCCAGTTTCGATATCTCGAACGGCTTGATCTGCGATTTCAGCTCGCTCACGCAGCTCCTCCCAGGAAACTCCTGGTTGACCGAACAAACAAGCCACGGACAATCCGGTTCCTTCGCTCCACCCTCACCGCGCCCAGCAGGGGCTTCACCGCTACTACAAACCGGTCCGCCAACACACCCCGCCTCGGTACTCAGTTCCTCGCGGGTTGTCCGCTTGGAAGTCTCCCTCTCCCAACCCATGCAATCCGGATTGGAGCATCGGGGTGTGTCTTCCCACGTTCCACACGGAAGCAGCAGACCAGATTCACGTCGCCTCCACGCCGGGCACCACCTGGCCAATAATCGGGCTCCCGCCAGACTTATCCCGGGCCAAAAGTAACACCCAGTTCTGATGCCATCTCATCAATAACGACGCGTCAACAGCGATCCCCTCGCAGGGACTGCGCTCCGTCTCTCTGGTCCCCATCTGACGCCTCATGGACGCCTTTTCCACAGTCGCTCACCACGGTCACGTCACCGTTCCCGCAGCATGTGGCGATTTGAAGCCTCCCCCCGAAGGGCGGCTCCGAAGGGCCGAGAATCCTTCATCTCCCGTGCAGCACCGCGTTCAGCTACCCAACTACCTCAAGCAGCCTCCGCGTTCGTGGCACACCTTTTTTTAGGAAGGCGATGTCCATCTGGGCCTGCGTGTACTTCTTCCGGAGCTCTTCGAGTTCCGCACGCTCCGACACCGATAGTGGCCGGTCCTCGGCCCCGCCCTCTTCCTTCGCTTTCTTCACCCAGTTTCCCAACGTGGCCTCGTGAATACCCAGACTCTTCGCGACCTCGGCCGCAGACCGGCCCGAGTCGAGCACCAATCTTACAGCCTCGGTCTTGTACTCCTGAGTAAATTTCCGCCGTGTTGACCCCATCGCCATCCTTCCCTATAGACAGTGAACCTCAAGTTCGCTGTCCACGGAAGCGGGATCACTCCACTCGCGAAAGCATCGACCAGTAGTCCGACCGTAACTGGTCAGGTCTCGTAGATCGTTCGTTTTGGTTTCACGGCGGGCTGGGGCTGCTCGATGGCTCGCCAGCCCGGGAGTGTTGACGCGGTGTGGTTGATCGGACCGTAGGGTCCGGGTGTGTCCGGTGATCTGCCCGCGCCGTCGGTGCCGTCGTATGACGAGCTCGCGACGCTGGTGGTGAGTCTGCAGGCGGATCTCGCGCGGGCGTTGGAACGGATCGTCGAGCTGGAGGCCCAGGTCGCCAGGACGTCACGGAACTCGTCGAAGCCACCGAGTTCCGACGGGCTGGCCAAGGCGCCCCCGAAGTCGCTGCGGAAGAAGACCGGTCGGCGGCCCGGTGGGCAGAACGGCCATCCGGGATCGACGCTGCGGATGGTCGCCGGTCCTGATGTACGCCTGGCACACGAGCCGGGGCCGTGTGGCGGGTGCGGGACGCAGCTTGCGGGCCGGCCGGTGACCCGGACCGAACGCCGGCAGGTCTTTGACCTACCCGAGCTACGCCCGCGCGTGACTGAACATCGGCTCCTCGAGCGGGAGTGTGGCTGTGGGACACGGACGAAGGCGACCGCGCCGGCCGGAGTGGACGCCCCGGTGCAGTACGGGCCGCGGGTGACCGCGGCCGCGGTTTACCTGTACGGGGGTCAGTTCCTGTCGAAGGATCGGACCGCGACCGCGCTGGCCGAACTGGTCGGGCTCCCGATCTCGGCGGGCACGGTCGCGGCGATGGCCGCCCGGGCCGCCGCCGGCCTGGAGGGTTTCCTCACCGCGATCCGTGAGCATCTCGCTGGCGCCGAGGTGCTCGGCGCGGACGAGACCGGGCTGCGCGTCGCCGGCAGACTGCACTGGGTGCACGTCGCCCGCACCGGGAAGTACACCCTGATCGACTGCCATCCGAAGCGTGGAACCGCCGGAATCGACGCCCTCGGGGTGCTGACCGGCTTCACCGGAGTCGTGGTCCACGACGCCTGGGCGCCGTATGACACCTATACCGATGCCACCCACCAGCTCTGTGTCGCCCACGTCCTACGTGAACTGCAGGCGATCACCGACTCCGCCCCGGCCGGCACCTGGTGCTGGGCCACCCAGGCCGCCGACGCCCTGCTCGCCCTGCACCGCCTCACCGTCGACGCCGCCACCATCGGCACCGCGATCGATCCGGCCGACCTGGCGACCCACACCCGGGCCCTGCGTCACACCGCTCACATCGGGATCACCCAGACCTCACCGCGGGGCACGACACTCATGGCCGCCCGCCACGCCCTGGCCTGCCGCCTCGTCGACCGCGAAACCGACTACCTGCGGTTCACCCACGATCTGCGGGTTCCCGCGGACAACAACGGCTCCGAACACGACATCCGCATGATCAAAGTACGGCAGAAAGTATCCGGATGCCTACGCACCCTCACCGGCGCCCGCCAGTTCTGCGCGATCCGCAGCTACCTGTCCACCGCCACCAAACACGGCATCCCCCAGTTCCCCGCCCTCGTCCAACTCGCCGAGGGCCACCCCTGGATGCCCGCAACCACCTAACCAAAGATCAAGCGACTACCTGACCAGTTACCCTCAAGTAGCCTCCCGCGTTCGCGGCACACCTTTTCCCATGATGTCCAGCGCGGTTTCCGTGGTCGCCAGCCGCGCTTTCAACCGTTCGTTCTCCCGGCGGAGCTTCTCCACCTCGATCTGCTCCGCGGACCGGACCGGCTCCTTCTCCGGCCCACGATCTGCGGCGCGGGTTCGACCGAGAGCACCCGCGTCACGGGCCCGGGTCCACTCCACCACATGCGAGGAGAACAATCCCTCCCGGCGCAGGATCGCTCCTTTCTCACCATGCGGGGCGTTCTCGTACTCGGTGACGATCCGCAGCTTGTACGCCGCGCTGAACACCCGCCGCGACGGCCGCGGCGCCGGATCACGCTGCGGCGGCGACCCGCCGGTCTCCTCGGAAGACTCTGACTCCACGAACACAAGGATCTCCGATCACCCCCCTGTAGCCAACCCGCATCCAGCGGGTGTCTCACCCGAGACTGACACAGGGGGAACAGCTCCGGCTCGGCACGAGGCAGGCCAATGTCAGCCAGGCAGTGACCCCCGAGTGCGGCACTGACCGCGAGATCGGCGAGGACTTTCGCCGGATCGTGGGTCGCCTCGGTGCCCCCGCCACGGCGCCGACGCCTCCCTGTCTGTCAGAGTCCCATGAGACAGATGGATCTTTGAGACCTGTGTAGCGGTAGGGCGAGACGGGATCTTCAGA
>NZ_JALKFT010000076.1:0-4470 GCF_023242945.1 Frankia umida
GGGTGGGGGTGGGGCTGGTGGGGCGGGGGGTGGGGCGGCGTCGGGGGTGGGTGAGGGCCCAGAGGCCGACGCGCCAGAAGGCTTCGGCGACGATGGTGTTGCTCATTTTGCTGGTGCCGCGGGCGCGTTCGATGAAGGTGATGGGGACTTCGGTGACGCGGTAGCCGGCGCGCCAGGCCTGCCAGGCGAGGTCGACCTGGAAGCAGTAGCCCTGGCTGGCGATGCGGGTGAGGTCGCGGGCGCGCAGGACGTCGGCGCGGTAGGCGCGGTAGCCGGCGGTGGCGTCACGCAGCGGCATGCCGAGGGCGGCGCGGACGTACAGGTTGGCGCCGCGGGAGAGCAGGAGGCGGCGTCGGGGCCAGTTGTGGACCTCTCCCCCGGGTATCCAGCGGGCGCCGATGGCGAGGTCGGCGTGGGTGAGGGCGGCGAGCAGGCGGGGTAGTTGTTCGGGTTGGTGGGAGCCGTCGGCGTCCATTTCGACGATGACGGTGTAGCCGTGTTGGAGGGCCCAGGTGAAGCCGGCGATGTAGGCGGTGCCGAGGCCGGATTTCTCGGTGCGGTGCAGGACGTGGATGTGGGGGTCGGTGGCGGCGAGGGTGTCGGCGATCTGGCCGGTGCCGTCGGGGCTGGCGTCGTCGATGACGAGCAGGTCGACGGTGGGGTTGGCGGTGCGCAGCCGGCGGGCGGTGTCGGGGAGGTTGTCCCGCTCGTTGTAGGTGGGGATGCAGACGACGACGCTGTGGTGATCCACGCGGTTCCTCTCCGTTTCGGGGGGCATGTCCGAGTGCCCGGTGCTGCGGGTGCGCCGTGTGCCGGTGTGGGGCTGGTCGCGGGGTCGGTCAGGTGGTGCCGGCTGGTGTGGTGCGGGTGGTGCGGGTGGTGCGGCGTAGCGCTCCCGCCATCATGGCGCCCAGGGCGAGGGTGAGCAGCACCGCCTCGGGGAGGATGCCGGCGCGGTCGGCGAGGGTGCGGCTGGTGCGCAGCGGCAGGGTGGCGGTCAGGACGGCGGGTTGGTAGAGGCCGCTTTGGGCGACGATGGTGCCGTCGGGGGTGATGAGGGCGCTTTGTCCGCTGGTGGAGACCTGGATGGTGGTGCGGGCGTGTTCGACGGCGCGGAGGCGGGACATGGCGAGTTGCTGTTGGCTTTCGCCGTTGCGTCCGAAGGAGGCGTTGTTGGTCTGGATGACGAGGAGTTCGGCGCCGTGGTTGACGGTGTCGCGGACGAGGGTGTCGTAGGCGACTTCGAAGCAGATGACGTCGCCGATGGTGGTGCCGGCGGCGGGGAGGGTGCCGACGGTGGTGCCGTGGACGAAGTCGCTGGGCATGTCGTCGGCGAAGCGTGTGATGAGGGTGGTGAGCAGGGCGCGGCCGGGGAGGTATTCGGCGAAGGGGACGGGATGGCGTTTGACGTACATGTGGCCGGTGAAGCCGTTTTCGGTCCAGATCATGCCGGCGTTGCGGACGTGGCCTGGTCCGGGTCCGTCGAGGACGGCGCCGACGAGCAGGGGTGCTTTGGCGGTGCGGGCGGCGTCGCGTAGGGCGGTGGCGACGGTGGGGTCGAGCAGGGGGTCGAGGTCGGAGCTGTTCTCGGGCCAGAGGACGAGGTCGGGTTGGGGGGTGCGGCCGGCGGTGACGTCGGCGGCGAGGCGTTGGGTCTGGGTGAGGTGGTTGGTGGTGACCTGGAAGGCGCGGCCGAGGGCGTGGATGCCGCCGTCGGTGGTGACGTTGCCCTGGATGGCGGCGATGGTGCGGGTGCCGTGTTCGGGGTTGGTGGGGAGGGGGATGAGGTGGCCGGTGAGGGTGAGGGTGAGGGTGGCGAGCAGGGGTGCGGCGAGACGGGTGGCGGTGGTGCGGCGGCGGGTGGGGGGTGCGGGTGGGGGTGTGGCGCGGCGGGTGCGGGTGGGCCGGGCGCTGTGGGCGGTGAGGGTGGTGTGGGCGAGGAGGGCGCCGAGGGTGGCGACGGTGGCGGTGAGCAGGGGTGCGCCGCCGAGGGCGACCAGCGGGGTGAGGGGGCTGTGGGACTGGGTGAAGGCGAGTCGTCCCCAGGGGAAGCCGCCGAAGGGGGCGCGGCCGCGGAGGGCTTCGTCGGCGGCCCAGACGGCGCCGGTGGCCAGGGCGGGCCAGGGGGCGGGTAGGCGCCAGACGAGGGTGGTGGCGGGGGCGGTGAGGGCGAGGATGGCGGCTTCGGCGAGGGCGAGGACGATCCAGGCGTCGGCGCCGACGAAGGAGACGAAGCGTAGGAGGGGGAGGAAGAAGCCGAGGCCGAACAGGAGGCCGAGGGTGTAGCTGGCGCGGAGGCGTCGGTGGCGGACGGTGAGGGTGAGCAGGGTGATGGCCAGGGGTGCGAGGGGCCAGGCGCCGACGGGTGGGGTGGCGAGGTAGAGCAGGACGCCGCCGGTGAGGGCGGTCAGGGCGGGTGGGGTGCGCCGGCGCAGGGTGGCGCGGCGGGTGGGCCTCTCCCCCGTGGTCGGCGGTGGTGTGTCGGTCTGTGCGGTGCTGGTGGTGTTCTCGATCGTGTCGGTGGCTGGTTGTCTGGGCTCGGGTGCCCGGCTGGTCGGTTGTGCGGGTGCGGGTGCGGGTGGGTCTGTGGCTGGTGGTGTCGCGCCGGGTGTGTGCGGGGTTTCGGGTGCGTGGACGGGCCGCTCCCCCGTGGCGGGTGGTGGGGCGGGGTGGTCGGCGTCTGGTTGCGCTGTTTCCGGCGGTGGCGCGGTGTCGCTGGGGGGCTGTGCGGTGGGCTGCGCCGGGATGGTGTCGGCGGCCGGGGTGGCGGGTGTGGGGGCGGGGTCGCCGTCCACCGGGGTTGTGGTGCGGGGGTGGGCCGGCGTCGCTGTCACCGGACCAGTTTCGGTCATGACGGGTGTGCTGGCGACGGCGGCTGCCGGGTGTGGCGCGTGGGTGGGCTGTGGGCCGGCGCCTGGGGTGGGGGTGGGCCGCGGCTGGCGGGGTTCAGGTGAGGGTGTCGTGCAGGATCTGGCCGCGCAGGACGGTGCGGTGGCAGGTGGGGGTGGGTGCGGTCGGGTGGGGCAGGGCGGTGGGGTGTGCGCTGGTGGTGGGGTGGGTCCAGATGGCGTAGGTGGCGGGGTGGCCGGGGGCGAGGGTGCCGTGGCCGTCGTGGTCGGCGTGGGCGGCGTACCAGCCGCCGCGGGTGGCAGCGTCCAGGGCGGTGTGGGGGTGCAGGCGGGCGGTGGGGGTGTGGTGGGTGGTGGCGGCGTGGACGGCGCCCCAGGGGTCGAGGGGGGTGACGGGGGCGTCGGAGCCGAAGGCGAGGGGGATGCCGGCGCGGGTGAGGGTGGCGTAGGGGTTGAGGGTGGCGGCGCGGGTGGGTCCCAGGCGGGTGGTGTAGAGGTTGTGGGGGCCGCCCCAGCGGGCGTCGAAGGCGGGTTGGGTGGAGATGACCAGGCCGAGGGCGGCGATGCGGGGCAGGTGCGCGGGGGTGATCATTTCGGCGTGTTCGAGGCGGTGGCGGGCGGTGGTGAGGGTGTGGCGTCGGTGGGGTCCGAGGTGGGTGGCGGCGGCGTCGAGGCCGTCGAGGACGGTGGTGATGGCGGCGTCGCCGATGGTGTGGAAGCCGGTCTGGCGGCCGGTGGTGGCGCAGGTCAGGGCGATGTCGCGGATGGTGTCGGTGTCCAGGTGCAGGGTGCCGTGGTGGGGGGCGTCGGCGTAGGGGGTGTGCAGGGCGGCGGTGTGGGAGCCCAGGGAGCCGTCGACGAAGGTGTCGCCGCCCCAGCGGGCGCCGAGGGTGTCGGCGGTGGGCAGGTCACCGGCCCAGTAGCCGAGGATGGCGGGGCCGGGGGTGGTGGCGGCGTGGGCGAGCAGGCCGGTGAGGTCGTCGGCGCTGGAGACGTCGGGGCCGGCCATTTCGTGCAGGGCGGCGATGCCGAGGGTGGCGGCGCGGGTGCGGACGGCGTCCCAGGCGGCGTGGCGCTGGCCGGTGGTCAGGGTCGCGTCGGCGGTGCGTCGGGCGTGGTGGTGGGCGTCGCCGGTGACCAGGCCGGTGGGGTGCCAGCCGGGGTGGTCGGCGGCGTGGGCGGCGGCGGCGAGCGCGGTGGAGATGACGGCGGTGTGGCCGTCGACGCGGGCGAGGTAGACGGGGGCGCCGTGGGTGGCGCGGTCGAGGTCGCCTGCGGTGGGGGGTGTGTTCTCGGGCCAGCGGGTCTCGTCCCAGCCGGTGGCGAACAGGGTGTGGTGGCGGTGGTGGCGGGCGTGGGTGGCGAGGGCGTCGAGGGCGGCGGTGCGGGTGGGGCTGGTGGTGAGGTCGAGGCCGGTGAGGGCCAGGCCGGTGGCGGTGGTGTGCAGGTGGGCGTCGACGAAGGCGGGGGTGATCAGGGCGCCGTCGAGGTGCAGGACGGTGTCGGCGGTGCGGGTGGGGGCCTGGTCGTCGGTGCCGATCCAGGTGATGGTGTCGCCGGTGGTGAGCATGGCGGTGGCCGGCGCCGCCGTGGTGGTGGGGGCGGCGGTGGTGGGGTGCGG
>NZ_JALKFT010000077.1:0-4221 GCF_023242945.1 Frankia umida
GACCACATCCGCCACCCCGTCCGCTTCCACGACGGCATCCACCACCTGCACACCCTCGGCGTCACCACCTACCTGGAGCTGGGACCGAAAGGCGCCCTGACCCACCTGACCCGGGACTGCCTGCCCGACGCGCCAGGCGTGCTGACCCTGCCGGTGCTGCGCGCCGACCGCGATGAGCCCGCCGCGGCGGCACTGGCGCTGGCCGCCCTGTTCGTCCATGGCACCGAGGTGCGTTGGGAGGCGGTGTTCGGCGTTCGCGCCGGCGTCCCGGCCGAACTGCCGACCTATCCGTTCCAGCGCGACCGCTACTGGCTCGCGGACGAGGCGGTGCCGACCGACGTGAGCGCCGCAGGCCTGCACGACGCCGGTCATCCACTGCTCGCCGCCGCCGTCGACCTGCCGGATGGCACGACGGTGTTCACCGGTGTCCTCTCGGCCCGAACGAGGCCCTGGCTGACGGATCCCTCGGCGCACCTGCTGGCAGCGGTCAGCGTGGAGCTGGCCCTGCACGCGGGTTCGCGTACTGGTGCCGAGCACCTGCAACGGCTGACCGTCACGCCGGGGACGGCCATGTCCGGCACCGCACTGCGGCTTCGGATCGTCGTGGCCGCCGAGGATACGCACGGCGCCCGGGCCGTCTCGGTACACACCTGCCCGGTCGGCACTGACGACGGCACCGGCGACAGTGTCCGCGACGACCAGCACCCCGCGACCGCGTGGACGCCGCTGGCCCTCGGAGTGCTCATCGTCTCCCCCGTTGGCAGCGCATCCTCCCTCGACAGCGAGCCTGCGGCCCAGGCGGCTCCGATCGGCGGGGGCACGCTGCGCTGGCCGCCGGCCGAGGCGGTCGACGTCGACGACGACGAGCTCTCCGCGCTGGTGGACGCGGCCGCGCCGGCCTTCGTCCGGGGAGCCTGGCGCCGTGGCACGAGCTGCCTCGTCGAGGTCGAGGTGACACCGGGGGCCCGTCCCGAGGCCGAGCGCAGCGCCGTGCATCCCACCCTGCTCGCGGCGGCGGCGGCGGCGACGCACGCCCTGTCCCGGCCGGGCCCCGAGACGGCGCCGCTCTCGCTGACCTTCACCGATGTCCGGCTGCACGCCACGGGCGCCACCGAGGTGCGCGGTCAGATCGACGGCGGCCCGACAGGCACCTCGATCATCCTCACCGACGGTGCCGGCGAGCAGGTCCTCACGGTCGGGTCCCTGCGCATCGACATCGACAGTGGCATCGAGGGCACCAGCACCGGCCGTCCGGCGATCGCCGGTCCCGGCCAGCGTCTGCCGTTGCACGTGCTGAGGTGGGCGCCGCCAACCGCGGCGGACCTCGCCGAGCGGCCCAGCGGCGCATCCGGTGCCGGGAGACCGGCGGGTACCGCCCTGGGGCCCGGAGGCCAGTGGACCGTGCTCGCGGACCCGGCCGAACGCGAACCGGTACTGCGACTGCTCGGCGTGGACGCCGTGCGACTGTGCTCCGACCCGCACGAACTACAGGAGACCAGCTCCGCTGGAACCCCGCTGCCCCCGGTGGTCCTGCTTCCGCTGCCGCCACGCGTCACCCCTGACACCCGCCCGGCCACGACCGACGACCACGGCCCGACGTTGCCCGGGATCGTGCACGCAGAGGTCTCCGCTGTGCTGCGGGTCATCCAGGACTGGCTCGCCGAGCCGGCGTTCGCCGGGGCGCGGCTGGTCGTCGTCACCCGCGGCGCGGTCGCGACCGACCCGCGCCGCGGCATCCCCGACCTCGCCCACGCCGGGGTGTGGGGGCTGGTCCAAACCGCCCAGTCCGAGAACCCGGGCCGCTTCGTCCTCGTGGATCTGGAGCCGGCAGCCGACCCGGCGGCGGACGGGTTGGCGGCGGCGATCGACTCAGGCGCCGAGCTGTGCGCGGTGCGGGCCGGTGTGGTCCTCACGCCCCGCCTCCAGGTCTCCCGCCGCCACGGCGACCAGGCCCTCGAGGCCCGGCCGCCGGCCTCCCCGGCGGGGACCATCCTGATCACCGGGGGTACCGGGGCGCTCGGCGGCGTCCTCGCCCGGCATCTGGTGACCTCGCACGGTGCGCGGCGCCTGCTGCTGCTCAGCCGGCAGGGCCCGCAGGCCGCCGGTGCCCCCCGGCTCGTCACCGACCTCGCCGACCTCGGCGCGCAGGCCACAGTGGTGGCCTGCGACGCGAGTGATCATGCGCAGCTCGCCGCCGTGCTGGCCGGCGTGCCGGCCGACGAACCACTGACCTCGGTGATCCATCTGGCCGGCATCCTCGACGACGGCGTCCTGGCGACCCTGACCCCGGCCCGGCTCGCCTCCGTGCTGCGCCCGAAGGTTGACGCCGCCTGGAATCTGCACGAACTCACCACCCGCGCCGGGCTGACGGACTTCGTGCTGTTCTCCTCGGCCGCCGGGGTGCTCGGCAGCGCCGGCCAGGGTGCCTACGCGGCAGCCAGCACCTTCCTGGACGGGCTCGCCACACACCGTCGCTCCCTCGGTCTACCCGCGACCTCGATGGCCTGGGGACTGTGGGCGTCGGAGGACGGCATGGCCGGCGGCCTCGACGAGGTCGCCCGTGCCCGGCTCGGTCGCACCGGACTGGCACCGCTGTCGCCGGCCCAGGCGATGACGCTGTTCGACGCGGCCCGGTCCACCCCGCACGACGCCGCCGTGGTGACCGCCCGGTGGAACATCGCGGCGCTGCGGCGGCAGGCGGACGCGGGCCAGCTGCGCCCTGTTCTGACCGAGCTGGTCCGCCGGCCCCCGCGGCGGGCGGTCACAGCCAAGCCCGCACGTGAGCTCCCGCTCGCCGAGCGGTTGGCCGGGCTGCCGCCCGACGAGCGCGCGACCCATCTGCTCGAGCTCGTCCGCACGCAGTGTGCGCTGGTGCTGGGGCATGGACGGGCGGACGCCATCCGTGCTGACGCCCCGTTCCGGGACACCGGGTTCGACTCGCTGACCGCCCTGGAGCTGCGCAACCAGCTGAACGTCCGGACCGGGCTGACCCTGCCCACCACGCTGGTGTTCGATCACCCGACACCGGCGGACGTCGCCGCGTTGCTGAGCGCGGAACTGCTCGACTCCGACGGGCGTCCCACCGGCACGGCCACCGGCACGGTGCTACCCGCCGAGGCCGTGCTCGCCGGGCTGGCCGAACTGGAGGCAGCGCTGGAACGCCTCACCACGAGCGATCCCACGCTGGCGGCGATCCAACCGCGCCTGCTTGCCCTGACCGGCCGCATCCCCCTCGCCGACGGGTCGCCCATTCCGGACGAGCGGCTGTTCACCGCCACCGACGAGGAGCTGTTCGACGCACTCGACAAGGAGATCGGCACCCCCTGACCGCGGGTCGCCACAGCGCGACGAGCTCCCCACGGTGCCTCGACGAGAACAGTGCCCCGAAGAGAACGGTGATCGGATGTCCAACGAGGAGAAGCTACGCGAGTACCTGCGGCGGGCCACCACCGATGTGCGACAGGTGCGCCGCCGGCTGGCTGAGCTCGAGGAACGCGACCGCGAGCCCATCGCGATCATCGGGATGGGCTGCCGCTTTCCGGGCGGTGTCGAATCCCCGCAGGACCTGTGGGAACTGCTCGACGCCGGCCGGGACGCCACCGGCGAGTTCCCCACCGACCGCGGCTGGGAACTGGACGACCTGTACGACCCGGAGCCCGGCCGCCCGGACCGCTCGTACGTGCGCCGCGGCGGCTTCCTGCACGACGCCGGCGCCTTCGACCCGGCCTTCTTCGGCATCGGACCGCGGGAGGCCACCGCCATGGATCCGCAGCACCGCCTGCTGCTGGAGACCGTGTGGGAGTCCATCGAGGCCGCCGGCATCGAACCACGGACGCTGCGTGGCAGCCGCACCGGCACGTTCGTGGGCCTGGCCGCCGGCCGCTACGCACCCGAACGCGACCGGGTGCCCCTCGAGTTGGACGGGCACATCATGACCGGCAACGCCACCAGCCTCGCCTCCGGCCGGCTGGCCTACACCTTCGGCCTGCGGGGGCCGGCGATGACCGTGGACACCGCCTGCTCGTCCTCGCTGGTCGCGCTGCACCTGGCCAGCCAGTCCCTGCGCCGCGGCGAGTGCGAGCTGGCCCTCGCCGCCGGCGTCACGGTGCTGGCCACACCGGACCTGTTCGTCTGGTTCAGCCAGCAGCGTGGGCTTTCCCCCGACGGACGGTGCAAGGCGTTCGCCGCCGCCGCCGACGGCACCGGCTGGGCCGAAGGCGC
>NZ_JALKFT010000078.1:0-4124 GCF_023242945.1 Frankia umida
GCGACCGCACCCCACCCGGATACCGGCAGCTCATCGCCACGATCACGATCGGGTCGTCGGCCGCGGCCGGCACCGCGCGGGTCGGTCCGTGGGGTGCGTCCGCGCCGCGGGGCTGCTCCCCGTCGGGTTGGACGTCGCCCAGCAGTTCGGTGCGCAGATACCCGGCCAGGGCGACGGGGGTGGGGTAGTCGAAGACCAGGGTGGCCGACAGCCGCAGTCCGACCGCGGCGGCCAGGCGGTTGCGCAGCTCGACCGCCGTCAGCGAGTCGAACCCGAGGTCGCGGAAGGGCCGCCCGGTGTCGACGGCCTCGGGCTGGGCGTGACCGAGCACGATCGCCGCCTGGGCCCGCACCAGATCGAGCATTACCTGGGCCCGGTCGGCCTCGCCGCGGCCGAGCAGCCGCCGGCGCAGCCCGTCGGCGCCACCCGTTCGCGTCTCGGCCGTGGCGGCCCGGCGCGGTGGCCGCACCAGTCCGCGAAGCGACGCGGGGATGCCCCGCGTCGAGGCCTGCGCCCGGATCGCCGCCAGGTCGAACGCGGCCGGGACGCTCACCGCGGTGGATGCACCGGCTGCCGCGTCGAACAGTGCCAGCCCCGCCTCGGCGTCGAGTGGCCGCAGCCCGCCGGTGTCCATCCGCCGTAGCGCGGTGTCGTCGAGGTGGCCGGTCATGTCGCTGCCGGGCGCCCACCGTCCCCAGACCATCGACACCGCGGGCAGGCCGGCGGCCCGGCGGCGCTCGGCGAACGCGTCGAGGAAGGCGTTGGCCGCGGCGTAGTTACCCTGGCCCGGACCACCGAAGATCCCGGCGATCGAGGAGAACAGGACGAACGCCGCCAGGTCCCGTCCGGCGGTGAGTGCGTGCAGGTTGAGCACGGCGTCCACCTTCGGCCGCAGCACCTGGTCCAGCCGTTCGGGCGTGAGCGCGGCGACCACCCCGTCGTCGAGCACGCCGGCCGCGTGGACAACCGCGGTCAGCGGGTGCCGGGCCGGGATGGCATCGACGACGACGGCGAGCTGGTCCCGGACCGCCGCGTCGCAGGCGGCGAGCGTGACGGTGGCGCCCAGTCCGTCCAGCTCCTGCGCCAGGCGGGCGGCGCCGGGCGCGGCGGCACCGCGGCGGCCGACCAGCACGAGGTGACGCACGCCGTGGACGGCGACGAGGTGCCTGGCCACCAGCGCCCCCAGCGTCCCGGTGGCACCGGTGACCAGCACCGTGCCCTGCGGATCCCATCCCGTGGCCGGTGTCGCGGGCGGCGCGGTCAGGACGATCTTGCCGATGTGGCGGCCCTGGCTGAGGAAGCGGAACGCCTCCGGTGCCCGGCGGACGTCGACGAACCGGGTCGGCAGGACGCTGAGCGCTCCCTGCTCGAACAGCGTGAGGACCTCGGCGAACAGCTCCTGGAGGCGCCCGAGGCCGGCGTCCATCAGCTCGAACGCGTGGTAACGCGCCCCGGGACGCTCGGCGGCGACGACCGCCGCGTCCCGGATGTCGGTCTTGCCCATCTCCACGAACGCGCCGCCGCGCGGCAACAGCCGCAGCGAGGCGTCGACGAACTCACCGGCGAGCGCGTTGAGGACCACGTCGACGCCCGCCCCGCCGGAGGTGGCGTGGAACCGGTCGGCGAAGTCCAGGGTCCGGGAGGAGGCGAGATGGTCGTCGTCGATCCCCATCGCCCGCAGGACGTCCCACTTGCCGGGGCTCGCCGTCGCGTACACCTCGGCGCCGAGATGACGGGCCAGCTGGACGGCGGCCATCCCGACCCCGCCGGCCGCCGCGTGCACGAGCACCGCCTGCCCGGCGTGCAGACCGGCGAGATCGACAAGTCCGTAGTACGCGGTGAGGAAGACGACCGGCACCGAGGCGGCCTGGCCGAACGTCCAGCCGGCGGGGATGCGGGCGAGCATGCGCCGGTCGGTCACCGTCAGGGAGGCGAAGGAGCCGGCGAACAGCCCCATCACCGCCTCCCCCACGGCCAGGTCCGTCACGTCCGGGCCGACCTCGACGACCACCCCGGCGCCCTCGATGCCCAGCGGACCCGCGTCGCCGGGGTAGAGCCCCAGCGCGTTCAGCGCGTCCCGGAAGTTCAGCCCGGACGCCCGCATCCGAACCCGGACCTGGGCGCCGACCAGCGGCCCGGACGCCTCCGGGCAGGGCAACAGCGCCAGGTTCGCCAGGGCACCCTTGCCGGTGCTTTCCAGCCGCCAGGCGGCCACCGCCGGGGGCACGAGCGTGTCGCCACCCCCGGCACGCACCAGCCGGCCGACCCGCACCTCGCCCGCGCGGATCGCGAGCCGCGGCTCGTCGGCGGCCAGCGCCGCCACCGCGGTGGGCAGCGCCTGCCACGACGCCGGTTCGGCGTCGAGGTCGACCAGCGCGAAACGGTCGGGGTTCTCCGAGCGGGCGGACAGGACCAGGCCCCACACCGCCGCCGAGACGGGATCGGCCGGCGGGTCACCGGGTCCGGCCGCCACGGCTGCCCGACTCACCAGGACCAGCCGGGAGGAGGCGAAGCGGTCGTCGGCGAGCCACTGCTGCGCCAACCGCAGCGCGTGACCGGTGGCCGTCCGCACGTCCTCGGCCCGCACCTGCTCGACCCATGCCTGCTGGGCCGGTGCGCCCCCGACCCGACCGTCTTCGGCCGGGCCGGCACCCGGATCCGCGGACGGGCAGGGCACGAGCACCACAGCGGGCACGGGTGCCCCGGCCGCCACGGCGGCCGACAGCGCCGGCAGATCGACGTGGTGATCGACGACGACGCCGCTGCCCGCCAGCTCTGTCAGCTCTGTCAGCTCCGGCGTGATCACCGGGTCGGCGCCGAGGACCGCCCACGTGGACGGTGCCGAGCCCGCGGCGACCGGCACGTCCACGGCGACCGGCGGCACCGTCACCCAGCCGAACTCGTACAGGTCGTCCACCACAACCGAGCCACCGGCGGGGCGCGCCGGATCGACGGCCCGCAGCACCAGCGACTCGATGGTGGCCACCGGCTGACCGTCGGTGTCGGTGAGCCGCAGGCTGATCGCGTCGCGACCGGCCGGTGCCAGTCGTACCCGCAGCGCGGTGGCACCGGTGGCGTACAGGCCGATGCCACTCCAGGCGAACGGCAGCCGGGTGCTGTCGTCGCGCTCGCCGGGGTTGGGCAGTCCGCCGAGCGCCATCGCGTGCAGGGCGGCGTCCAGCAGTGCCGGATGCAACCCGAACGAGCCGGCGTCCGGTCCGTGCTCGGATGGCAGGCTCACCTCGGCGAGCACCTCGTCGCCCAGCCGCCAGGCGGCGCGCAGCCCCCGGAACACCGGGCCGTAGGTGAAGCCGACCGCGGCCAGGTCGTCGTAGAGGGTCTCGTGAGCAGCCGGTTCGGCCCCGGCCGGCGGCCAGGCCCCGGTGTCGATCGACGGCGCCCGGGTGTCCGCCGCGAGCAGGCCGGACGCATGCCGCGTCCAGACCCGGTCGCCGGCATCCGCACCGGCGGTGTCGGGATGGGAGAAGAAGGACACCGCGCGGCGGCCGCCGTCGTCGGGCGGGTCGACTGTCACCTGGATCCGGACGGCACCCGAGGCGGGCAGGACCAGCGGGACCGCGATGGTCAGGTCCTCCACCCGCCCGCAGCCGACCTGCGAGCCGACGTGGACGGCGAGCTCCACGAACGCCGCACCCGGCAGCAGCACCGTGCCCGCCACGGCGTGGTCGGCGAGCCAGGGATGGTCGCGCAGGGAGAGCCGGCCGGTGACCAGCAGGCTGTCGGAGCTCGCCACCGTGACGGCGGCGCCCAGCAGAGGATGGTCGGCCGCATCCAGCCCGGCGGCGGCGACGTCGGTGGCCCCGGGCCCCGCCGGTTCCAGCCAGTACAGCTGCTCCTGGAAGGCGTAGGTGGGCAGATCGACCCGCCGGGGCGGCGCTCCGAGCATCGGCGCCCCGAACATCGGCGCCCAGTCCACCGCGACACCGCGGGTGAACGCCTCGGCCACACTGGCCAGGAAACGCCCCGGACCGCCATCGTCACGGCGCAGCGTCCCGAACGCCACAGCGTCAGAAGCAGAATCCGTGGCCGCGCTCGAATCCGCTGCCGCGTCGATGGTCTCCTGCATACCGACCGTCAACACCGGATGCGGACTGACCTCGACG
>NZ_JALKFT010000079.1:0-4015 GCF_023242945.1 Frankia umida
CCAGCGATCATCGAGACCGAGGAGGCGCTACCCACGAACCAAGCAGCCTGATGTCTCACCGGGATTGACAGGCTCCGTCACGGTACGTCGACCGCGGCCAGCCGGACGACCGGGCCCCGGACTGGCTACGCCATCCGACGATCACCGGTATGAATGACGGCACGTTCGCCTCTCTGCTCGCCGCGGTCGAGCAGCACATCCTCGCCCACCCGCCGATCAGCCTGCACCACCTGCACGCCCGCCACCGCATCCTGCGACGCGGACCCCTCTCCCTGTCCGACCGGCTGCTCGTCACCGTGATCCACCACCGTTGGAAGACCCAGCACCAGGCACTCACCCGCCTGCTCGGCTCACCCCGCGGTGCCGTCAGCGACGCGATCCACGAGATGACCCCCGTCCTCGAAGGCCTCGACCGGCGCATCCGACCCGCACCGATCACCGCACCGACCGCCCACGACCTCACCAACCTGATCGACCAAAACAACATCAAGAACGGGACTTATTAATCGGCGGCTCCCAGGGCTATGACCCGCGCCCCGCGATCCCGGCCCCGGTGGCGGTGTGATCGGGCTTGTCTGGGCGCAGTCGGCGCACGGTGTGATCGGGCGGGACGGGGTGCTGCCGTGCTCATGGGCCGGCGGACCTGGGAGTCGTTGCCGCCGCGGTTCCGGCCGCTGCCGGGCCGACGCAACCTCGTGGTGTCGGGCACGCCCCAGCAGGGCGTGGAGACGTTCCCTGACCCGTCGCGGGCGTTGGCCGCGGTGTCCGGGGATGTGTGGGTGATCGGCGGGGCGGCGCTGTACCGGGCGGCACTTCCGGTCGCGGACCGGATCGTCGTCACCGAGATCCAGGAGGCCTTCGACGGTGACACGTACGCGCCGGACGTGGGCCGCCCGCCGGATTCCGCCGGGGGCTGGCGGGAGTCCACAACCGGGCTGCACTACCGGATCCTGACCTGGGACCGCGTTCAGGGAGCGGGCTGAGAGCCCCTGCCGCATCATCGGCGGCAGGGAACGGATCGCCGCCGCTTTCCTGCGAGGAAGCAAGCAGTGAACCTTGGGAAGGCTAATGTGATTGGCCTGTGGGTAAGGGTTCCTCTAGGCTGCGGACATCGAGGTTCGAAGTGCCCCACGCTACCGAACGGAGCTGAGGATGCGGCTGCCCCGCCCGCGTCTGGCCGCCTTTCTGGCCACCTTCATTTTCCTGTTTTCCTGTCTGTTCGCGTCTCCCGCGCTGGCAGCAGATGATCGCCGTTACGACATTGCGACCTGGTATCGGGTCAACTGCTCGCTCCTGCCATGCCTGAAGTACTACGAGGTCCCGCTGCGCCGCGGCTACTACGACGACGGCTACATCGGTGGGCTCGGGGAGAAGGGCTTCGGAAAAGCAAAGATCGAGGACAAGCATGAGGGTGAACTGACCTGGGACCAGATCCGGGACACCCTCTTGCACGCAGACAGCGTCCGTCTCGATCGCGACAGTTCAACGAGGGTGGTCTTCCGCAAGAAGTACAAGGGTAAATGCGGCTGCCTGATCATCAATCACAGCACGACCTGGTGGGCGAGGGTCGTGGTGGAGTACGCGCCGAGCAGGAGCGCACCGGACCAGGATCCGCTTGGTATCCTGACTGCCTATCATGAGCACTGACCAGAGCACGTCACCGGCCGACCAGGTACTCCTTCACGTCCGTGACCTCAGCCTTTCTCCCGACACCGGAGTGACCGTTCTCGGCTCCTGGCTCGATCACACGGCACTCCTGGCCCCCTCCGTCTGCGTCGTGTACAGGAACGCGAAGCATCCCCACGTCGCCAGCATCCTGATCGGCGTACGCTGGCCGGTCGGCGAGTCGACGGGCGTCGAGGGCGACGAGGAACAGGAACCGAGAGAATGGGCCGTGTCCCTCTTCTCGAACTACATCGAGGAGCCCCTCGGTGCCACTGTCGGCCGTCTCCGGTACGACGAGCATGGAATCGGCTGGTTCGGATACACCGCGGACCCGCTGCCGACCATCCCCGAGGAGCTGCTGCGCCGCCTTTCGTCAGACACCAACTGAACCGGCATAGTTAAGCGCTGTTGCATTGCGAGGAAGCGGTGCATACGGGCAGGCCGGCGACGGACGGTCAGATGGCGGCGGCGAATTCGGTGAACACGGCTGCCGGTCGCAGCTGTGGGTTGGTGTCGGTGGCGAGTTTGTGGTGGCCGCCCTTCATTGAGGCGTCCCTGCGATCGCCAACGCGGCGCGTGTATCCCCGTCGCGGCTCCTCCGGAAAGCCGACCTCTATCTGGACGCCTCCGGTGGCGAGCGCCAGCGGGTGCTGTTGGCGCGGGCCCTCGCGCAGCGCCTGCGCCTGCTCGTCCTCGACGAGCTGACCAACCACCTCGACATCCGGGCCCGGTTCGAGCTGCTCGACCTCGTTCGCGCCAGCGGAGTCACCGCGCTCGCGGTCCTGCACGACCTCGATCTCGCCGTCCGCTACTGCGACGAGCTGGTCGTCCTCGATCACGGTGTCGTGGCCAGCGCCGGCCCGGTCCTCGACGCGCTGAGCTCCGAGGTCCTGCACGCCGTGTTCAAAGTGGCGGGACGCGTCGAGCGCCATCCCGACGGCGTCATCCGCATCACCTACACCGCGAAGCCGCTGACCGATCACACCCCGGACGTGGGGCCGTGATGCCGGCCGCCGGATTCACCAGCCAACCATGATCTTGGTTGACCCGGCTCATCTTCTTGTCTGCAGAAGCGGTCGGCATGTGTGTCCGCCCGACAACGGTAAGGTTCGCAGGTCGGGTAGACTGAGCACGAGTGCCGGTTGGTTCGCCTCCTTCGACGAGGGTCGGGGAGGTCTGGAGGTTCGAGTCTTCCGCGGTGCACGCCGGTTGAGGCAGGTCACGGGCCCCGTGTCGTCCACACGACGCGGGGCCCATGATGTTTCCGCCTCCGGCGGGGGCTATTCGCTGGGTGGTTCTATCTCCTTCGTGGAGATGGTGATGGCGCCTTTGATGATTTCCTGGCGTGCTGCTCGAATGTCAGCCACCAGCTTTCTTGATCGTGTCGATCCTATTCCGAGGATTTTCCCAAGTTTCTCGGAGGGGATGGGGCGTCGGTGTTCGATCCAGTACTGGAAGTCCTCGTCCAGGGCGCGTGGTAGCAGCGGGTCGAAGTCCCGCCGTTCACCGAGGGTGAGGAGTAGATCCGTGATGTCTGGTTCGTTTCCCGGAGTGCCGTCGCCGGCGTCAGATGCGGACATAGCGGCACCTATTGGCATCATTCGTCATCGTCCGACAGATCGGATATCTGACTACGGATCAGAAGGTTGGGGGTTCGATTCCCTCCGAGCGCACGCACGGTTGAGACAGGTCAGAGCCCCGTACCCCCATCCAAGGTACGGGGCTCTGCCGCTTTCAAGATCTTCAGTGCTGCGGCCGGCACTGGTAATTCCGACGCGGTAATCAGCTGTCCTCGCGGCGGATACGGAGCAGGCCGCGATGCACCACGGTGATGGCATCAGCCAGGTCAGCGAGGTCGTGCTGGGCGACGAGGTTTTCGACCGCCGAGATCACCGTGCGGGCTGCCTGGTCGTCAAGGCGGAACACCACGATCCCGCGGTGCGACCCGGGCGGATAGGCACGGACGTTGCCGAAGCCGCGGTCGAGAGTGAACACGATCCGGCCATCGTCGCTTGCAGCGGCAAGCACTTCGGGGTCCGTCCGCCCCGCAAGCTGCTCACTGAACACGGTGTCAGCGTCGATGTTGAACGTGGCGAGGCGTTCGGCCAGCGAGACCGGTAGGCCCTCGTCGATCTTGACCTTCACGGAGCCGTGCGGAGCGGTACGAGTTCCTCCCGGGCAAGCTGGGCGCCGTAGGCGGCTGCCGCCCGCACTCCCGAGCCGTCGATCGACGGATACTCGGTGACGATCTCCGAGACGGACATGCCGTCCGCCCGGAGCCTGTCAATCCCGGTGAGACATCAGGCTGCTTGGTTCGTGGGTAGCGCCTCCTCGGTCTCGATGATCGCTG
>NZ_JALKFT010000007.1:0-35937 GCF_023242945.1 Frankia umida
GCAGGCCCCGCCCTGAAGGACGGGGCCTGCGCGCTACGTTTCCCGGTCACCAACATGCTCGACGCCGCCACCGACGCTCCAAGCGTCCGCGTCCGCGACGACCTGCGGGGACGGCCGCGCACCCGACTACCCGGCACCCGCTTTCCCGTCTGACCGTCTGGCGGCCCCACTGGCTTCTGGCTCCACCGTCTCTCGACCCCGCCGCCCGCGGGTCTGGCGGCGCCGAGCTCGCCCCTCAACGACTTCACCCCGCGCCGACTCCGCCCGAAGAACGTCACCCGATGCCCCCCGTGACGTTCTCGTTCCCCGTCGCCGCGCCGCGGTCGTTCGCACTCGCGGACCTCGCCACGATGATCATCGACGCCACCGCTCCGACGACCCGGACGGTCCCGGCGAGGACGACCCGGACTCCGGCGAGGCGGAACTCGCGAAGGCCACCGAGAACCTCGCCGAGGCCGACGAGGAACGGGCTGCCCGACACCGCCGGGAACAGGCCCAATGCCACGTAGCCTAGTTTGATCATGTTTGGCTGAGAGTGTGGATCCTGACCGTTGCTGGAGCGTGATGGCGGATGCTGGCGGCCTCGCCGGGTTTTTGACGCGGTAGTTGTTGTGGCGGGCGCGTTTCACCGCGCGGGGGCAGGTGCGTTCACGGCGGTCGGGGATCAGGAGCCGGGCGAGGTCGGACAGGTGCTTGGGAAGGTGGTCAGTCCAGTCCGCAGGGGGAAATGTCCGCCGTCCCGGTGGCGGTACGGCGGATCAGGCGGAGGGCCTTGGCGAAGGAGATCGAGTCCGGGTCGAGGTCCGCGGCGGCGGACGCCTGCGCGGTCAGGTCACTGATCGCATGGTGGACGATCAGATAGGACCAGATCTCCTGGTAGACCAGGTCCGCAAGACGGGACCGTAGGACTCGCCCGGGGCCGCGGAGATGGGTTTTGAGCTGGTCGTTCGCGGTTTCCTCTTCCCACCGCTCGTGGTAGGCGGCGGCCAGTTCGTCGGCCCGGGCGTCACGCGGGTCGGTGATCGTGGTGAGCAGAACGATCAGCTCACCGGTGCTGTTACCGACCCGGTCGGGCACGTCGTACTCGACGACCCGGGCGAGATGCACGACCGGGAGCCCGCGGTCATCGAACGCGTCCGGAACAGTGTTGATGTCGGTGAGGTCCACGCCCGCGCGGGCGGCGGCCAGCAGCCGTTCCCGCCGCCCGCCACGCACGGTCGGCTTGATCAAAACGGTGAGGTAGGTCCCGTCGGGCAGGACCCGCACGACGGGCAACTCCAGCTGGGTCGGTGCCCGCCACAGCAACGCCGCGCCCGTGGCCTGCGCGCTGTCCCAGGCGGCCCACGAGTAGAAACCCCGATCCGCGGTCAGCAGCTCATCACCCCGCAGCCGCGGGTACAGCCGGCTGGCCAGCGTCTTCTCACCCACCTGGTAGGCGTCGACCTCGGCGGCGACGAACGCATGCGTGCCGCACTCGGCCAGCGCCACCACCCGCGCCTTCGGGAACCCCGACCGGTTGTCTCCCGACCCCGCGTAGCCGAACTCCGCGGCGTTCTCCTTGCTGTCGGGCACGTCGACCTCGAACCCGTCGATCGCCAGCAGCCGCCACCGGCGCAGGAACGATCCACGCGCCGTGCCCAACGCCCCCGCCACCGCCCCCGGACCGGTCGTCCCCGCGACCGGCCCACACGTCCGCTCGAACAACTCGCCGAAGACCGCCCGGCCCAGCCGCTTACGCGCCTGCGTGATCGCACTGGCCGTCGGGACACTCCACCCAGCGTTCCAGCACCCCCACCGGTCCAACGACCCGGTCACCCGGGTCGCGACCTCCTCATAGTCCTCGTCCGGGAACAGACACAACGCCAACGTCAAATAGGCGATCACATGCGCGGGCAGCTTGCCGTCCGACCGGCGCTCCCGCACCCCACACACCGCGACCGCCTCGTCCACCGCGTCCCGCGGCACCGCGTTGACCAGCACCCCCAACGACACCTGATCAGGACGCACACCCGAACGATCCGCCTCAACCCCACTCACAACCCCTGATCCAAACACCGACCGCGTCACCCGGTCGCCGCACCACGCCGCACGACCCGGAACCCACCACCCCAGCATGATCAACTTAAGCTACATGGCATTGGGAACAGGCCCAGCGGCTGCGCGACCGGGCCAATACCAATGGTGACGTCGTGGCCGTCCGCATGCTTTCCACCGACGATCCCACCGGTTCGGATGGTCCGGCCGATCTGGGCGGGGCCGCGGCGGGTTCGCTCACGTGGCTGCGGATCCGGATGCTGCCCGCGCCCGGTCTCGCCGCTGGCCACACCTGTGAAATCACGGTCCGTGGCATCCTTGACGGCTCTTCCCGGGCGCGCGTTGAGACCTCCTGGACAACCATGCGGCACATTGACTGAACGCAGCCCATCGCTTTCTTTCTGCATAATCAGATAAGCCTCGCCTTTTTTGGCACACGGACGGTTGCGCCTCGCCGGGATGACCCAGCAGTCTCACCGCGTGCACCCTGCCCATCGATACCACCAGGAATGGACATTTCGGGCATTTTGCCGGGGAAAGCGTCCCGCCCGCCAGAGCAGGATCAGTCAACACACAGGGATCTCTTCGCAGACACAACCGAATCGACGGCTACGTCTGGTGCTCATTGGGCACCCAACGCATCAGGAGTACCACCCGTCGATAGCGGCACACATAGCACCAAAGTGCTATGGTCTACCAATCTCACACCCTCCGTATGCAACCAGACCCCCGACGTCATCGGACCTGCTTGGCCGGGTCCTGGGCGACGGCCAGCCGCCCCCCAGGACCCGGCATCCCCGCAGAACGGCACGGATCAGCCAGGTCAGGGGCTACGGAGGGCCGCCCGGCCGGGCGCGTCCCGCAGGCAACGGGAACAATTCGACGCCATGGCCTTATCGCCGTTCCAGCCGCCTCCGGCCCACCGGTATGCCCTCGGCGAACTGGACAGCACCGGCCCACATCGTGTTCACGACCGCGCCGCCTCGCGGAACCACGCCGCAGGCGGAGCTCCCCCTTCCGGGACGCGGAGCAGGAAGCGTTCCAAAGCTGCGCGGTTTAGGGAGCCAAGCCAGCCACAGTGGCTTTCGGTGCACCCGGACACAGACATCAGCCCCGAGCCGCGGACGCATCACAACGCGCCCGGCCCGACCCCGCGGACCGGGCGCCACTGCCCAGAAAACCGTCGATCAAAAATAGAATGCTGACCGGCCCCACCTGTCGACCGGGTCCGGGTCATTCCAGGAAAGGCGTCACTCGTGAGGTCCCGTGTACTCGCGGCACTGTTGGCCGCGCCGATATTTCTCGCCTCCACGGCAGCCTGTAACAGTGCACCGAAAGCCGTCGCGGAAAGCTGCGACACAAAGGCACCGGGAGTATCACCGACCGAGATCAGAGCCGGTTTCATCTTTCCCGCCAGTGGGGTACTGGCGAGTACGTTCGTCCCGGTACGGGCGGGGCTGGACGCACGTATTGAGGCGGCGAACGCCGCGGGTGGCGTCTACGGCCGTCAGATCAAATACGACTGGGTCGATGATCGCGGCAAACCCGACACCAATGCCGTGTCCGCTCGGAGTCTGATCGAGGACAAGGGGGACTTCGCCATCATGGAGACCTCCCCGGTGTCGTCCGGTGGAGCGGCCTACCTCGCCTCGAAGCAGATCCCCGTGGTCGGCCTGGCCATCGAGCCGGTGTGGTCGCAGTACCGCAACATGTTCGCCTTCAGCTACACCCCGGGCGCGCTGAGAACAGCCGAAGCGGTAACCACGTTCGGGAAGTTCGCCCGCCAGGAGGGTGGCACACGGGCTCTCCTCATCACCGACCCCATCGGCCTGGGCATGTCGGCCACCTCACACGGAACGATGCAGGCCAGCCTGGAATCCGCCGGCATTCACGTGGATCAGGCCCAGACCGACCAGGAACCCTCCGCCAGCCAGCTGAACGAGATCATTCGCCGGATCACCACCGGCCATATCGACACTCTCATCGGCACACTGACAACCGAAACCTTCGCGAAAATCATCGTGGCCGTGAGACAGCATGGTCTGCAGCCCAAGGTTCTGCTCACCGGTAGCCAGTCACCCGACAGCGACCTGCTCGCCAAATACGGTTCGCAGTTGGCCGGCCTGACCACCTTCAGCAGTGAACCGATGGACCCGAAGGACCCGGCCGTGGCGACCTATCAGGCGAATCTCAACCGCTACGCCCCTGAGCTGGAGGACTCCGGCCAGCAGGTCGCGCTCGCCGGCTATGTCAGTGCCGACCTGCTGGTTCGCGGCCTGCAGGCGGCCGGCCCGTGCCCCACCCGGCAGAGCTTCATCACCGGCCTACGGGCCGTGAAGGGCTACACCGCCGGCGGCCTCGCCCCATCCATAGATTTCGAGGCCGACTTCGGCAGAACGCCGACCTGCTACCCGTTCATCAGCGTCAACGCATTTGGTAACGGCCTGGTGACCAAAAGTGCCAGTTTCTGCGGAGAGCGTATCGGCACCTGATCCGGCCCGGCCCATCCACCCCAGACGCGCAGACGTTCGAGGTCCCGAGGCCACGTGGAGCCAGAAAGGAAAACATCCTCTCTAGCCGAACTTTCCGATTTACACCTTTTTTCCGATATGCACAAAAGGGGAGATTTACCTGGCCGCCGATACTCGATCACTCGGATCAGGCCTTCCATGCCCAGCCCACGGCAAGCGCAGGAGATCCGACAGTCAGGCCTCCACCCTCACCGGGAGATCAACAATGCCTCAGGCGTCAGGTTGGACACTTTCCGTCACTCATTCTTCACACATGGAGCCCGCAATGCGACCAGCACCAGACCGTTGTGATTAATAGTTAGCTAATTGTTCTTTGACGGCTACTATGTCGGCCACCCCGCAACACCGTTCAGGAAAGGGCCTCCAGGTGTCAATCCGCGCACTGTCGGCATTACCCGTCGCGCTGCTGTGTCTGTCGGCGCTGGTCGGCTGCAGCGCCGACTCGGCCACATCGGCGGCGTCCTGCAACGGACCCGGAGTCTCCCCGAGCGAGGTCAAGGTTGGCCTCATATATCCGGACACAGGGTCACTTTCCACGATATTTCAGTCGACCCGGGCCGGGCTGACCGCCCGCCTCGGCGTGGCGAACGCCGCCGGCGGTGTGAACGGCCGGAAGATCACCTACGAATGGGCCGACGACCGGGGTCGGGTGGACACCAACGGAGTGGTCGGCCGGAACCTGGTGGACGATCGGAACAGCTTCGCGATCCTCGAGGCGACCCCCACCTCGTCCGGTGGAGCCGGCTACCTGGCTTCCCGGGGAATTCCGGTGCTCGGCGTCGCCGCGGAGCCCGTGTGGTCACAGTACCGGAACATGTTCACCTACAGCTACTCCCAGGGGACCGTCAACTCGACGGACTCGGTCACCACCTTCGGGAAGTACGCCCAGCAGCTCGGCGGGACCCGGGCGCTGGTCATCGTCGATCCCGCCGGCATCGGCGTCTCCGACAAGACGGCCCAGCAGTTGCGGGCCAGCTTCCAGTCGGTGGGGATGACCGTGGGTTCGGCGGCGGCCGACGAGGACCCGACCCAGAGCCAGATCGACGAGATCGTCCGGCGAGTCGCTGCAGACAAGGTGGACACGCTGGCCAGCGCGCTGTCCATCGGCACTTTCGCGAAGATCGTCGCCGCGGTGCGACGCAACGGCGCCAGTCCGAAGGCCATCCTCAGCGCCAACGAGACTCCCGGTACCCAGCTTCTGCAGGAGTACGGCCCGCTGCTGGCCGGTCTGACCGTCTACTCCGCCCAGCCGGTCGATCCGACCTCGCCCTCGTTCACCGCCTATCGGGACGCCCTGGCCCGCTACTCCCCCGACCTGGGGGACACCAGCCAGACCCTCGCGCGGGTCGGCTACATCATCGGCGACATGCTGGTCCGCGGTCTCCAGGAAGCCGGTCCCTGCCCCACCCGGGCGGGCTTCATCAGTCATCTGCGCGCGGTGAAGAACTACAATGCCGGCGGTCTCATCACCCCCGTCAACTTCGACGCGGACTTCGGGAAGCTTCCGGTCTGCTACCCGTTCACCGCGGTCAACTCGGCCGGTAACGGCCTGATCACCACCGCCGCCGACTTCTGCGGGGAGCGCGTCAGCGCCTGACCCGCCGTTGTCGCACCCGCGCCGCCGTCCAGCCCGCCAGCCGTCGACTGCCGTTCTCCCAGCCGGCCGCGGGGCTGCTCTCTCCCCGTACTGCCCCACCTGACCGTAGCCGTCGCGTCCCGGCCAGGCGGGGCAGTACGCTGCGCGGACTATGGAACTGTGGGAGATCGCGGCGCGGGAGCGCATTCGCGACTCACTGGTGCGGTACAGCTGGTCTGGTGACGGGCTGCGCCTGGACGAGCTCGCGCTGGCCTTCTGCGAGGACGGCGAACTGGAACTGCGCGGCCAGGCAGCCCTGCGCGGCCGAGCGGCGATCGTCGCCTTTCTCGGCGGCACAACGGCATCGGCGGCATCGGCGGCGTCCAGGCATCAGCCGCCACCCGACGGGGCTGCCGTGGGCGGGCGGCGGATCGTCCGACACAACCTGACGAACACCCGGTTCCTCGAGCTCTCCCCGACCGAGGCACGGGTGGCCACCTATTTCACGGTGGTCACCGAGATCGGCCTGGACCACTATGGACGTTATCGGGACACGTTCGTTCCGGTCGGTGACGAGTGGCTGATCCGCCACCGGTTCGTCTCGACGGACTGGCACGCGCCGAACTCGACTATGGTCGCCCCTCCGAGCGCGATCTCAGGCTCCGACAGTCAGGGTGAACCGCGGGGCTCGGCCACCCAGGTCGCGAATCCCGGCTGATGACGGGGGCGACCTGACCGTCCGCCCGCACCCTGGGTGGCACGATGGAACGCACGGGCGGTCGACCTCGACGACACGCCGGCGCCGGTTCACCAGACGCCCCCGATGCGCCGACCATGGTCCGACAGCGGTAGCGTCGCAGTCGTCCGCCCCCATGGATCCGCGCACGCTGGAGGATGCTGCACCCGATGCGGCTGCATGTCGGCGCTGCGATGTGGGCGCACGCCTCATGGAACGGGCGGTTTCTCCCGCATCCGCTGCCCGCCACCGAGCGGCTGCGTCATTACGCGAGCTGGTGCACGGCGGTCGAGGGCAACACCACCTTCTACGCCACCCCGGGTGTGGACACCGTGCGATCCTGGGCCCGGCAGACCGACCCGGCCTTCCGCTTCGTCCTGAAACTACCCAGGGTGATCACCCATGACCGGCGACTGACTGACGTGGACGCACCGCTGCGCGCCTTCCTCGACGCGGTGGAGCCGCTCGGGCCCCGGGTCGCAGCGCTGTGGTTGCAGTTCCCGCCCGCGTTCACCCCGTACGACGTCGCGGCGCTCGCGGCCTTCCTGCGCGGCCTGCCGCGGGCACACAGGTACGCCGTCGAGGTCCGGCATCCGGCGTTCTTCACCGACCCGGCGGCCGCCCAGGTCCTGGAGCGGGCGTTGCTGACCGTCGGCGCCGAATGGGTTCCGTTCGACACCACCGTGTTCTTCGCCAGCCCACCCACCAGCGACGCCGAACGGGACGCCTGGACGAAGAAGCCGCGGATGCCACGTCGCACGCGGGCCCTGACCGACCGCCCGATCATCCGGTATCTCGGCCGCGACGACCCGGCGCGCACCGCCGCGGGCTGGCAGCCCTGGGCCGACCGCTGTGCCGCCTGGCTACGGGAGAACCGCTCTCCCACCGTCTTCATCCACACCCCGGACAACGCCGACGCGCCGCGGTTGGCCCGCCAGTTCCACGACGATGTCCGCGCCCGCGTCCCCGAGCTCGATCTCGCTCCGCTGCCGGCTCCGCTGCCGGCCGCGCCCCCCACCCTGTTCTAGCCCCACCGGCCTGTTCGCCCGCTCCGCTCTTCCAGGCCAGGGCGGCATGGAATAATTCGGGCATTAAACACTTATTTTGATATTTTACCAAACCGGACGCATTGCAGCGCCGCCAGCATGGTCCCCGACTCGAACCATGCGCACCCATTGTTCATTTCATTGTTCTCCACCCGCTAACATGTCGGACCTGCCTAGATCATGCCAGAGAGGTCCTTCCATGCCCAACCGCCCACTGTCGGCTATCGCTGGCGCACTGTTATGTCTGGCCACCGCGGCAAGCTGCCGCGGTGGCCCCACCGCCGCGGCGGCGAACTGCGACGCCCCCGGAGTCACCAGGAACGAGGTCCGAGTCGGCCTTATCTATCCTGACAGTGGCGTCTTCGCCCGGACGTTCACGCCCACCCGCGCCGGCATCGACGCGAGGCTCGGAGCGGTGAACGCGGCCGGCGGCGTGAACGGCCGAAAGATCACCTACGACTGGGAGGACGACCAGGGCAGGTTGGACACCAACGGCGTGGTCGCCCGGGACCTGATCGAAACAAAGAACGTCTTCGCCATCATGGAGGCAAGCCCGGTATCGACCGGCTCGGCGGACTATCTCGCCAACCTGAATGTCCCGGTGGCCGGTCTGGCTGTCGAACCGGCCTGGTCGCAGCACCGCAACATGTTCACCGTCCAGTACACGTCCAGTGCGGTCGATCCGCGACAGTCGGTCACCACTTTCGGGAAGTTCGTCCGTGAGCAGGGCGGCACCCGGGCCCTCATGGTGCTCGACCCGGCCGGTCTCGGCCTTACCAAGACGATCGCCAAACAGGTCCAGGCGAGCCTGCAGTCGGCCGGCATCCCCTTCACGACCGCCGAGGCGGACGAGACCCCGACCGCGGCCCAGCTCGACCGGATCGCCCAGAAGTTGCTCTCCGGCGGTATCGACACCCTGGTCAGCCCGATGACGATCGAGGGGTTCGCCCAGATCGTCGCTGGTACCCGCCAGCGCGGCGCGCAGCCCAAGGTCATCCTCAGCGGCAGCCAGACGGTCAACGGCAACCTGCTGCGCACCTACGGCGCCCAGCTCGCGGGCCTGACCACCTACGCGGCCCGAAGCGTCGACCCGCGCGATCCCGCGATCGCCGCCTACCAGGCCAACCTCACCCGCTACTCCCCCGAACTCCAGGTCCAGGGGGACACCCTGGCGCGCATCGGGTACATGACCGCGGACATGATCGTTCGTGGTCTGCAGGAGGCCGGGCCATGCCCGACCCGGGCGAGCTTCGTCTCCGGTCTGCGGGCTGTGAAGGGTTACACCGCCGAAGGTCTGACGCCAGCCGTCGACTTCGACCAGGACTTCGGAAAACTCACTGCCTGCTACCCGTTCATCAGGGTCAACGCCGCGGGTACCGGCGTCGAGACGATCAGCGACAACTACTGCGGCGAGCGCATCACCAGTTGAGGCCCGGGTTGGTGTGGGTCCGCGCCCGGCGCCCACACCAACACGCGTCCAGCACATCGGCCTGTCCGGAGCGCTCAGCCGGCGGTGCGGCCCACCGGTGTGAGCCGCACCAGAGCGGCTTCGTGCGGCGCGAGGTCCACCGACAGGGTCGGGACGGTGCCGGCCGTCCTGGTGAGCCGACCCGTCCACAGATCCGCGATCTCGTATCCGGCCGGGTTCGCCCGCAGCGCCAGCGGCGAACCGGGGAGATCCGCCGCACGGCGGGTGTCCCCCCGGTTGACGACCAGCACGGCCGTGTCCCCGCCCGCCAGGGGTCGGGTCCACACCGACAGCCCGTCCCACGAGTCACCGCCGCGGCGGCTGGCCGGTGCGCCGAGGGGATCCTGGTCGATGGCGAGCACCGCCCGGTTGGTCAGGATGGTCCGGGTCGCGGGGCTCATCGTGGTCAGATCGTTGCCGGCGATCAGTGCGGACGCGAACATCGACCAGACGCTCAGCTCCGTACGGGCCTCGGTGTCGTCGAGCTGGTTGGACACCCGGCCGGTGGCCAGGCTCGCGAGGTTCTCGACGTCCGGATTGACCGCGCTCGGGGTGAGGCCGACGGCGAGCATGTCCAGGTCGTTCCAGTGCCCGGGCCCGCCCTCGGATGCCCAGGCCGAGGCGGGATCAAAACTGTCCGACGTGCACACACCCGGGTAGTAGTCCATCGGCAGCACGGTCGCCCAGCAGGGTGCGTGGTCGTTGGTGACCCGCCACAGGTTGGCCACCGACGATGCCCATGACCAGGCCCGTTCCCCGGCGGGGTCGCCGGAGGAGGACGGGTTGATGCTGTAGACGATCGGGCGTCCGGTGGCGTCCAGGGCGTTGCGCATCCGGGTGAAGCCGGCCACGAGCCAGGCTCGTGCGCTGGTGCCGGCGGGGCGCAGGCCCGGGTAGCTGCACGCGTCGTACTTGAGGTAGTCGACGCCCCAGGCCGCGAAGGTGACGGCGTCGTGGGCCTCATGGCCGTAGCTGCCCGGGCGGCCCTGGCAGGTCGTGCGGCCCGGTGACTCGTAGATCCCGAGTCGAAGGCCCCGGGCGTGCACGTAGCGGGCGAGTGCGGCGATACCACCGGGGAAACGGCCGGGGTCGGCGATCAGGGTGCCGTGTTCGTCGCGGGTCGGGAGCATCCAGCCGTCATCGACGGTCACGTAACGGTAGCCCGCGCCGCGCATACCGGTGACGACCAGCGCGTCGGCCGCCGCCCGGATGTCGACGGCGCTCACCGCGGCGCCACGCAGGTTCCAGCTGTTCCACCCCATCGGCGGGGTACGGGCAAGGCCCGCCGAGACCTCCCGGTGCGCGGGGATGCCGACGCCGACGGACACATCGGGCGCGTCGCCGCCCAGACCGCACAGGCCGCCGAGGACCAGCACGGTCAGAAGCGCCGACAGCGACAGCCCGAAGCGGGTGCGGACCCACGCCGGCCGCCGCACGCGGGCCGCATCGTCGATCATGGGCCCATCGTGGCAGCCCAACCTGTGCGTTCGGCCGCCGCGGCGTCAGGACAGTTCCTGTCCGCACAGGTTGGGTTCCACCACGACGAAGCCGTCACCGGTCACGTTGGCCTGGACGAACGAGTAGCAGGAGTTGGTCTGGGCAGCCACGGAACGCAGGCTCATCGGGCTGATCAGGCCATCCGCGTCGTAGCTGTTCAGGGTGCGCAGCGCGGCTGTGAAGCCGGCACGGGTCGGGCATGTGCCGGCGAGTTGCAGTCCGCGCAGGAACATGTCCGTGCTGATGTAGGCGGCGACCGCCGTGTCCTGCTCCGGCTCGGCGACCTGCGGGGCGTACCGGCGCATCGCGTCGACATAGGCCTCCACGCCGCGGCCGCCGAGTTCGAACGGCCGGTAGAACACCGGGATGCTGATCCCGGCCATCCGCGAGCCGACCGTACGCAGCAGCTGATGATCATATCCGGCGGCGGAGAGTACGACCTTGAGCGGGTAGCCGCCACCGCGCACCGCGTCCACCAGGGTGACAAGATCCCTGGGCGCCAGAACGCCGACGACCGTGTCCGCCCCGGAGGCGGCGATCCGACGCCCGACCGCGGCGGGATCATCGATTCCGCCGGTGTAGGTGATCGTGTCCAGCACCCGCACCCCGGCGGCGGTCAGGCTGCGCGCGTACGACGCGGCGCTGTTCGACACAGCCTGAGACAGCGCGGTGTGCAGGATCACCGCCCGACGCCCGCCCTGCTCCTGAACGAACCGGCCCTGCGTGTCGACGGCGACGTTGTTGGCCCAGACCTGACCGTAGGCGGTGCCCGTGACCGGCACTCCCTCCCGGGCAAGGTAGTCGGTGCTCGCCGAGCCGGCCACCGACAGTTCGATGATGCCGAAGACATGTCGCTGTTCGACGAGCGCCCGGGCGGCAGCGGTGTTCGTGGGCGCCGTACCCTGATCATCACGCCACTGGTAGACGACCCTGCGTCCGTGAATGCCGCCGGCCGCGTTGACCGCGCCGAGCCGGGCGTCGACTCCCGCTCGGACCGCCCCGAAGATTCCGGACGCCGGCCCGCTCTGCGGGTAGATGACGCCCAGGTCGATCTGATGGTCGTCGACCCCCGGGGACGAACACACCGACGCCGACGCCGAATCCGTGGACGAACATCCGGCGAGCCCCACCGAGGCCAGCAGCGCGACCACCACCATCACCACGAAGGGCATGGGAGCTCTGCCACACCGAAACGGCGACCTTCGACCAGACGGACTGCTGGAACCGGCGAACACAAAGCCAGGAAACACAGGTCCCCCTGCGCGGTCGGTGGGGCGTAGGAAGCCGCCGAGGACAGGTTTCGACGGGCCAGAGGTATGGAACATCACCGGAAACGAACCCTCGGATGCGACACCGTCGGATTCATGACGGCAACGCACGCTACCAAACCGGATTCTCTTGATATCCAGCCGACATAGCGGCGGGCGCCACCGTTCGAACCTTTCCTCAGCACCCCGAAGAATCACTACCCGAAAAGCCGCAGAAGTTCGGCGACCGTTCACCGGCCGGCTACCGTGATACCAGCCCGGCGACACGACCCCGACAGGCGTCGGACACGATTCCCACCCGGGCGACAACCATCATCGTCGATGATCACACAAAGGTGACCCTGCTTACATGATCCCAGCTCGACCCGATCGCCGTCCCAGCACTCACCCACCTTGTCGAACAATGCGAGCGGCGGGTGTCCGGGCACAGCGAAGGCGGAGGTCCCGCCGGGCGGGCCGGGCGATGGTCAGGCCCGCCCGGGTGAGGAGTGGCGATGCGGGTACGCGACGAGCCCAGATCCCCCGTGGATGTGCTGGCACTGGTGCTACGCGAGGACCATCTGCTGCTCACCCTGCGGGCCGGTGAGATCTACGGCGCCGGCTGGTGGGCGCTGCCCAGTGGACGGGTGGAGCCCGGCGAGGACGTCGTGTCGGCGTTGGTCCGGGAACTCGACGAGGAACTCGCTCTCACCATCGATGAGGCGGACGTCACCTTCACCGCCGTCACCCACGCCAAACCGCCCGACCATGAGGCACGCATCGGCTTCGGTTTCGCCGTGCGGCGTTTCACCGGTGAACCGACCATCCGCGAACCCGACCGGTGCGCCGATCTGCGCTGGTACCCCCTCGACGAGCTCCCCACCCGGACCTTGCCCTACACCGGCGAGATCATCCGCCTCTACCGGCAGGCCACGACTTTCTCCCGCTTCAACTGGTCCTGACAGCGGGGAGCGCTCGCGGCGCGCGCCAGGCGCGGCTGTCGGATCCCCCACCGGCCCATCCGCCCGTCCACGGCTGGTGGGCGCCGTCAGTCCCGCTGCCGCACGCCTGCGGAGCGGCTGGAATCCGCCTGTGCAGGCTGCGACACAACAGCAGGAGCAGCTATCCCACACCCTCGCTGGTTCCAGGAGGCTCGCCATGTCGCCACCAGCGGTGCCCGCTCCCAGCGATCCTGTCCACCGGTCAGGCCGCCCAGTAGGTGTCGAGGAAGCGGCGGACGTCGCGGTCGATCTCGGCGTCCTCGGGCGCGTAGCCGAGGAAGCCTCCGTGGCCCGCGGCCTCCATGACGTGCAGCTCGGCGGTGATGCCCGCGTTGCGCAGCGCCCGGTGCATGCGGACGGCGTTCGACAGGAACAGGTCGCGGGTGCCGGAGGTCAGCAGGGTGGGCGGGAAACCCTTGCTGAAGTCGCCGAACAGCGGGGAGAGGTACGGGTCGGCGAGGTCGTGGCCCTGGGCGTACAGCAGGTTGGCGGCCATGAGGCTGCCCGGAAGGACGGCGCACAGGCCGGCGTTGGTCTGGAAGGTGTCGCCGGACTCGGTGAGGTCGAGCTCGGGGGTGTTGAGGACGGCGGCGGCTGGCAGCGGCAGTCCTTCGTCACGGGCCCGCAGCAGGACGGCCGCCGCGAGGTTGGCGCCGGCGGAACCGCCGCCGATGATGATCTGCTCGGGGCGATGCTCCTTGAGCAGCGCCCGGTAGGCGGTGAGGCCGTCGTCCAGGGCCGCGGGGTACGGGTGCTCGGGGGGCATCCGGTAGTCGACGGCCCAGACGCGCGCGGCGACCCGGGTCGCGGTGCGCGTGGACATCGGCCCGCAGACCGGACCGCCACCGACGGTCATGCCGCCGCCGTGAAAGTCGAGGTAGACATGGTCGTCGCGAGCGCCGGGCGGCGTGGCCACGTAGACGGTGACGCCGTCCACGTCGGTCTGCTCGACCGTCAGCGCCGGGTCGACCGGCCAGCTCGCCGCCATCGCGGCGAGGCCCTCGTTCCCGGCGGCGATCAGCGCCTTCCAGCCGGCCACATCCTCAAGCGCCGGGAACGGCGTGGGCTCCGGCCGCGGCATCGCGAGCACCGCCCGTGCCTCGGGACTGACCGACACCGGGACGGGAATGTCCCGTGCGGGCAGGTGCAGCGGCGGCGAGTTCTCGACGGTGGTCATCACGGTCCTCCTGCTGATGCGGCCGGAGACAACCCCTGATCGGGAAAGGGCTGCGCCCCCTGCCGGCGAGCGTCCTGCTACCCCACGAGATCATGCGCGAGATCGGACATTCGTGCAACAGCGTCCGATCCGTCGCCGGGCTCGCCGACAGCCAGGGCCCGCGGCGTCGCCGGCGAAGGACGCGGCTACCAGCGGAGTTCCCCTCGGCCCCCGTCTCGCGAGGAGGGGGCAGGGGATGACTGCGCTACCTGGGCGTGGCGAGGCCGTCCACGGCGATGGTCGGCTCACGACGACGCGGCCGCCGAAGAACTCATGTAGCCATCCGGTAACGCCTCGTGCGCCTGATCGGTGTGCTTCCTTGTTGACGTCGACTTTGAAGTTCGTCCAACTTACCTGGTGCCATGTGACGGGCGACACCCGGGCGGATGGCGCGGGGACACCAGCGGCATTCCTCAAGATCATTTCCGGGTTCGACTCGACAGCGGTCTCAGCCACGCAGGAGCACACGCGTCATCGCCGTTCCCGCCTGCCACATACGAGGGCGGACGCACGCGACGGGCGCCGAGGTCACACGAGGCTGCGCGCCCCCGACGACAGGAGAGTCGCATGGAAGCGCGGTTCCTCCAGATCGCGCCGTCGCTGGAGACCGACGGGCGCGAGCGCGTCGTCGATGCCTCCGGTTGTTACAGATCTTGAATGGTCGAGGTCCATGTGATCATGTCCGGTCCGTCCGGGGAGGGATCCCGTGGGGCCGCAAGGTGCGGACTGAGCCCGTCCGCCACGACGAGTCGCAGATGGGAGCGGGCGCCAGCGACGTTCCCGCGGCGGCCGCGGGCACCCGGTCCCCAGGCTGGAACCGGGTGCAGAAGTCGCGCCGGCGCGACGGCGCCCAGCGCGGTGACCGCCTCGACGAGTCCAAGCAGTGCCTCGACCGAAAGCTGCCGTCCCACGGTCAACGCGCCCCGCGCGCCGATCAGACTGGCAAGGGTCGCCAGCTGGGAAGTCGGCGCGAAACCGCCGACGCCGCCGGCAGCGGAACTGGCCTCCGCGGCCACCAGCCACACCGGCAGTTCCGCCAACGCGTCCCGCCGATTGCGAATCATCCGCCGGACATCACCCGACCAGCGGCCGGCCCGTACCGCGCCCGCGGCCACCACCGCGTCGTAGCCCTCGAACTCGATCACCCGCCGAGCCGGGCGCAGCTCGGCGGCCACCCCATGGCCGGCCAGAGCGGTGCCGATCGTGCGAGCGAGTTCGTCCGCTCCCCCGCACCGCATCCCGTAGACCACCAGAGCTCGCATCGCCGCGCCTCCAACCTCGCCGCCGCGCGCCATCGATGTGGGCGCGCCGACGGCACAGGACCGTCGCATGTCCGTAACCCAGTGGACATCCGTGGCGCGGCCCACACCAGGCGTCGAACGTCCGCGGACGGCGGGACATCCGGACTCGCCACGGCAGGCTCCGTGGCCATCACATGGTCCGGCCCGAACCGGCCGGTCAGGGTCCGGACGGTCAGGCCCGCAGCCAGCGGCGCAGGCCGGGACGGGACGCCTTCCGCCAGGTCCGCGCGACATCACGACGCAGCGCGGCCGCCCGATCCTGCTCCTGCGCGGTGAGCAGACCGTAGGTGAACGACGGTTCCCCGGCGTGGTTCGAGGCCACCGCCAGCGCGCGCAGACGTGCCACCGCCATGACCGCGTCCTGATGCGCGCCCAACTGGTCCTGCACCCGCCGCGCCCGCGTCGCGAGCCGGCGAGCGTCCCGGCCGACCAGCGGTGACATCAGCTCGCAGGCGTAGCGGAGCCGCTTCGCGGACTTGCGCGCCCGGTGGTAGGCCACGTCCTGGGCGGTGCCGGGCGGCGCCAGCCGGGCGGTGCGCACCCGCCGCGTGAGCCGCCGGTCGGCGCGGCGGACCAGCCGCGGTAGCACCCGCCGGGCCGGCTGCCGCGCCAGGTCGGTCGTCCCGACCGAGGCGACGAAGGCCAGCAGGTCGTCGATGAAGCGGTAGTAACGGTCGCCGCGCAGATAGGCGAGCGCCTCGGCCCGTCCGCGCAGCACCTCCCCGAGCAGGGTCTCCTGCACACGCGCCGCCACCGGACCCAGCACCTGCTCGCCCGGCGTCGCGGCCAGCGCTCGCCGCAGCCGGGCATGCTGCACCTCGGCGTCACGCGGACGACCCAGCACCTCCCCGATCTCGCGCAGCCCAGCCTCGATCCGCCCGGCCTGTTCGCCGTCGAGCAACGGCCGAAATGTCTGGATGGTGCTGCGCAACCGCCGAGCGGCCACCCGCAGATCATGGACCGACTCGGGTGTTCCCAGCCGCACCCCCGGGTCGGCGGCGAGCAGCGCCGTCGCGTGCCGAGCCAGGTACGTCCGCACCACCTGCCCGGCGCTGCCCGCCCCACCCCGACCGGGATCGGGGGCAGTCCCAGCGGCGGTGCCCGGGCCGCTCTCGGTGCCCGTCGCGACCATCGCCTCAAGCTCGGGCGGGCCCACGTCCACGGCCAACGCACGGCGCAGTTTGGACGAGCCCACGGCCACCCGCGCACCCGCGTCCAGCAGCAGATGATCGGCGGTGGCCAGCAGCCGTTCGCCCGCCGGGTCGAGCACCTCGACGTCGATCTCCCGCCAGCGGGACGCCACCACCCGCCCGCCTGCGGCCAGCGGCCGACCCATCGTCCGCGTCCGCACCTGATCGTCGGCGACCTCGAGCAGATCGTGCCCCCGCGCGTCACGCAGCAACCAGGTCCGTCGCACCGTGCTGACCCGCGCCACCGGCCGCAGCGGCGCCCCCCGCACCCACACCGCGATCAGATCGGCGAGATCCTCCGGTACCCGCGGCACCACGACCCTGGCCTGCCCGCCAAAGCCCAGGCCCTGCTCCGCACCCGCTTCCAGGTCCGGGCGGGCCGCGTCCCGCGCGTCCCACTCGTCCCCCGCGGGCACGATGTCCAACGGCCGCCCGATCTCGTCGTGGGCGCCGTCGGCGCCGGGCAGCTTCAGGTGCCAGCCGGCGTCGGCACCACCCTCGCGACGACGCAGCGTCATCTGGTTACGGGCCAGGCGCAGGTCGTCGGTGTCGTAGTAGACGGCGTCCAGGCGTGTCACCCCCATCGCACCGACGGACGCGACACCCTTGAGCGCGTCGAAGGCGGGAACGCGGAACGTCTCGTCCACGGCGAAGGCATGCTCGACCTCGTGGGTGACTGTCACCTGCCACTCCTTCCGGTGGTGTCTCCCCTGGTCGGACGCCCGAGCGGGACGTCAGCCGGCGGGACGCCATCCGCTGTTCGTTCCCCCGTCCCGGGCCAGAAACCCACCCCGTGCCAAGCCGCCGTCCAGCCCAGCGGACGCGTTCACCCACCCAGGACGCGGTGCGCGCCGCTGTACAGGTTCATCGTGTCGCCGCGGACGAACCCCGCCAACGTCATCCCCGACTCCACCGCGAGATCCACCGCCAGCGTGGACGGCGCGGACACCGCGGCGAGCATCGGCACCCCCGCCAGCAGCGCCTTCTGCACCAGTTCGAACGACGCCCGGCCGCTGACCACCAGGATCTGCCCGACCAGCGGAACCCGCCCGGCCCGGGCCGCCGCGCCGATCACCTTGTCGACGGCGTTGTGCCGCCCCACATCCTCCCGCACCGCCCAGAGCGCACCGTCCGCCCCGGCCAGGCCCGCCGCGTGCAGACCGCCGGTGGTCGCGAACAGTCGCTGCGCGGCCCGCAACGTCTCCGGCAGCCCGGTGACCTGTTCCGGTGCGACCCGCAGGGGGTCGTCGGCGATGTCATACCGTCCGCGCACCCGCACCGCGTCGATACTCGCCTTCCCGCACAACCCGCAGGAACTGCTCATGTAGAAGGTGCGCGCGTCCTCCAGCGCCGGCGGCGGCACACCGGCGGCGAGCGTCACCTCCAGCACGTTGTAGGTCGGCCGCCCGTCCTCGTCCACGGCGCCACTGTCCACGGCACCACTGTCCGGGGCGGCGCAGTAGCGCATCGCCGCGACGTCGGCACCGGTGCCGACCAACCCCTCCCCGAGCAGGAAGCCGAGCGCCAGGTCCATGTCGTCGCCGGGCGTGCGCATGGTGACCGCGAGCGCCCGCCCGCCGACCCGGATCTCCAGCGGTTCCTCGCCGACCACCGTGTCCGGCCGGACCGCCGTCGCCACCCCCGCCCGGACCCGCGTCACCCGCCGCCGATCGCTGGCCCGGCCCATCAGGCCCGACCCGCCGTCGGTTCCAGCCGGATCACCAGCGACTTGGACGTCGGTGTGTTGCTGCGTCGCGCCGTCGCGTCCAACGGAACGAGCACGTTCGTCTCCGGAAAATAGGCCGCGGCGCAGCCGGACGCCGTCGGATACGACACCGCGCGGAAGTTCTCCGCCCGCCGCGTCGACCCGTCCGTCCACACACTGACCAGATCGACGTGCGTGCCGTCGGCCACGCCGAGCGCCGCCAGATCGTCCGGATGCACGAGGACGACCCGACGCCCACCGCGCACCCCGCGATAACGGTCATCAAGCCCGTAGATGGTCGTGTTGTACTGATCGTGTGATCGGATGGTCTGCAGGAGAAGATGCCCGGGCGGGACGGTGAGCGCCGGCGCCGTGTTGACGGTGAACGCGGCCCGCCCACTCGGCGTCGGGAAGGTCCGGCTGTCGCGTGGTGGATGCGGCAACGCGAATCCGCCAGGTTCGGCCAGTCGTTTCTCGAAATCGTCGAATCCCGGCACGACCCGCGAGATGTGCGCCCGAATCCGCGCGTAGTCGCCGCCAAGCCCCACCCAGTCCACGTCCGCCGTCCGCCCGACTGCGGGAACCGTCTCCGCGACGGCCTGCGCCGTGGCCGCCGTCTCCGTGGCCGCCGTCTCCGTGGCTGCCTGGGCTGTCCGTCTGGCGAGGGCGGCGAAGGTGGCCTCGGCGAGCCCGCAGACGATCGCGACCTCGGAGCGCAGCTGCGCCCCGGCCGGCGCGAGCCGACCCCGGGAGGCATGCACCATGCCCATCGAATCCTCGACGGTGACCTGCTGCGGCCCGCTGACCTGGACGTCCGCCTCGGTGCGGCCCAGCGTCGGCAGGATGAGCGCCGCCCGTCCGGTGACCGCGTGCGACCGGTTCAGCGTGGTGGAGACCTGGACGGTGAGCCGGCACGACCGTATCGCCGCTTCGGTGACGGCCGAATCCGGGGTGGCGGCGACGAAGTTCCCGCCCATTCCGACGAACACCCGGACCCTGCCGTCGCGCATGGCCCGGATGGTGTCGACGACATCCAGTCCGTGCCGCCGCGGCGGCGCGAAACCGAACTCCGCCCCGAGCGCGTCCAGGAACGCCGCCGTGGGCCGTTCCCAGATTCCCATCGTCCGATCACCCTGGACGTTGGAATGCCCCCGCACCGGGCACACTCCCGCCCCCGGCCGGCCGATGTTGCCCTGCAACAGCAGGACGTTGACGAGTTCCTGAATCGTCGCGACCGCCCCCGCGTGCTGCGTGAGCCCCATCGCCCAGCACACGACCACTCGTTTCGCCGAGAGCATCCGCCCGGCCAGCTCGTCGATCTCCGCGCCGGTCAGCCCGGTCGCGGCGGCGATCTCCGCCGCCGAGAGCCCCCCGACGGACGGCCCCCCGTCCCCGCGGATGTGCCTGACGTAGTCGTCGAAGCCGGTGGTGTGGCGGGCGATGAAGTCATGGTCGACAACGGTGCCCGGTGCGGCGTCCTCCGCGTCCAGCAGCCGCCGTCCCAGCGCCTGGAACAGGGCGAGGTCGCCGCCGAGGCGGATCTGCAGGAACTGGTCGGCGAGCGCCGTGCCCCGCCCGACGACGCCCCGCGCGTGCTGCGGGTTACGAAACCGCAGCAGCGCCGCCTCCGGCAACGGATTGACGGCGACGATCCGCCCACCGGCGCGTTTGACCTTCTCCAGCGAGCTGAGCATCCGCGGATGGTTCGTCCCCGGGTTCTGCCCGACGACCAGCACCAGATCGGCCGCTTCGAGGTCGGCGAGTGTCACCGATCCCTTGCCGATGCCGATCGTCGAGGTCAGTGCGGTGCCGGACGACTCGTGGCACATGTTCGAGCAGTCCGGCAGGTTGTTCGTGCCCAGGGCCCGGGCGAACAGCTGGTAGACGAACGCGGCCTCGTTGCTCGTGCGCCCCGAGGTGTAGAAGGCCGCCTCGTCCGGGCTCTCGAGTGCCGCCAGCTCCCGCGCGATCAGCGTGAACGCCGCGTCCCAGCTGATCGGCCGGTAATGGTCGGCGTCGGGTGCGCGGTACATCGGTTCGACGAGCCGCCCCTGGCCGCCAAGCCAGTGCCCGGTGCGCCCGGCGAGATCGGCGAGACTGTGTTCGGCGAAGAACTCCCTGGTGACCCGCGCGCGGGTCGCCTCCTCGGCGACCGCCTTCGCGCCGTTCTCGCAGAATTCGACCGCCGATCGTTCTCCCGGTGGTGGCTCCGGCCACGCGCATCCCGGACAGTCGAACCCATGGTCCTGGTTGACCAGCCGCAACGTCCGCACCGACCGTCGGGTCCCCATCCGGGTCAGTGACCGCGCCAGCGCGTGCCCGACCCCCGGCACCCCCGCCGCCCACCGTTTCGGCTCGGAGATCCGAAGCCCCTCGTCCTCGTCCCGCTCATCACCGCTGCCTGTCACGTCAGCCATGACCCCACCATCCCCGCCGACGCGACCGGACACCATCCACCTGGTCGCCGGTCAGGTCTCCGGCGCTGTGATGGTGGGGAACTCGCCGGTGGGCGGGTCGATGTCGGCGGCGCGCAGCAGATGTTCGGCGTGCCGCAGGACGGGTGCGTCGACCATCCTGCCCTCGAAGGTGAAGACCCCGCCGCCGGCCCGCTCGGCGGCGCGCAGGACCCGGTCGGCCCAGGCCAGCGACTCCTTGTCGGGCCGAAACGCGTCCCGCACGACCGGCACCTGGTTCGGATGGATGCACGCCTTGGCCGCGAAGCCGGTCGCCGCCGCGTCACGCGCCTCGGCGGCGAGCCCGGCCAGGTCGGGGATGTCGAGGTAGACGGCGTCGATCGCGGCCCGCCCGCACGCGGCCGCGGCCAGCAGCACGGTGGACGAGGCATGCCGGGCCACATCCCGGTAGCGCCCGTCGGGATGCCGGCTGGAGCGCCCACCGAGCGCGGCCAGCAGATCCTCGGCGCCCCACATCAACGCCACCACGTTCGGTACCGCGGCGATCGCCGGCGACGCCAGCACCCCCGCCGGCGTCTCACACAACGCGATCACCGTGCGGGTGGGGCCCAGGCGGGCGGGCTGGTCGGCGGACTCGGTCTTGGCCAGCATGCACATCCGCAGGCCCGTCCGGTCGAGCGCGGCGAGGTCCGCGACGAACGCGGCGCTGGTCGCCGGGTTGACCCGGACCACCGTCCGCGCCGGGTCGAGCTCCGGCGCGGCCCTGACCAGTGCCGCCCGGGCCCGCGCCCGGTTCTGCGGTGCGACGCCGTCCTCCAGGTCGAGCACCACCAGGTCGGCCGCGGCCGCGGCCCGCGCGTACCGCTCCGGCCGGTCCGCCGGACAGAACAGCAACGCCCCGGCGACCGCCCGCTGCCCGCCCATCACGCCTCCGCCGACCGTCTGCCCTGACGATTCACCTGACCTGGCCGAACGCTACGCCGCCCGACGCCACCAGGTCCCTCGCCGCGCGGCGCATCCACACCGAGCCGCCGCCGCGGCCCGATGTCACCTACGACGTCTTCCTGGACGAGTGGCGGCTGCTCCCGGTGCGCGTCGACGACTGCGCCCCGACGGCCTGCTCCGCCCGCTTCGGCACATCGACCTGGCCGGCCTGACCCGAGACGATGCGATCAGCACGCTGCGCGGCGCGCGGAGCTCACCCCGTCGCGGGGTTCTTTCCGAACAGTTCCAGGTAGCGGCGGGAGCTGTTCGGGTTCAGGACGGGGTTGTGCAGCGAGGAACGCACGTTGTCGGCCTCGGCGTTGTTGTAGTACGCCTCGTAGGCGAGCAGGTCGGTGTTCCGCACGAAGAACTCATGCATCTTCTCGATGAAGAACGGGTTGTCCTGACCCCCGCCGTTCGAGTAGGACAGCCCCCACTCGGGCACGGCGAGCGGTTTGCCGTGCGCGCGGGCGAAATCGGTGACAGTGCACAGCCCGGACGGCTCGGTGCACTGCTTGTCCCACGCCTGCTGCGTCGTGGAAGCCGGATAGATGTCGTAGTCGTCAATGCCGACGACATCGACGTAGGCGTCGCCCGGATACGCCGACCAGACATCGGCACCGCTGCCGGGCAGCGTGTTGCTGTGCGCGCTCATGGTCCACTCGATCTTCACGTGGGGGGCGGTCGACCTGATCGCGGTGACCGCGTGCACGAAGCAGCTCTTCCACGTCTGCGGGTCACGCACATGCCAGTACATCCAGCTACCGTTGAACTCCCAACCCAGCCGGACGTAGGCGTCCCCGCGGCCGTACCGGGTCAGGGTCGTGCCGAACTGGGCCCAGTGACCGTCGTAGTCACCGCGGGCGCAGGCCTGTTCGTCACCACCTTCGGGATACAGCGGCTGCGCCACCGAAAGCTGACCGGTGAACGCGTCCCGGGAGAACGCGCCGACCGGCCAGGTCGCCGTCGTGATACTCGGCCAGTCCTTGCGGGTGGTGAACACCACGGCCACGTCGACGGGGCGACCCGTCCAGGTCGCCCAGGCGTTGACGTCCGCGGGATAGTTCCCGTTGGCACCCGAGGCCCAGCCCAACCCGGAGCGGGGAACCAACGGCGACGGTGTCGCGGCGGCGGTGGGCGAGGACGACGGTGATGGTGTCGCGGGTCGGGAGGTCGGCGCGGAGGAGCCGGAGCACGCCGCGACGCCCAGCAGAAGTGCGATCAGCGCGCTCAGCACGAGCAGCGGTCCGCGTCGGCGCGCGTACCAGCGCGCACGCTGTGAAACAGGCCCGGAGCAGGGGAGCACCGCAGTCCTTTCCCGCCACCTCACAAGGGGGCCGGACTTTCTCATGTGATCCTCGAATCCATCCGCGTGCTCCCGGCCGACAACCCACCGCTGGCAGCCTTGCGACCAACCCTAACGTAACGTCAATGTCAAGCCGGCGGCCGAGGCTCCCCCGCTCACCGCAGGTCAGCGGACGGCCACGAACCGCCCCGGGGCGCCGCCCGGTGCCCCACCCCTGGCCACCCCGGATCCGCGGTCGATCCCGGCCCGGCGGACTGGCCCGGCACCGCGGCACGACCCGGCCCGGCCGTGGCCGGCCGGACGGCGGGAGCACGGAACGCACGCAGCAGATACCGCTGCGCGGGCTGCTCCACTCCATGATGCAGAACCGCGGCGCATCCGAAGGCGAGCAGGAAACCCGCGAGGACGCCCAGTGCCATCCCGGGTGCGGTCGTCGCCTCGAACCAGCCAAGTTCTCCACCGGCGGTCAGCGCGACGGGATGGACGAGATAGAACGCGTAGGAGATCACCCCGAAGTACACCAGCGGACGGGCGCTCGCCCCGGCCACCCGGCCACCGTCGGCCTCCCGGGTGCCGACCAGGAAGATCGCCACCGCGAAGGACGGTAGTGCGAGGGTGTCGATGAGCCCCTGCCGGTCACCGTGGGAGAAGCCGAGGGCGACCGGGACCGCCAGCCAGGCGGTCGCCAGAACGGCGAGGGTCCGGCGCTGCCCCGCCGTGCCGCGCACGCCGTCCCGCGCCAGCAGCGCCAGGACGATGCCCAGGACGAACTCGCCGATCCGCACCGCCGGATTGACGTAGACGGCCAGATCCAGCCGAGGGTCGACCACCCCGGCCAGACACGAGATCGCCGCCGTCGGCAGCAGGACGACCAGTGCCAGGCGCATCCGGCCCGCCTGCGACCGGGCGGCAAGCCGTGGATAGAGCAGCGGAAAGGCAAGGTAGAAGAACGCCTCGCAGGACAGCGACCACAGCACCGCCCCACCCCACCCGAAATAGATCGACTGTGTGGGAATCCAGGCCTGGACCAACAACAGGCTCGGCAGCACGGCGATGGGTTTCGAGCCGAACTCACCCATCTTTCCCAGCGGCCAGGCAACCGCGAACCACAACAGGACCGCGACCAGATACAGCGGGTAGACCCGGGCGAACCGGCGCCAGTAGAACCGAGCGCGCGACGTGGGCCCGGCCGCCCAGGTGAGCACGAAACCCGAAAGCACGAAGAAGAACGAGACTCCCGCATATCCGATGTCGCCGAGGGGACCGATCGGCAGCGTGTCCGCCACCTCCGCATCGATATGGCGGAAGAAGACGAGGGTGGCCGCGACTCCCCGCAGACCCGTCAGCGCGGGCAGGTTGGCCCGGGACCGCGAGGGTGGGCCGGCCCGCTGCGGGGAAATCATCCGATGACGGCCTACCGGTCGAGGCGATGTTCTCTGCGTCACCGTGTCCTTTCTCGCTTCTCGCTCGTCCAACGGACGCCCGCGCGGGGGTGCCCACGAGGGCGACCGCGGAACACGGATTCGTGGCGGTGGCTGGCTGTGCCGGCCATGAACCAAAGGCTCGTCCGTAGGCTGCGTATCCGGCCTGCCGTCCGCTCCTTCCTGGTGCCGCGCATCGGGTCTGACCGCACCGGCACCGCGCTAAACATACCCTTACGTCAAGGTCTAGTTCGGACGGGGTAAACAGCGCCCCGTCGAACACACCCGCCGCGATCACACCCAGTGCCCGACGCGCCGCACCCGCACCGGCACCGGCGGCCCACCCCCGTCACCGCGGGCACTGACCCGGACACTCCCGACCCCCAAAGTGCCGGCGTTCTGTTTAGATTGACTACATAGCCGAGCCGCTCGCCTCCGCTGGGCCCACAACGCAGTTAATCTTCCGGACGAACACCGGCTGCGATGCGCACGACGGAGGCAGCCGTGACCTGGGGTCGGCATGCAGACAAGAACGGCAACACGTCCGGCGGCAGCAGCACCGGCCGCAACGGGCAGAAACGTGGAGGGCGCACCTACACCGCCGACCAGGTGGTGGCGGCCGACCTCGGCGTACTGACCTGCCCGCGCTGCTCAGGCGCGGGCGACCTCTTCATCCCGAAGGCGGAGATGGACCGTAGCGGCTCGTTCGACGGCTCCGACGAGGTGACCTGCCCGCGCTGCGGTGGCACCGGAACGGTGTCGGCATGAGCGAGGACACACCACCCGAGCACGAGGCCGCGGGATCGGAAACGTCGGAAGGGCCGACCGGGCCGCCGCCGCAGGTACGCGCGCTGTTCCCCACCTGCCCCCGATGCCGCCGCGAACGCGCGCGGACCCTGCGCGCCGCACGCACCGGAGCCGCCACCCGCCGCGGCCTGCCGCGGCTCACCCTGCACCGACCAGTGCTGCGCTGCCCACACATCCCGGACGTGTGGGCTCCCGGCTTCGGCCCCGGCGCCGAACCGCCCTCGGGTTCCGGCTGGCCGACGCGTCCGGCCGGCCCGGCCTGATCGCGGCCCGACCGAAACCGACCACCGCCGCCCGCTTCGACGCTGGCAAGGCTCGACGCTGGCCAGGCTCGACGCTGGCCAGGCTCAGGGACATGGAGCTGCGCGAGGCGATGCGCACGGCCGGGGCCGTGCGGGAGTTCACCGACGAACCGGTCTCCGACGAGGTGCTCAAGGGTGTGCTGGAGGCGGCCCGGTTCGCGCCCAGCGGTGGCAACCAGCAGCCCTGGACGGTGCTGGTCCTGCGCGACCCGCGGCTGCGCCGGGAACTGCGTGACCTCTCCCAGCTCGGCTGGCGGGAGTACGTGGCGCAGCGTGACGCCGGGGTGCGCCCGTTCGCGCCGGGTCCGGACGGGCGCTGGCAGGGTCCCGCCATCGACCTCGACGCCGCGGCACGCACGCCGGCACCGAGCCCGTTCGTCGACCAGCTCGACCAGGTGCCGGTGCTGCTGGTGCTGGTCGTGCGGCTCACCGCGCTCGCGGTCACCGACGTGGAGCTGGAACGCCACAGCGTCGTCGGTGGCGCGTCCATCTACCCGTTCGCCCAGAACATCCTGCTCGCCGCCCGTGACGTCGGCCTCGGCGGCACCCTGACCACCTTCGCCGTGCGGCGCGAACCCCGTCTCGCCGAGCTGCTGCGCATCCCGGCCGACCACGCGATCGCCGCCGTGCTCACCCTGGGCTACCCGACCCGCCAACCCCGGCGCCTCACCCGCCGTCCCGTCGCCCAGTTCGCCCACCTGGACACCTTCGACGGCCCAGCCTTCGGCACCAGCACGACCTAAGCCGACCTTCGGCCCCCTGTCGGCACCGGAAAGACCGAAGCAAAGAAATCCGACGGTAGCCCGGATGGCCGACGTCACCGGTCAGGGCGGTGGACGCCGAAATCCCGTCCGGCGACGGGATCCAACGCCGGAGTTGACGTTTCTTTGAATCCCCGACGGTCAGATGTACCGAGACCAGGTCACCGCGGCAGAACGGTCACGCGGTGACGACGGAGATTCGGGGGAATCATGGTCAGCGAATTCCTGTCAGACCGCGGCGTCACCACGGAGGACGGCGACGCCGCGCTGGGTCAGGGCGGCGGGGCCGCGGGCGGGCGGATCGACGTGCACCATCACGCGATGCCGCCGCAGGTGCGGGCATGGCTGGTGGAACATGGGCAGTTGCCGCCGGTCGGCGGGCCGCCGTTCGCGAACTGGTCGCTGGACGCCGCGCTCGACACGATGGACCGGGCCGGGATCGAGCTGGCGTTGCTGTCCGCGGCGATTCCCGCCGAGTTCACCTCGACGCCGGAACTCGCCGCCGAACTCGCCCGCATCGCCAATGACGCGCTCGCCGACCTGGTCCGTGCCCAGCCGAACCGGTTCGGTCTGGTGGCGAGTATTCCGCGGGCGACGCCGGAGATCGCGGTGGCGGAGATCCGCCGGGCGTACGACGTGCTACACGCGGACGGCGTGCTGCTCATGGCGCACGACGGGTTGACCTATCTGGGCGATCCGGTGTTGGCGCCGATGATGGCCGAACTGAACGCGCGCGACGCGGTGGTGCTCGTCCACCCGTACAACCTGCCGGCGACCGGGTCGGTGGCGATCCCGCCGTTCGTCGCCGACTTTCTCGCCGACACGACCCGCGCGGCCGTCCAGCTGGTCGTGCGCGGCGATCTGGACCGTTATCCGCGCATCCAGTGGATTCTCGCCCATGGCGGCGGATATCTTCCGTTCCAGGCGGCGCGGCTGAACCTTGGTCAGGCGTTCGGTTACGGGGTCGACCCGGGGGTGCTGCGGGCGGCGCTGCACCGCTTCCACGTGGACACGGCCGCTCCCATGTCGCCGTACAGCACGCCGAGCCTGCTGGCCGCGATCGGCGCCGAGCACATCCTGTACGGCTCGGACTACAACGCCGTGCCCGCGGACACGGTGCTCGCCGCGCGGAGTGCCCTGCTCGCCGACCCGGCGTTGAACGCCGTCTCCCGGCGCCGCATCGAGCGCCGCAACGCCCTCGTCCTGTTCCCGGACCTCGCCCGTCGCCTCGGCGATCCCGTCCGGCACCTGCGCGCCCAGCCCTGACCCACCGGCTCTGACCCACCGGTCCGGGCGCCCGGTAGCGGGATGCCATCGGCCAGGTGCCGGTGGCATCCCGAATACTGGTGACCAGACACAGCGGCAAGGTCAGGCACGCGGTCACGGTCAAGGAGGACCTGATGCAGCCAGTAGCGCCATCCGGACGGCAGGCGGAGCTCGTGCACGGCGACGCCCGGGTGGTCGTCACCGAGGTCGGCGCGGGGCTGCGGGAGTACCAGGTGGGCGATCGGCACGTCCTGGATGGCTATCCGCCTGACGCGATGGCCAGTCGCGGCCGCGGCCAGTTGCTGGCGCCGTGGCCCAACCGGATCGCCGACGGGCGCTACGCGTTCGCCGGCTCCACCTATCAGCTCGCGCTGAACGAGGTGGAGCTGCGCAATGCCAGCCATGGGCTGGTCCGCTGGTCGGCCTGGCGGCTCGAGCAGTCCACGCCGGACGCGGTGCGCGCGTCGTTCGTGCTGCGGGCGCAGAGCGGCTATCCGTTCACCATCGCCTTCACCGCCGACTACCGGCTCGCCGGCGACGGGCTGACGATGACCTTCACGGCGACGAACGTGGGCGCCGGCCCCGCCCCGGTGGGCCTGGGCGTGCACCCGTACTTCGCGGTCGCGGGCCTGGGCGGCGGCGCCGAGGTCGCGGACGAGGTGACGCTCACCGTCCCCGCCGCCACCCGTCTGCTCACCGACGACCGCCTGATCCCCACCGGCACGGCCCCCGTCGACGCCCACCCGGTCGACGGCGGCCCGGCCGGCACCACCGTGGGCTCGTTCGACTTCCGCCGTGCCCGTCCGATCGGCGAACTGGTGCTGGACACCTGCTACACCGATCTCGCCCACGATCCGGATGGACGGGCGCGGGCGGTGCTCGCGGTCCCCGGCGGGGACGCGCTCACGGTGTGGATGGACGAGGCCTGGGGGTATCTGCAGGTCTTCACCGCGGACACCCTGGGGCCGGCGCAGCGGCGGCGCAGCATCGCGGTGGAGCCGCTGACCTGCCCGGCGAACGCGTTCAACAGCGGTGCGGGGCTGCGCACGCTGGCCCCCGCGGAGTCCTTCGGCGGCTCCTGGGGCATCTCCCCCGCGTTCGGCTGAGTGCCCGTCCCACGTTCGGCCGGGCGCGCGTCCCAGGCCTGGCCGGACGTGGGATCGCCCTGTCCCGCGCGGGCAGGACGCGGATCACATCGCGTGCGTGTTCCGACCGGCGCAGGTTACGTCGCCCGGTCAACGCGGGAACTCCACTGTTACGCGACATCGGCACGTGACGTGACGGACTCTCAGGTCCAGATACTCGCCGCGACAACCAGGCGCAAAATTTTTCGCTCGCGGCACTGATACACCGAACTTCTAGGCAGGAATACCCTTCGTAGCAGGAGTTTCTTACTCCACCCCCCGATACTCTCGGTGACTCGTCAAGCTGGACGAGGAAAACGCTCCGCCCGGTGACCCTCCCGGGCACGCAGAGCCACGCAGGTGTCCATATCCGCAGATCAGGATCTCTGGCTGCGTGACAGACGCAGATGCGGGGTCTATGGTGCATCCCAGCCGCGTTCGCGGAGTTCAGGTGCACCGGAGCACCGTCCGCCGACCCGCAGCCACCCAGCATGGCGACACACCGTCAGTGTCGCGTTACTCACCTTCTGCTTTCATCGGCATCCACCCGTTCGGGGGACGAAGACGTGGCATCCGGCTCCACCTTGTTTTCCCGGTACACCGTGTTTTCCCGGTACACCGTCACGCGAGCGGCCAGGCACCGAGACGCCGCGGGTCCGGTATCCCGCGGCCAGGCCGCGCCAGCGGCCTCGACAACGCCCGGAGCGCTCCTGACGCGCCCCCGCCCACTGGCCCTGGGGGCCGCCGCCGCGGTGCTGGCGCTGGCCGCCGGCTGCGGCTCGTCCGGCTCCTCGGGTCCGTCCGCGGCCGCGAGTGCCGCACCCACGACGCAGGTCGTGACATCCATGAGCGGGGAGAAGGTCACCGTCCCACTCAGGATCAACCGAATCGCCGAGCAGTTCCCCGCCCATACCGTGACCGACATCATGCTCGGGGTGGGTCCGAAGCTCGTGGCGATCCCGCAGAACGTCAAGACGATTCCGTTCCTGCGCAAGGTGTTCCCCGGTGTGAACGACCTGCCGGAGCTGTTCCGCAGCGGCGGCAAGGTGAACATGGAGGAGCTGCTCAAACTCAGGCCGGACGTCGTTTCCACGATCGACGGCGGCGCCACCCTCACCCCGTTCCAACAGGCCGGGCTGCCCGCACTGAACATGGACTTCGACACCTTCGACCAGCTCGTGCCGTCCATCGAACTGGCCGGAAAGGTCTATGGCGGCGAAGCCGCGACGCGGGCCAAGGCATACGGGGAATACGTCAACGCGAAGCTCGCGATGGTGAAGTCGCGGCTGGCGAGTCTGCCGGACACCGAGAAACCGACCGTGGTGCATGTCGCGAGCTACCCGCCCCTGGTGGTGGACGGCGGCAAGTCCCTCATCGACGGCTGGATCAAACTCGGTGGTGGCACGGACTCCGCCAGCGGCGTCAAGGGCACCCACGTCACCGTCACCATGGAGCAGCTGCTGCAGTGGAACCCGGATGTGCTCGTGGTCGAGACCCCCGGTGGTGACCAGGGGCTCGCGGCGAACACCGCCCGGTCGGTGATCAGCGAGTTCGAGAAGGCCCCGGGCTGGAAGAGCCTGAAAGCCGTCCAGACAAACCGCGTCTACCTCAACCCGCAGGGTCTCTACCCGTGGGACAGGTTCGGTCCCGAGGAGGCGCTGCAGATCCAGTGGATCGCGAAGATGCTGCACCCTGACCTGTTCAAGGATGTCGACATCCGCGCCGAGACGCGTTCCTTCTACCAGAAGTTCTTCGACTACCAGGTGACCGACGCCGACCTCGACCAGATCCTCCAGGTCGGCTCCCGGTAATCACCTCTGGACGGGAAGGGCCGCGCCCCCGGCGCAGTGACACAACCATGATGATGCGATTCGGCCTGCCCGGCGGACGCGGCGATCTCGGCGGTAACGGTGCCACCTCCACGGTGGAACTCGCCCGGATCGCCGAGACCCTCGGCTATGACAGTCTCTGGTTCACCGACGGCCACCTGAGCTCCGTCGGCTCCCGCACGGTGACCTCCCGGCCGTCGCCGATTCCGCTGGCCGCGGCGGTCGCCGCCGCCACCACCCGGATCAGCCTCGGCTTCACCGCGCTGCACCTGTCGATGCACGACCCGATCCAGCTCGCCGCCGACCTCGCCACCCTGGACCACCTCAGCGGCGGTCGGGTCATCCTCGGCATCGGCTGGCCGGTGGACGCCTACGCCGCCGCCTACCGCGGCGGCACGGAGCCGGCCGCCGCCGATCTGCCCGAGGCCCTCGACACGCTGCTCGGCTACTGGCGCGGCCGGACCCGCAGCGCCGCCGACGGCACGCAGTACCGGGTCGGCCCGATCCCGCTGCAGCAGCCGCACCCACCGATCGAGATCTCCCCACGCTCGCAGGAGTCGATCATCTGGGCGGCCACCCGCCGCCACCGGCTGGTCCTGCCCGCGGTGACGACGACCGCGTCGATCGCCACCTGCGTCGCGCTCTACACCGCGCACGGTGGGCAGGCCAGCGACATCCGGATCGAACGGTTCTGCCTGGTCGCCGAGAGCGACGAGGCCGCCCGGGAGCGGGCCACCCCGATCGTCGTGCGCCTCACCAGGCGCCTGGCCGCCCTCGGTGGGGACGAGCACGGCCACCAGATCGTCGGCGACAGCGACTTCGATCCGTCCCGGTTCCAGGAGGACACCGCGGTGATCGGTAGCCCCACCACCGTCGCCCGTCGGATGGCGCTCCTGCGCGACTCGCTCGGCGTGGAACGGATCAACCTACGTCCGTCGTTCAGCGGCACCGCGTCGCTGGCGATGCAGCAGAGCACCGTGCGGATGTTCGCCGGCAAGGTCGTCCCGCTGCTCGCCCAGCCCGCGACCTTCCGGGCGATGTCATGAACCGCCCCGCCCCGCCCTCGGCCGCCACCGCCACCGCCACCGCCACCGCCACCGCGCCATCGGAGATCACTGACATCGTCACTGACGCCGACATCAGCACCGACGCCCCCGCTGACACGAACCCTTCCACCGGTGCGGATCTGACCGCCGCGACCGACACCGCGACCGAAGCCGCTCCGGCGAAGGGACGACGCGAGCGGGCCACCGCCAGGGTGCGACTCACCATCGGTGACCACATGCGGGTCGTCACGCTCGGTGTGGTGCTGATCGTGCTGGTGGTGGTCTCGTTCGGGCTCGGACGGTTCACCCTCAGCCCGTGGACGGTGCTGCGGGTCCTCGGCCACGAGCTGTTCGGCATCGGCGACGCGGTCGGCGGCCAGGACCGGGCCGTCGTCATGGACATCCGGATGCCGCGCATCCTCGCCGCGCTGCTGGTGGGTACGGCGCTGGCGTCATCCGGCGCCGCGTACCAGACGATGTTCCGCAACCCGCTGGTCTCCCCGGAGATCCTCGGGGTGGCCGCGGGAGCCGGGTTCGGCGCGTCCGTGTCGATCCTGATCGGTCTGGACACGTCGCTGTTGCAGATCATCTCGTTCGCCTGCGGGCTGACGGCAGCGGCGCTGTCGATGGCCATCGCCCGGTTCGTCGGCCGCGGCTCGCTGATCATTCTGGTCCTCGGCGGCATCATCATCGGTGCGATGTTCAACGCGTTGATCTCCAGCGTGCAGTACTTCGCGAACCCGGAGACGACCCTGCCGGAGATCACCTTCTGGTTGTTCGGCAGCCTCGCCCGGGCCAGCATGCACAGCCTGATCGTGCCCGCGATCATCGTCGCGGTGTGCCTGGTCGTCCTGTACGCGGTGCGCTGGCAGCTGACGGTGCTCGCCACCGGGGACGACGAGGCGCGTTCGCTCGGCGTCAACCGGGCCCGGATCTGGACGCTGACCATCGGTGCGTCCACCCTGATGACCGCGACCGCGGTCAGCGTCGCCGGCATCATCGGCTGGGTGGGACTGGTCGTTCCGCATCTGGCCCGCTTCGTCGTCGGACCGTCGTTCAACCGGCTGCTGCCGGTCGCGGCCATCATCGGCGCCGCCTACCTGCTGGCCGTGGACGACGTCGCCCGCACCGCGACCTCGCTCGACCTGCCGCTGGGCATCCTGACCGCACTCATCGGCGCACCGTTCTTCGTCGGACTGCTCGCGAAGGCGGGACGCCAATGGCTGTGACCGGAGCGGAGAACGCGACCAGTGTGACGCCCGCGGCGCCGGAATCATCCGTGCCGTCGCCGTCACCGGGGGTCGCCTCGGCCGCGCCGTCGGCCGCCTCGGCCGCCTCGGCCACCTCGGCCGCCTCGGCGCCGCAGGTCGAGGTCAGCGGCCTGTCGTTCGGGTACGGACGGCACGGTCACCGGATCGTCGACGTGTCCCTGTCGGTGGACTCCGCCGAGGTGTGCTGCCTGCTCGGACCCAACGGCGCCGGTAAGACGACGTTGTTGCGCTGCCTGCTGGGCCTGCTGCGCCCGCAGAGCGGCGTCGTGCGCATCGGCGGACGCGATATCAGCGAGTTCACCCCGCGTGAACTCGCCCGTCGGGTCGCCTACGTGCCGCAGTCCACCTCGTCGCCGTTCCCGTTCACCGCGCTCGACATCGCCGTCATGGGCCGCACCCCCCACCTGGGGCTGCTCGAGGCACCGGGTGTCACCGACCGCCGCCGGGCTCTGGAGCAGCTCGAACGGCTCGGCATCGGACGCCTGGCCGAACGATCCTTCGCCGCTCTCTCCGGCGGCGAACGTCAGCTCGTCCTGCTCGCTCGGGCGCTGGTGCAGCAGGCCGGGATCCTCATCCTCGACGAACCGACCGCCGCCCTGGACTACGGCAACGAGGTCCGTACCCTGCTCGTCGTCGCGGAACTGGCCCGCGAGGGGCACTGCATCATCATGACCACCCACCAGCCCTCACATGCCCTGACGTACTCCAACCGGGCGGTGCTGATGCGCGACGGGGTGGTCATCGCGGACGGTCATCCCGACGATGTCGTCACCGGCGAACGGCTCAGCGACCTGTACGGCGTCCCCGTGCACGTCACCGGCGTGACCCTGCCGCCCGGCCACGGCCGGCGCGACATCCGTACCTGTGTCCCGATCCCCACCAGCCCGTCGGGCATGGTGCGCCCGTCCGGCGCGGGCCCCGGCTCCGGCCTGGGCCCCGGCTCGGTCGCGCGGAGCGGGGATTGAGTCCCGCGGGACGGCCCGGGCCCGGCGGTGCTCCCAGCCGCCGCCCGGCAGGCACAGTACCGGGCCCGGCGGCCGTGCCCCCGCCGTTCGCGGCCACCTGGCCATTCACCGCGGTGCGGTCAATGCCGACCGACGCATGTGCCGTTCCCGGCCGACGAATGGTCGCGACCAACAGTTCACGACGGTCATCGCAAAGTAACTCCGATTGATTTCCCGAAACCGCTTCCACCGGAATCCAGACCACGTTATAGTTTTTTCCAGAGGGTCCGTACCGGTTCACGGATCAGCGCGATTCACCAGCCGAGCATGCCGCACCAGTCGAACCTGGTTCACCGGCCGCGCGTGGTGTGCCTGTCAGTACGGTTCACCGGTCAGCGCGGTTCGCGAACAAGTGCGACCCCGGAGCACCCCGACAGCCCAGCACTCCTGCGCGTCGGACGGCATTTCCGCCCTGCTTGGCACAACACCGTGACCGCGCTCGCACCGGACCCGACAGCACATCTGGTTCACTCTGTTCACCGCACGCTGCGAAGTGCACTGGAGAAGAGATGACCTCGTCCGAGATCGTCGTTGATCCGTCCCGGATACGCCAGTTCGGCGATCCCGCCGGTACGGTTTTCTGTCTCGTGACCAATGCCAGTCTCATGGACAGGGTCCGCCTCGTCCGGGACGCCGCCTACGTGGACTATCGCATCATCGACTTCCGCGGTGGTGAGGACGAGTTCGCCCGTCTCATGCGCGAGGAGGTACCCGAGCAGGCGCACGTGCTGGTCATGTCGCCCGAGGCCTTCTTCCAGTCACCGCCGGTGGACGTGCTCGGCCCGCGACGCAAGCTGCTCGGCATGGCCTGCAACTCCACCCCGACCGACCTCGAAACCCTGAAACACTTCCTGACCTGCGTCGAAGCGACCGACCCGCAGGCCCAGGAGGAGTTCTCCGACCGCTTCTTCGAGCTCGCCGAACGCGGTGAGTCCCTGGAGTACCGTGACGACCGGTACGGCACCGTGGCGGTGCTGCGCCTGTTCGACCGGGAGCTGGTCTGGAACCAGCAGGCCGGTCTGGTCGGCTGGGGCGAGCAGCAGATCGTGCCCGCCGGTGAGATCAGCGTACTGCCGATCGAGATCCGGTCTTTTGAGGACTACCTGCGCCTGCCGCTCGACGGCGATATCGTCTTTCAGGGGTACCCGATCCTGCACTCGGGCACCCCTTCGTTCTCCCGGAACGACCAGGAGCGTATTCACGGCAAGTTCTGGCCGATGCGCGAGTACGCCGTGATCGCCCACGTGGAAAACGGACTCATCACAGAAATGTCTTCCCCGGACCCGGGTGGGCATGTTATTCTGGAAATGTTCGAGGCGCTCTTCACGGTAGACTCCCGATACCGACTGGTCTGGGAGATCGGCCACGCGCTGAACACCACCCTGAACATTCTTCCCGGTAATCACGCGATGAACGAGGTCTACGGCGGAACCCAGGGCTGCCTCCACTGGGGGATCGGGCTCACGCCGTTCACGCAGTACCACCTCGACATCATTTCCCCGGGAACCGTCGTCCGTAACGACCAGGGCGACGTCATGCTCGGCACGCCGACCGATGCCACATCCTCGGCGGCACCCCCAAGAAGTCCGGTTGGTCTGGCCACCTGACCGGTCGGGGCGAGGTTTTCCTCGTCTCTCACCGCACTACCGTGGATGAACGGAAGGAGGTGATCACTGTGGAGAAGGTCGCGCAGAAGAAGATCCAGGTGAAGAAGAACGACCGCTACCTGGGCACCCTCCTCGGCTGAGATGCCGCGGGGTAGGGGTGGGTTGACTGGACCGGGTTAGCCCACCCCGACTCGGGGGGGCCCCCCCCGCGGTGGGGCCCCCGGGCCCCGGATGTTTAACCCCGGCC
>NZ_JALKFT010000007.1:35947-270344 GCF_023242945.1 Frankia umida
TGCGGCGGGGGGTTGGGGTGGGTTTTCCTGCCCGGGGTACCCCCCCCCGTAGGGGGGGCCCACGGCGCAGCGTTGCGCCCCGAGTCCCAGGAATGTTCACCGCGTCCCCTCCGGTCGTCCCGCCACGCGTCAATGCCACCCGTCACCTGCCATCCCGTTCTCCGTCGCATCGCGCATCCTGGTGGTCCCCATGGCACAGTTCGTCGTGCGTCCCGACTCCCATCGGGAGTTCCCCGGCCCCCACAACACGTTCTGCCTGCTCACCCAGGCCGACCGGGCCGCCGACTTCGCCGTGGCCACAAGCGAGCGTTACCGCGAGGTCGTGCACCGCACGATCGAGGCCGACCAGAGCCTGGCCGACGCCCTGCGCGCGCCGGGGATGCCCGCCGAGGCCGACGTGTTCGTCGTCTGCCCCGACCGTTTCCTGGTCTCCCCCGAACCCGACGAGATCGGGCCGGGGCGGCGTCTGGCGGCGATGCCCTGCGGTTCCACCCCGGTCACCGACGCGCACATCGCCTACTTCCTCGACGTCGTGCAGCGCACCGACAGCGGCGCGCTCGAGGCTCGCGCCGACCGGCTGTTCGAGGCCCTCGGCGACGCGGACGAGGTCCTGCTGGCCGACCACGCCGGCCACGCCTCCGCCCGCCTGTGCATCTCGGGTGACTACGAGTGGAACCAGCAGGCCGGGGTGCTCGGTCCGGGCGAGCAGCAGATCGCGCCGTCCGGGGAGGCCAGCGCCGCGCCGACCGGACTTTACCGCTTCGACGCGTCCAGCCGGCTCGCCCTGCGCGGCAGCATCGCCCTGCGCGGCGCGCCGATCGTGCACCGCGGTGACGACCCGGCGGTCCTGCGCGAACAGGCGGAGCTGTTCGCCGACCTCGACGTGCTGCGCGACGCGACGATCGTGCTCGACCTCGCCGACGGTGCGGTCACCGACGTACGCGCCATCGACCCGGCCGGGCAACGTGCCGTCGACGCCCTCGGCAAGCTCTACGCCGCCGACGAGTCCTATCGGATCGTCTGGGAATTCGGCATCGGCCTGAACCCCGAACTCGTCCAGCAGCCCGGCAACTGTGGCCTCAACGAGATGTTCGGCGGCGCCGACGGCACCGTCCACCTCGGCTTCGGCCTCACCCCGACGACCCGGTACGCGCTCACCTTCACCTGCGCCAACACGGTGATCACCGATGCGGCCACCGGCGCCCGGATCGCCGGCCCCGAGGCCCCGGTCTGCGCCGCGCCCGCCCCCGGATCGACGCCCGTCCGGCGGCTCAACCGGCGCCGCACCCCCACCTGCGGCTGCTGAACCGCCTACCTGTCACCGTCCCGCCCGGAAGGAGCCCCTCGCGATGACCGACGACCCGCGCAGCTGGTACGGAGACCCGCGGGCGGCCGCCGCCGCCCGCACCGCCGATCTCGGTGCGCTGCGCACGCAGGTCGACGACCTGCTCGACGCCATGATCAACAAGTTCTACGCCGAGATCCCCTACGCGGACCACCAGGCCCGCGGCGAGGAGCTCAACCTCGAGTACTACAAGCGCCACAACATCGAGACCATCCTGCGCCTGCGCCGCAAGCGCACCATCGACGCGCTGGCCATCAACTACTTCACCAAGCGTGACCCGGTCCGCGGTGCCGCCTGGGCCCACTACGTCGAGGACGAGATGCTCCACGACGAGTGGTTCGCCGGCGACCTCGGTCGCATCGGTGTCACCAAGGACGAGATCTACTCCACCGACCCGTTCCAGGCCACCAAGCTGCTCACCGGCTACCTGCAGTACGGCATGGAGTTCGAGGGCACCCCGCTGGCGTTGCTGTGCAGCGTGTACTTCGTCGAGTACACGACCACCAAGACGCAGCCGTCCTGGGTGAAGAACCTCGAGGAGAAGCTCGGCCGGGAGAAGGTCGCCGGCGCCCGCCGCCACGTCGGTACCGACATCGACGACGAGCACGCCGACTTCGTCTGGGGTGTGCTCACCTCACTGGTGTCCTCCACCGAGGACGAGGCGAAGGTCATTCAGCACATGAGGATCGTCGCGAACCTGTGGGTGGCCTACTTCCTCGAGCTCTACCAGGCCGTGGTCGCCCCGGCGAAGAACTCCTTCGAGGCCGCCGGCTCGCTCGCCGGTCGGTTCGCCTGAGCGCGGCGGCCGGTCAGGCCACGATGCCCGACTTACCGTCGTCGCGGACCGTCATGCCCCGTCTCGACGAGCCCCCCACCGGCCAGGCGTCGGCGTACAACGTCGTGCGGTTCTCCCGCGACACCGACCCGCTCAGCGAGGCCGAGCATCACTGGTTGCGGGCGGGCCTGACCGCCGCCCTGCCCGACCTGCGGATGGACGCCCTGTTCGAGGCCCGGCCAGACCTGTTGCGCGAGGCGCAGCATCTGGTCGTCGGCGTCGAACGCGACAGCGGCGCACCCGTGTCGGCGCTCGGTGCGAGCTGGGCGGCCACCGCGTCCGGCCAGCCGTTCCTGCACATCGGCATCCAGTTCGTCGGCGCCCGGCTGCGCGGCGGCCAGGTGTTCGCCACCAGCTGGCTGGCGCTGCTCGAGGAGGTCATCGTCACCGGTGGTTTCCCCTACCTGGCGGCGCTGCGCACCTACAACCCCGTCGCCTACTGCGCGATGCGCTCCTACGGCGAACTGCCCGGCGCCGCCCTGTATCCGGAGACAGGTGCGGCCCCGGAGACAGATACGGCTCCGGAGACAGATACGGCCCGGGCGGGGGGTGCGGTGGCGACGGGCGGCGCTGGCCATGGTGGGGGGGAGGGCGCGGGCGGCCGCGAACCGCGGGTCATGGCGCTGGCCCGCGAGATCGCGGCCGCTCTCGCCCCGCACGCGCCCTTCGCTGCCTCCAGCGGGCGCCTCACCGGCATCGGCGTGCCCCGCGACCTGTACCGCACCCGTCCACGCTGCGACGACGCCCGGGTCAACGCCCATTTCGAACGGCACACCGAGCCCGGCGACCGCATTCTGTGCGTGGTGCGCATTCCCGCGGAGACCGTCGAGGCGATCATGGCGAACTTCGTCCGCCGGACCGACCAGAACCACCGGTCCACGCGTGCCTCCGCCCGCTCCGCGTAACCGCCCCGAACACTGGCCGGTTCTTCTTTCACCCACCCCGACCCCACCGCCGTCGCCCAACAACGCGGTGGGGTCCCAGGACACAGGAGCACAGGTGCTGGATCTGACAGGCAAGGTCGCGGTGGTCATCGGCGCCGCGTCCGGTATCGGCCGTGCGATCGCGATCAGCCTGGCCGCCCAGGGCGCCACCGTCGACTGCGGTGACATCGACACCGCAGGTGTCGAGGAGACCGCCGCCACCATCGTCGCCGCCGGTGGCACCGCGAAGGCGACCACCACGGACGTCCGGCTCTCCGCCGATGTCGACACGCTGCTGACCGGCGTCGCCGCCGAGCACGGGCGGCTCGACATCGCCGTCGGCACCCCCGGCATCAACATCCGCAAGCCGCTCATCGACTACACCGACGACGAGTACACCGCCGTCACCGACGTCAACCTGCGCGGCTCCTTCAACGTCCTGCGCGGCGCCGGACGGATCATGGCCGTGCAGGGCAGCGGCAGCATCATCGTCATCTCGTCGATCTCCAGCCGCGCCGTCGAACCCGGTCAGGTCATCTACGCGGGCACCAAGGCCGCGCTCGCCCAGATGGTGCGGGTCTTCGGCGCCGAACTCGGGCCCATGGGGGTCCGGGTCAACGCGATCGCCCCCGGCCCGGTCGAGACGGCGCTGACCGTGCCGATCCGTTCGTCCTCGGCCTGGGCGGACGCCTACTCGGAGAAGGTGGCGCTGCGCCGCTGGGCGAAGCCCGCCGAGATCGCCGGCCCCGCCGTGTTCCTCGCCTCGGACGCCGCGAGCTACGTCAACGGCGAGGTCCTCTTCGTCGACGGCGGCTGGGTCGACCTCGACGCCAACTTCGCCGACGAGAAGGCCGTCGAGACCGACACCGACGCCTCCGCCTGAGCGGCCGCGCGTCACAGCACCACAGCACAGCACCTCGTCATCGATCTACCAGGGGGAATCGCACGTGAACATCGCCGTCATCGGCGCGACCGGAGTCGTCGGCCGGGAGTGCCTGACCCTGTTGGACTCGGGCCTGGTACCCGGGGTCGACCGGGTGGTGCCGGTGGCCTCGGGCGGGTCGGCCGGGCGCGACCTCGGCGCGGAACTCGGCCTGAACCTGAAGGTCGAACCGGTGGTCGCGCTCGAGGAGTTCGACCCGTCCACGGTGGACGTCGCCGTGTTCAGCGCCGGCGCCCCGATCAGCACCGCCTACGGCCCGATCGTCGCCGCGGCCGGTGCGCTCGTCGTCGACAACAGCTCGGCCTTTCGGATGGACGACGACGTGCCGCTCGTCGTCCCGCAGGTCAACCCGCAGGCCCTGGCCACCCGGCCGGCCCGCGGAATCGTGGCCAACCCGAACTGCTCGACGATCCAGCTGGTGCGGGCGCTGCATCCGTTGCGCGACATCGGCGAGATCGACCGGGTGATCGTGTCCAGCTACCAGTCGGCGTCCGGCGGCGGGCTGCGCGGCCTGGAACAGCTCGCCGACACCACCCGCGGCCTGCTCGACGGCGCCGACCCCGCGGACACCACCGCCGGCAGGTTCGGCCCGCCGCTCGCGTTCAACCTGATCCCCGAGATCGGCCTGCGCGACGACGACGGCCATTCCCACGAGGAACGCAAACTGCGCCGCGAACCCCGCAAGATCATGGATCTGCCGGGTCTGCGGGTCGCCGCGACCGCGGTGCGGGTCGCCGTCATCAACGGCCATTCCGAGGCCGTGCACGTCACCTTCACCGCCCCCGTCCGCCCCGAGGACGCCCGTGGCGCCCTGCGCGCCGCGCCGGACCTGCGCGTCTACGGCGATCCCGAGCCCGCGGGCAGCCCCGCGGATGCCTATCCGATGCCACGGTTCGTGTGCTCCTCGCCGACCGAACGCCGCCTCGTGCACGTCGGGCGGGTCCGCTCCGACCCCGATGACCCGCACGCCCTGTGGATGTGGGTCGTCGCCGACAACCTGACCGTCGGCGCCGCCCTGAACGCCCTGCAGATCGTCGCCCTCGCCGCCGGGATGCCCTGGTGGCGCTGAACACTGAGCTGGCCACTGAGCTGACGGCCGCATCGGACCTCGGGGACGAGTCGGCCTCGGCCGAGGCGCTCGTGCTGAAGTTCGGCGGGGCGGCGTTCGCCGCCCCCGGCGCGCACCGCCGGATCGCCACCTACATCGCCGAGCGGCTGCGCACGGGGGGCCCAGCCGCCTTCGACGACACCACCGGCGATCCGGCCGGCACGTCCGGCCGGGGGCGGGCGGTCGTCGTGGTCAGCGCGGTCGCCGGGGAGACCGATCGGCTCTCGAACGCGGTGCGGGCCGTGAGCCCCGACCCCGACCGGGAACTGCTCGCCGCGGCCCTCATGACCGGTGAGACCGTCAACGTCGCGGTGATGACCGCCGCGCTGCGCGACGCGGGCCTCACCGCACTGCCGCTGGGCCCCGCCGACACGGGCCTGCTCGGCGCCGGCGAGCCGCACAGCGCCGAGTTGCGGGCCATCGACCCGTCCGCGCTCACCGCGCGCCTGGCCGGCCAGCCTGCCGGGACGGTGCTGGTCGTCCCCGGTGGGCAGGCCCTGGATGCCACCGGCCACCCGGTGATGCTCGGCCGCAACAGCTCGGACCTGTCCGCGATCGCCGCCGCCATCGCACTCGGCACCCCGGCCTGCGAGATCTTCTCCGACTCCCCCGGTATCTGCACCGCCGACCCCCGTCTGGTTCCCACCGCCCGCACCCTGGCCACCGTCGACCACGACACGATGATCACGATGTCCCGCCACGGCGCCAAGGTCCTGCACCACAGCGCCGTCGACTGGGCCCGCCGCCACCAGGTGGAGATCCACTGCCGCTCGCTGTTGCCCGAGGGCCGAGTCCATTCGATCGTGGGTACGGCCGCCACCAGCGCGGCGGCCGTGCTCGTCCACACCCACGGTGCGGTCTGGACCGGCGCCGCCTCGCTCGTCCACGACCTCTGCGTCGAACTCACCGCGCAGGGTTCGGACGCCGTCGTCGTCCAGCCCGACAGGTCGTCGCTGGTCCTCGCCGACACGGTCCGGGATCTGCGGGGCCGCGGCCTGCGGCCGTGCCCCGAGCTACGTCTGGTCACCACGCTGTTCCCGGACGGCCGACTCGAACACCGGCTCGTCACCGCCGAGGACGCCCCCGCCGTCGCCCGCGCCGCGCACGACGCCGTCTTCCGACCGTCCCCGCTCGCCACCGCCGGCGCCCCGCCACCCGCACCCTGACCAGCACCCCACCGCCGGGACCGTGCGCGGACCGTCCGACCTACCGGCGGTCCGCGCGCTGACGCCGACCGGAGCGGTCAGCGGCGGAGGTCGGCGGCGGCGCGCACACCGGTGGCGGCGCGGGTGATGACGTCCAGGCCGTGGTCGAGGACGTCGGTGCGCCACTGGGCGTCGTCCGGGTTGAAGGCGGCCCGCATCAGGTCGCCGATGTGGGCGCGCCCGGCTTCCTCGACCGGGCCGCGCTGCTGCCACAGCCAGTTGTCCCCCTGGAGGGCACGCAGCACCGTCAGGCCGTCCTGGGTGCCGAACTCGCAGGTGATGGCGGTGATCTCGGGGGCGCCGGACGGCCGGTCACCGAGTTGTGCCACCAGGGCACGGGCGGAGTTGCCGCCGATCGGCGTGGAGCTGGACGTGCCCTCCTCGGAGTCGGTGAGGACGTCACCGAACCAGGCGCGGGCGCGGCGCGGAGCGTCCGGATCGGGGCCGCCGCGAAAGATCGGCTCGGCGGCGCCGCGGGCACCGAGGCCGCTGTGCAGGTCGATGTAGGCGACCCGTTCGTAGCCGGTGAGGAAGGTACCGATGGTGGAGTGCCAGGTGCGGTGGGACCAGCTCGGCGCCGAGCCACCGTAGAAGAGACCGTCCGGATGGGTGTACTGGCCGCCGGTGATCCGCTGCTGCACCTCGCGCAGGCCAAGCCGGTCGGCGTGGGCGAACAGGGCGGTGTCGGCCGCGGCGTGGGCGGGGCCCTCCCAGTCGCCTGGCAGCAGGGCGTCGTGCAGCTCACCGTAACCGCGAGGCGCCGGCGGCTGGTCGTGGTCGATGAAGTTGCGGTTGATGTCGACGTTGTCCTCGTTGACCCGGCGGCGGTGGGCGAAGCCGAACGGGTTGAGCGCGTGGACGAACACGATCGGCAGGTCCGTCCAGGCCGTCTCCCGCAGCACACGCAGCTGGCAGGCGGACCCGGCGAACCCCTCGATGCCGTGCGTCCCGCTGACCAGGACCAGCACCGCCGGCCCCGTGGCGGCGCCGATCCGGGCGACGTCGGTGGTCAGCGCCTCGCCGGACGGGCCGAGCGGCCCGTCCAACGTGCTGGACGCGAGCTGCGCGCCGCGCTCGACGGCCGCGTCCAGAAAACGACGCCGTGCCTGGGCGTAGTCCGCGCTGAAGTACACCTGCCCGTCCTTCCCGTCAGTTCCGGGGCGCGCCGGCCGGTTGGCTGACCGGGGCCGCCGGATCGGCCGCGGGCCGCGGTGGCTGATCCGGCGCCGACGCACCGACGGCCGGAGGCCGCGCCTGACCGCGGGCCTGACCGCGCACCTGGCCGAGCACGGTCACCACGCTGGTGATCCCGATGAGCAACACGAACAGCCCGCGGTAACCGTGGCTGTCCACCACCGCGCCAGCGACGATCGGGAACGCGAGGATCGCGACCTCGAACAGCAGCCCGGCCATCGGCAGCATCCGCACCCGTTCGGCCGGGCCGGCCAGGTTGACCGCGCGGGCCTGGAAGGCCGGCAGCCCCAGACCGTAGGTGCAGCCAAGCAGCAGCGAGGCGAGGCAGTACAGCACCGGGCTGGACCCCACGAACACGAAGGCGACCGAGGCTGCTGTCATCCCGAGGGTGGTCAGGGCGACGACCCGGTCGGACGCGCTGTCGGAGAGCCTCCGCGCCAGGCCCAGCCGGACCGCGATGACGGCGATCGTGTAGGTCACGTAGAACACGTCGAAGTCGAGGTGCCGGCTGTCGGCGAACGTGGTCTGGAAGCTGTTCATCGTGGTGAACACGCAGGCGCTGAGCAGCACCATCGTCAGCGGCACGACGCTCGGCGAGCGCAGCATCCGCCGCACGTCCCTGCCAGCACCACCGTCGTCGCCGGCCGGTGTGCCCCCCGCCCGCGCTGGCTGCGACCCGGATGTAGACACCGCTGGCGCGGCCGTGGCCCGGGCCGCGTTCGCCGCCGCCAGCCGGCGCAGCTGCACCGTCAGCGGGACGACCAGCACCGCGGCCCCCAGCGCCAGGCCCGCACCGACCAGGAAGACATGCTGGTAGGACAGGCCCGCGTCGCGCAGCCCGCTCCCGAGCACCGGCCCGATACCGAAACCGGCCTGGATGGTCCCGGTGGCGTAGCCGATCAGCGTGGCGCGGTTACGGTCGTCGGACAGCTCGGAGGCGATCATCGGGGCGGCCGTGTAGGTGACCGCCCAGGCGGTGCCCAGCACGATCGCGGCGACCACCAGCGCCGGCCCCTGGGAGTGCACGCTGGCCGCGAGCACAGCGGCCGCCGTGTACACCAGGCATGATCCGCCGAGCAGCAGGTTCGGTGCCACCGCCCGCGGATGGCGCAGCAGCAGTGCGAGGGCGATCGCGGTGGGGATCGCCGCCGCCGCGCACAACGCCCCGTAGGTCCGCTCGGTGCCACCGACCGTCTTCACGAACGGGCCGAGCAGCAGCAGCACCCCGAACGCCGACGACGACAGCAGCACAACGCCGAGCAGCAGCCACAGCACCGCGCGGTGGCCGCCCCCGGACGTGGCGTCGCCGCGCCGGTTCATCTCACCGACGTGCTCGGTGTGTACCTGCTCGATGTCTCTCGTCCCACAGCCCCGGCCTCTGGCCACTGTCGCCGATCACTGGGCCGCACTCTCGGCTACCAGCCAGCACCTGCGGATTGAAGGCCGACATCTAATCCGCAGATGCGGGTTGAAGCTAGCACAGGCTCCGAACGTTCGGACCAGCAATCCACATCTCGACCGGCCACCTCCGGCCAGGACGGCCACAGCATCCGTCAGCCATCGCCGGTCTTCCCGGCATCCGCCGAAGGTGTTCACAACATCCACCGGAGCTTGTCAGCGCTCCCGGTACAGAAAGCCGTGGACGAGCAACCAGGAGACGTCCACCCGCGCCGGCGCACCGGGAATGAGGGTCCCGTCCAGCTGGTACTGAAGTCCGCCGCCGGGCTGCCCGAACCAGCCCGCGATCGGGCCGCCGTAGACGGCGAATGGCCGCAGGATCCGGTACTCGTGGTAGTCGCAGCCGGCCGCTGGGCTGTCCACCAGGCTCGACGGTGGGATCGAACGCTCACGGTAAGGGGTGTGCGCGGGCGCCAGATAGCGGCCGCCTTCGGCGCCGTAGCGGTCGACGTCCGACCCCGGGGCGAGGACGGTCACAGCCTTCACCGGCGAGCCGTCCGGCCGCAGGACGAAGCCGTCCTGCGGTGGGTAGCGCCAGCCGGCGAACGCCGGGTCCCAGAAGACCTGCAGGAATCGCTGTTGCGGGAAATCCCCGGTGCGCGACCAGAAGTAGAGCTGATGCCCGACCTCGCCGAGCAGCGGCAGGTTCGCCGGCCCCAGCCGCGCGTCCTGCTGGTAGAGCTGCGTGGAGCAGGTGTCCAGCGACACCGTGGGCGGACGCACCTGCGGCGCCGGCACTCCGGTGACCAGCGGCGGCGATGCCGCCTGAACCGTCGTCGCCCCGCCGAACACGAGCGCCAGCGCGCCCACCGCCGACGCGACCAACCTCCGAGCGCGCACCCGCGACCCTCCACCCCATCACTGCCAGCACGTAATGGTGGCGGACAGTAACAGCGCGGCCCCTCGCGGCGAACGAAGGTGACGCTGGTGTGTGCCCCGGCGTGGCGTGGCGTGGCGCGGCGCACCGCCAGCCGCGCGGGTGACCGGCTGGCCGGTATCGACACCCACCGTGCTCAGCCCTGGTTACGCTGCTAACCATGACGGATGTGGACGGCGACCACCCCGCCCCGGCACCACCCGGCCAGTCCGCCGTCAGCGCGCAGGAACCGACCCGCACGCCGACGGCGCGGCCGTTTCGTCAGGTGGACGTCTTCACCACGACGCCGTTGCTGGGCAATCCCGTGGCCGTGGTTCTGGACGCGACCGGCCTGGACACCGCGACCATGCAGGCCTTCGCCCGCTGGACCAATCTGGCGGAGACGACCTTCGTCCTGCCCCCGACCTCGCCCGCGGCGGACTACCGGGTGCGGATCTTCACCGCGTCGACGGAGCTGCCCTTCGCCGGCCATCCCACCCTCGGGACCTGCCACGCCTGGCTCGAGACCCAGGCTGACGCGGCCAGCCGGACGCGCTTCAGTCAGGAATGCGCCGCCGGACTCATCCCACTGCGCCGCACCCCGGACGGACTGGCCTTCGCCGCACCACCGCCGCGCCGCACCGGACCCGTCGACCCGGGCCTGCTCGCGGGGCTCGCGACGATGCTGGGTATCCCCCCGGACGAGATCGTCGACGCCGCCTGGGCGGACAACGGACCGGGCTGGATCGCGGTCCTGCTCGACAGCGCCGAGGCGGTCCTCGCCCTACGGCCCCGTGATGTCGACGGGAGGATCGGTGTGGTCGGACCCTGGCCGCCGGGTTCACCCACCGCCTTCGAGGTCCGCGCCTTCCTGGGCGGCGGCGGCGTCACCGTGGAGGACCCGGTGACCGGCAGCCTGAACGCCTCCGTCGCCCAGTGGCTGATCGCCACCGGACGGGCCCACCCGCCCTACACCGTCAGCCAGGGTGCGGCCCTTCAGCGCGCCGGACGGGTACGGATCACCGTGGACCCCGACGGGACCGTCTGGGTGGCGGGTGCGACCATCACCTGCCTGAGCGGCACGGCCCTGCTCTGACCGTGCCGCCAACGCGGCGACCGGATCAGTTCTCGACCCAGCCGTAGCGTTCCGCGATCCGAATGAGCTCGGCGCGAATCCGCACGATCTGCGTACTCGTCAACGCCGGGTCGACCCGCAGCAGCGTCTCGGTGACCTCCTGCGTGAGCTCCCCGACCGGCAGGACGTCACACAACCCGTCAGCGTCCTCCGCGTGCGAGACAACCCGCACCGGCGCGATCGGGGACACGGACGGCTCCGGCGCCGAGCCCACGATGCGGGCCGCACTGGCTTTCAGCCCGCGTTCGCCTTCTTCCACCTTGAAGTCCATGAGGACACCCGGCACGACAAGATGCTTTTCCACCAGCAGATCGTTCGCGTGGAGAAAGATATCGTCGCCGCCGTCGCTCGGGGCGATGAAACCATAGCCACGAACCTGATCGAACCGAAGAACCTTACCTGTACTCACGACTCACCTCAGCAACACCAGAAAGACTTTGTCCCCGCCGTGACAGCCCGTACCACTCCACCACCAACACAGCGGACCCGACCTAAGGGGACTCAGCATACCCGCCCCGCCAGCACTCTGTGCACCGACTCCGAACCGCCGCCCGACGCGCAGCCCGACAGCGACTCGGCCGAAGCGGGTTCATCGACCATCCGACCCGACTCGGCTCCCATTGACGACCACTTCCGCGAGCATGGGAGCAGGGCCCATGATATCGATCACATGTTCGATAGTCGCATTCGACGGCACTATCCTGACGATGTCGACAGGCCGGTTCCACCCCCCTCTCTCGACACAGAACCGATCGGCGATCGATCCACCCGGGCGAAGCACCACCCGACCACCCCCGCGCCCCGGTATCGGCAGACCATCCACATGCCCGCCCGCAATGCCAACACTCCGGCCAGAGCAACCCGGGCGCCACCACCGCACCCATTCCGCCCCAGACCCGGCCCCCGACCCGACCGACCCTGCCCCACCGGCACCCGGCACCCGGCCGTCGCAGCCAGGGTCACCGCCCGCGGCCCGCGTCTGCCGTGACTACAGCACCGTCAGCTGGTAACAGCACCGTCAGCCGGTGACAGCACCCGCGGGAGCCAGCCCGCCGGCTTGCCCCGGCCGCGAGCTCACATCACATCCTCGCCCCGGCGACTCACCCAGCGATCGGAAGCGGCCTCGCCCCTCAGCGCCGGCGCCGGCGCCGGCAGCCGCGCGGCACCCCTCGACCGGACGACAGGCGGCTGGAAGCAGTCCGCACTCGATGCCCTGGAGAGTCATCACATTCAGTGATTGATCTCGGGAGCGGAAGCGGGCCCCGACTGAGGATGGGGATGGATGGCCCGTCGCACCGAGATAGCCGACGAGCCGCCCCGACGCATGCACTCCAGTGCACACAAGGGCAAAAGTCCAGGTCAGGGAGCTAGAAATCCAGCTGCAACCCGAGACCGAAGATCGACGCCAGCCCGGCATGGGAAGGCCGGGATCGCCGCGAGAGCACACCAGCCACAACCGAAGACACGGCACTACTATTACTCTAAGTAAGAAAAATCAAACAAGGCACAGGAAAAATCCAGCTGGAAAAGCTGTGCGAAAGGTGCGTTCCGCGCGCGGGCGAACCCGCGAGCCGCGTCGGGCGGACGGACGCCGTTGTCCGACCACCGCGCCGTTCAGGCCGCAGCGGGCGATACCGGGGCGGCCATCCAGTCCAGATCCGCCACCGTGACCACGAGGCGACTGGCAATGTCCTGCGCATCAAGTCCGCGGTCGAGGGCCTCCCGCAGTGCGATCCCGCGTACGGTCCGTAGTTCCAAACGTCGGGGATGGTCCGCCCACATCATCTGATCGGCGAGCCTGGCCCGCTCGACCGGATCCGTTACCTGCAGTACGTCGTCATAGGTCATCACGGGCCAACATGGTTACGGTTTGGCGGACGTTTCGCAACATTGCAGTGGCGACATTTTTGCCGCGGCACCGACCGGACCTCCCGGCCATGGCCGCCCCCTGTCACGATCCTGTCTCACCCCTGGCCCGATCACCACCAGCGCTGGGACACGGCAGCGTTCCCCGCCCGCCACCCGCCAGCCCACAGTGATGGAAAAATCACGCACGGTTCTGCGCCTGTCGGCCCCGCCCACAGCCGCGAGGCGTCTGGCCCGAGGTCGCCCCTGGGCTGACGAACTACTGGAGAGCGGGGGCTCCGGCTTCGGCCCCAAGCCACTGGCCGGCGATTCTGAGCAGATCCCCCGATCCGCGCAACCGAGCGAGCGCGTCATTGACGCTCTGCGCCAGCGGGTTTCCCTTCTCGAACACCATGCCAAGCTGGTCCATCGGTTCCGCCCCGAAGAACTGCCCGAGGATGAACGCGTTCGGCAGGGTGTGCGTCAGCGCGAAAGCCGTGACGAAGTCGACGACGATGCCATCGATTGGCCCGTTTTCCAACGCCTCGGCCGCCTCGTTCGTATCGGTGAACACGGCGGGCTCCTGGACGGGTGCGATCAGCTTGGTGATCGTGGCCTGCCCGTTCCCGGTCGCCGGGACCCCCAGCTTGGCGTCCCGGAGTCCGGCCAGGGTGGTCACCTGCGCGATCCGTGAGGTCCTCAGTGCTACGACCGTCTGCGGGACGGTGTAGTAGCCGGCGCTCTGGTCAACGTTCTCGCGAAGCTGTGGGCTCATCGCCACGTGGTCGATGTCGATGTCAAAGTTCTTCTTGCCCGCAGCGAGCGCGTCGTTACGTGACACGGTCGTCCACCGCACCTGGTCGGCGGAAAAGCCGAGTTTCGCGGCGATGGCATAGGCAAGCGCGCTTTCGAATCCGCGGCCGTTTGTGGGCTGGCCGTCGGCGAACCAGGGTGTGTCCATCGGCGCGCTCGTCGCGAACGTCAGCCGACCCTGATGCACGAGGTTCAGGTCACCGTCACCGTTGGACGATCCCGAACAGGCGGTCAGGGCGACCAGCAGCGCACTGACTGTCGCAAGCGCGCTGACCGTCGCGAACACACCGAGCCGCCGCGGGCGTGCGGACAGGGGCATGGGGGCCTCCGTGATGCCCACCGTCTCGCGGTGGCGCGCCGGACTAAAAATGACAAAAGGGTCTTACGTGCGGAAGTACCTCACAGTATGGCCGGATGACCGCGCACCGCTCGCCGCCGCCCCGTCCTGACCCGCGGCGGGTACCCCCGGACGGCGGTCCGCGCGGGAGACCCGCGGCGTGGGCGGGAGACCCGCGGGACGGGCGGGATCAGGGTGTCGGGATGACCGGTGGGCCCACGTAGACGCCGCGCGGGCGAAGGCGAAGGGGGCGTTCCTGGTACTCCTCCAGCGCGTGCGCCAGCCATCCGCTGGACCGCGCCACCGCGAAGATCACCTCGCCGGCATCGGCGGGCATCCCCGCGGCGAGTGTGAGCACGGCCAGGGCCAGATCGATGTTGGGGTGCGGGGCACGCTCCCGCCCGGCCGCCTGGACCAGTTCGTGGGCGGCCGCGCATGCCTGCCGCGCCGCCGGCACGGCGCTGAGTGCCCGCAGCAGGGCCCGGGCTCGCGGATCACCCTCGGGGTAGGCGGGATGCCCGAATCCGGGCACCGGCTGCCCCGTGCGCAACCGCTCGGAGAGCACGCCGACGGCGTCGTCCCCGTCCAGCACCTCTTTGATCATCCGGTGGGCCAGCCTGCTCGCCCCGCCGTGCAGCGGACCGTCGAGCGCGGCGAGACCGGCGGCGACCACCGCGTACGGGTCCGCTCGAGCCGAGGCCGCGACCCGTACCGCGAACGTGGACACCGCCAGGTCATGGTCCGCGAGCAGCCCCAGGGCCTGGTCCAGACAGGCCAGCGCGTCCTGATCACCCGCTGACCCGGTGAGCCCCCACCACAGCCGTCGCGCCAGCGGCCCCTGCTCGTCGCCAGACGGGCCGGACGCGCCGGACGCGCCGGACGGGCCGGTCGCTCCGACCGACGGCCGCGCCACGGCCGCCACGAGGGCCGCCACGAGGGTGCGGGCGGTGAGCAGGACGCTCTCCTCACGCAGGTCGAAGCGCAACGGGTCGTTGGCCGCCGCGAGCGGCACCGCGATCCGCAGCCGATCGGTCAACCGAGCGCGCGCCGGCACGAGCGCACCGACCCGTGCGAGCACCGCGGCCAGTTCGGCGGGCACGACGAAGGGCACCACCGGGTCGAGCCGTCCCTGCCAGAGCCAGCCGGCGACCGCTTCGAACCGGTGCCGGGCCGCGAGATCGACGGCGTCGACGCCCCGGTAGTAGAGCCGACCACCCTCGATGACGGTCACCCGGGTACGCACCGCCGGCAGCCCGGACGCACCCTCGGACGTCGCGTCCACCCCGCCCCCACCGGGCACCCGGGCGGACCCGACGGCGAGGCCGGGGCCGCCACGCCCGCTTTCGCGCAGACGCTCCACCTCCGCGGGATCGAAGGTGCTGTCACGCCGCCCGGGTTCGCGCCGGCTGTGCAGCAGGCCGCGGCTCGCGTAGGCGTACACCGTCTCGATCTTGACTCCGAGTCGCTGGGCGACCTCCCTCGAGGTCAGCCGTGCCCGCTCGTCCTCCACCAGAGCCCTCCAGATCCCCGTAGCGCCCGCCTCCCCGCCAGCCGAGGCAAGTGTACTGGTTCACGTTGATTGTAATCAACGTTGACTTCCTGGATGACTGGATCAATCGTTGATGGCGAGGAGGTCAATCATCATGGTGATCACAACGAGGGCGAAGGGCGCGACGGGCGCGGAGGCACCGCCCGGGTTGGCGGAGGCACCGCCCGGGTTGAAGGGGCTGGTCGTCACCCGCACGGAACTCGGCGACGTCCGTGGCCGCGAGGGCTTCTACCACTACCGGCAGTACTCGGCGATCGAGCTGGCCGAGCGCCGCGGGCTGGAGGACGTGTGGCAGCTGTTGATGTTCGGTGAGCTGCCGAGCGAGCAGGCCCGGGCCGCGTTCGCCGCCCGGGTGGCCCCGCTGCGCCACCTCCCACCCGAGATCATCGAGGTCCTGCCCACCCTGGCACGGGCCGGACGTCAGGGCGGTCCGCTCGACGGGCTGCGCACGGCGCTGTCCCTGGTCGGCGCGTCCCGCGGCATGCGGCCGCTCTACGACGCCGACGCGGCCAGCCGCCTCGACGACGCGCTTGTGGTCGGGGCGGTCACGCCGACACTCGCCGCGGCCCTGCACCGGCTTGGGCGCGGGCTGGCCCCGGTGGCCCCTCGCGACGACCTGGCGTTCGCCGCGAACTACCTGTGGATGCTGCGGGGCGCGGAGCCGACCGCGGCCCAGGTCCGGGCGATCGAGCGGTACCTGATCTGCACGATCGACCATGGCTTCAACGCCTCGACGTTCACCGCCCGGGTGATCGCCTCGACCGGCGCGGATCTCACGGCCTGTGTGGTCGGCGCGATCGGCGCGCTGTCGGGCCCGCTGCACGGCGGAGCGCCGAGCCGGGCGCTGGACACCCTGGACGCGATCGGCAGCCCCGAGCGGATCGATCCCTGGATTCGCGAGCACGTCCTCGCGGGCGACCGGATCATGGGTTTCGGTCATGCGGTGTACCGCACGGAGGATCCCCGGTCGCGGATGTTGCGGGCGGTGGCCGAGGAGTTCGGCGGCGATCTGGTCGCCTTCGCCGTGCGGGTCGAGCGGCGGGTGGTCGAGCTGCTGGCCGAACTCAAACCGGGGCGGGAGCTGCACACCAACGTCGAGTTCTACGCCGGCGTGGTGATGGAGCTGTGCGGTCTGGCCCGGGACATGTTCACCCCGACCTTCGCCGTGGCCCGCACGATCGGCTGGACGGCGAACGTTCTCGAGCAGACCGCTGATCCCCGCATCATCCGGCCTTCCGCCCGCTATGTGGGACCGCCGGCGCCGCAGCCGGTGCCCGACCGCGACTAGACCGCGACGACCACGACCGGCGCTTGTCCGGCGGCGAGATCCGCGGGTCGTCGATGACCTCCGACGTCATCGACGACCCTGTGCGCGGCGCGACACAGTGTGCCCATGACAGCAGAACAGCAGACTGTGTCAGCGCCGTCCCAGCTCGAGTCCGTCGAGCGCTATCTCGCCGCCTGGAACACCACCGGCGACGTTCTGGACAAGGCGGTGGCCGCCGCCCTCACCGAGGACGCGACCTACGTCGACCCCCTTTCCGACGTCACCGGGCACGAGGCACTCGCCACACTGATCCGCGGCGTCCAGCAGCAGTTCACCGGTTACGAGTTCCGCCTGACCGGTTCGCCGGACATCCATCACCAGGTCGCCCGCTTCGGCTGGGAACTGGTCTCCCGCACGGACGGTTCGGCACCGGTGGCGGGTTTTGATGTCGTCACCTTCGCCACGGACGGCCGCATCCGCACGGTCACCGGTTTCCTGGACCGCGTTCCGGGCGCATAAGGCCTCGCCAGCCGGTCGCCGGTGTGGGTGACTGCGCCGGGCCGCCGCACCGATGACCGGGACCACACGGCGCCTCGCCTACGGCGCCGCGTGGTCCACCATCCAGGCATCGCACCAGGATGGCCTGGCAGCGCGGGGTGTGCTGGTGTGGCCCGTCGCCACACCCGAGGACGCCGTCCCGTCCTGCGCGCCCTGCTCACCGAGGCCGCCAGAAACCGAGGCCGCCAGATAGCGAGGCCGCCAGATAGCGTCGCTTCCATCGCCACGACGCGAAGCCGCACCGGCGGTCTGTACGGTCAGCGCACCGTCCCCACGCCCGGCACGGTTTCACGATCGAGGAGGCCGCCGCAGGGAGAGGACCACAGACGCGATGTTCCCCGTGGGCATGGTTGCCGGTCTGCTCGTCGCCCTCACGGGGGCGATCTGCGCCGCCCTGCTGTGGAGCGCGCCGTGGTGGGTCGCGGTCGGCGTGCTCGTCGCCGTCCTGGCACTCGCCGCCTACGACCTGCTCCAGTCGGGGCACGCGATCCTGCGCAACTACCCGGTCGCCGGGCATCTGCGGTTCGCGCTCGAGCACATCCGACCCGAGATCCAGCAGTACTTCATCGAGCGAAACTACGACGGCACGCCCTTCGACCGGGATGTGCGCACCAGCGTGTACGAGCGGGCCAAGGGTATTCACAGCGATCAGGCGTTCGGCACCGAGCGGGACGTCAACGCGGTCGGCTACGAGTTCCTGCCACACTCGACGGCACCGCTGGACGTCGCCGCCGACGCGCCACCGCCACGGGTGCGGGTCGGCGGCCCCGACTGCACGCAGCCGTACGACATCGCGCTGCTGAACGTCTCCGCGATGAGTTTCGGGTCGCTGTCGGCCAACGCGGTGCTGGCGATGAACCGGGGCGCCGCCACCGGCGGTTTCGCCCATGACACCGGCGAAGGCGGCCTCACCGAGCACCACCTGCGCCACGGCGCCGACCTCGTCTGGGAGATCGGCAGCGGCTACTTCGGGGCACGCACCCCGGACGGCGACTTCGACCCGGCGCGGTTCAGGGACAAGGCGGCACTGCCGACGGTACGGATGGTCGAACTCAAACTCAGCCAGGGGGCGAAACCAGGCCTTGGCGGCATCCTGCCGGCGGCGAAGGTCAGCGCCGAGATCGCCGCCGCCCGGGGAGTCCCGGCCGGGGTGACCTGCGTGAGCCCGTCCGGCCACCGGGTGTTCGCCACCCCGCGGGAGCTGGTGCTGTTCATCGCGCGGATGCGCGAGCTCGCCGGCGGGAAGCCGACCGGGTTCAAGCTGTGCCTCGGATCCCGGCGGGAACTGCTGGCGATCTGCCGGGCGATGGTCGCCGAAGGCGTCACCCCCGACTTCATCGTCGTCGACGGGGCCGAAGGCGGCACCGGCGCGGCCCCGCTCGAATACGAGGATCATGTCGGCACACCGCTCACCGAGGGCCTGATCACCGTGCACAACGCGCTGGTCGGTGTCGGCCTGCGGGACCGGATTCGGATCGGGGCCAGCGGCAAGGTCGCCACCGGGGTGGACATCGTCAAACGGCTCGCTCAGGGCGCCGACTACACCAACTCGGCGCGGGCGATGATGATGGCCGTCGGCTGCATCCAGGCGCAGCGCTGCCACACCAACACCTGCCCCGTGGGCGTGGCCACCCAGGACCCGCGGCGTGCCCGCGCGCTGGACGTCGCAGACAAGAGCGAGCGGGTCCGCCGCTACCAGCAGGCCACCGTCGCCACCGCCGTCCAGATGATGGCGTCGCTGGGCTGCGCGACACCCGGCGAGCTGCACCCCGGCATGCTGATGCGCCGCGTCACCCACACCGACACCCGCAGCTACGCCGAGCTCTTCGACTGGCTGGAGCCCGGCGAGCTGCTCGCCGACCCGCCGCCAGCCTGGATCGCCGACTGGATCACCGCCGACCCCGACAGCTTCCGAGCCTGACCACGCCCGTCGCGCGACCCCCGGGCGTCCGACCTCTGACGGCGCCGACGGACCACGCGCACGACGGTGGCGGGTGACGGGCGCCGGGCGCCGGGTGACGGACCCGGCGGAGGTGAAGGCCGACGGGCCCGACGGCTGGCGAAAACTGTCGGAGGGGACGGCTACGGTTCTGCCATCGGATGCGAACAGGCGTCCAATGCAGGCGACCAATGCAGGCGACCGATCCCGATGACCGATCCCGACGAAGGGTCCGCACATGCCCCCCATCACGCCGTGTCTGTGGTTCGACGATCAGGGCGAGCAGGCCGCGCAGCTGTACACGTCGCTGTTCGCGAACTCGCGCATCACCAACGTCAGCCGGTACGGGCCCGGCGGGCGCCGGCCCGAGGGCATGGCGATGACCGTCCAGTTCGAGTTGGACGGTCGGGAGTACGTCGCGCTCAACGGCGGTCCCGAGTTCCCGCAGACCGAGGCCTTCTCCCTGCAGGTGTTCTGCGAGTCCCAGGCCGAGATCGACCGGTACTGGGACGTGCTCACCGCCGATGGTGGCGTGGAGAGCCAGTGCGGCTGGCTCAAGGATCGGTTCGGGGTGTCCTGGCAGATCGTGCCGTCCGCGCTGGGCGAGCTGCTCGGCGATCCGGACCCTGAGCGCTCGCGACGGGCCACCGAGGCCATGTTCACAATGTCCAAGATCGATATCGAGGAGATCCGGCGCGCGGCGGCCGGCTGAGCATTGCCGAGCCAGCTGCGGGCGAGAGCCACCACCCGCCCTCGGCTGCCGCACCCTGGCCGAATATGATCTTTTGTCGTGCGCAGGGTACTGATCGTGGGTGTGTCCGGGTCAGGCAAATCGACATTGGCCCGCCGACTCGCCGCCACGTTGTCCGTACCGCACATCGAGCTTGACGAACTGCGCCATGGTCCCGGCTGGGTGCCCCGGCCGACCTTCGTCGACGACGTCGACGCGGCCACCGCCGCACCCACCTGGGTGGTCGACGGTAACTACTCCGCTGTCCAGGATCTGATCTGGGCCCGCGCGGACACCGTGGTCTGGCTGGATCCGCCACGGTGGCTGGCGCAATGGCAGCTTCTCCGCCGCACGGCGGGGCGGCTGCTACTGCGCCGGCGACTGTGGAACGGCAACCGGGAACGCTGGCGTGACCTGCCCCGGGCCGACCATCCGATCCGCTGGTCCTGGCGCAGGCATCCGATCTACCGCCAGCGATATGGCGAGCGCTTCGCCGCACCCGGACCTGGCCAGACCTACGTCCGTCTACGCCGCCGCCACGAGATCGAAGTCTGGGCAGCCGGTTCAACGCCGCTTCCGGCCGGACGTGCACCTTCCAGGTGGACGTTCCCGCTGGAACGGCGCCGTCGGTAGTCACAGTGGTCAGCAACGCGCAGAACAGCCCGACGAGTATCGACGTGGCGAAGCAGCCGGTGCTGGTCGAACGCGCCCAGGTCGAGGCGACCCTGCCCGGCTACCGGACAACCGGGTGCTCGGCATCGGGTCGACCGGCGGCGCGTCCGACCGGCGACCTGCGCTCGCGGTCGGCGACCCCACCGGCAGGCGCTGGACCGTGATCCCGCTGGCAGCTGCGGTGACACGCGCCTGCGGCCAGCGCGCACAGGGATCAGGGCGTGAGCAGGATCAGGGCGGTGCGGACGGCCACGGCGACGATCTCGCCGCGCTGGTTACGGGCGGTGTGCTCGAAGGTGACCACGCCCTCGCCGGGCCGGCTACGGGAACGCCGCTTCGCGAGCACGACCGTCTCGGCGTTGAGGGTGTCGCCGTGGAACACGGGCGTCGGGAAACGGATCTCACCGAAGCCGAGGTTGGCGACGGTGGTGCCCTGGGTGAGCTGGCTGACGGACAGCCCGACCAGGGTCGACAGGGTGAACATGCTGTTCACCAGACGGGTGCCGAACGGCTGGGTGCTGCTCCACGCCTCGTCCAGGTGCAGGGCCTGCGCGTTCATCGTCAGGGTGCTGAACAGCGTGTTGTCGGCCTCGCCGACGGTGCGGCCCGGCCGGTGGGCGTAGACGACGTCCGTCTCGAGTTCGTCGAAGTACAGCCCACGCTGCTCGACCCGCCGCCGCGAGCCCGCCGACGTGTCGCCGCCGCGTGAGGATGAAGCGGCGTCGGGGGATGAAGCGCCGTCGTGGCGAGGCGCACCGCCGTCGGGCGCGGTCATCCCGGTCACAGGCCCAGGTGACGGGCGATGAGGAGCTTCTGGATCTCGCTGGTGCCCTCACCGATCTCGAGGATCTTGCTGTCCCGCCAGTGCCGGGCGACCGGATACTCGTTCATGAACCCGTTGCCACCGTGGATCTGGGTGGCGTCGCGGGCGTTGTCGACGGCGGCGGCGCTGCTGACCAGCTTGGCGATCGCGGCTTCCTTGGCGAACGGCCGGCCGGCGAGGACCCGGGCCGCCGCGTCGTAGTAGGCGGTGCGGGCGACGTGGGTGCGCGCCTCCATCTCGGCGATCATGAAAGCGATCCCCTGATGGGACGCGATCGGCTGGCCGAAGGCGCGGCGGCTGCGGGCGTAGGCGACCGACTCGTCCACGCAGCCCTGGGCCAGGCCCACGGCCAGCGCCGAGATCGCGATCCGGCCCTCGGCGAGGATCGCGAGGAAGTTCGCGTAGCCGCGGCCCCGTTCCCCGAGCAGATGGTCCGCGGGTACGCGCACGTCGGTCAGTGTCAGCGGATGGGTGTCGCTGGCATGCCAGCCCACCTTCGAGTACGCCGGCCCCACCTCGAGCCCGGCGCTGGGCACCGGCACCACGATCGCACTGATCTCCCTGGGCGGCCCACCGCCGCCACCGGACGGACTCGTCCGGCCGGACGGGCTGGACGCCGGGCTGGTCCGGGCGGTCACGGTGACAAGCCGGGTGATGTCGGTACCGGAGTTCGTGATGAACGACTTCGACCCGTTGACGACCCAGGCGCCGTCCACCAGCTCGGCGGACGTTCGGGTGCCGCCCGCGTCACTACCGGCTTCCGGCTCGGTCAGGCCGAAGGCGCCCAGGGCCTCCCCCGCGCACAACGCCGGCAGCCACCGTTGCCGCTGCTCCTCGGTGCCGAACCGGTAGATCGGCATCGCGCCGAGCCCGCAGCCGGCCTCCAGGGTGATCGCCACCGACGAGTCGACCCGGGCCAGCTCCTCGATCGCCAGGCACAGGGAGAACAGATCGCCACCCATCCCGCCGTACCGCTCGGGAAACGGCAGTCCGAACAGCCCCATCCTCGCCATCGCCGCGACGACCTCGTACGGGAACGACCGCTGTTCGTCATGGTGCGCGGCCACCGGTGCGACCACCTCCCGGGCGAACTCGGCGACCGAACGCCGCAGCGCCTCCTGCTCGTCACTGAGCCCCGTGTCCGGCACGGCACACCTCCCGTCCGACCCTCACCTGACCGACCGCACCCGGACGCCCCGCATCCATCACCGGCGGTCGAGGGTGGCACCCGTCACCACCAGCGACCGCCCGGACGCTAGCACGATCCCTTCCGCCCCCACCCGAGGAAGGAGGGCCCCGCCAGGTTCGACCCGCCGTTTCGACCACCGGCGAACTCGGCGAGCGATCGGATGGCCTCATCCAGGCTGGGCTCGCTGCGACGCGGCAGCCGCGCGAATCGCGCGCAGCGCCGCCTCGGCGGGTCCGGGTGCGAGGCGACGGCCGTCGCGCAGGCGCAGGGCGACGTGGCCGGCGGCGGCCTCGGTTGGGCCGACCACAGCCTGGTAGGGCACGTGGCGAGCGGCGCGGATACGAGCACCGAGCGAGCCTCGGTCCGGTGCGCAGATCTCGGCCCGCAGGTCGACCTCGGGTTCGAGGCAGCGGCGGGCCAGGGCGGCGGCGGGGGCGAGTTCGGCCTCGGTGACGGGGAGGATCATCACCTGGACCGGCGCCAGCCAGCTGGGAAGGGCCCCGCCGTGGCGTTCCAGCAGGAACGCCACGGCCCGTTCCAGCGAACCGATGATGCTGCGGTGAATCATCACCGGACGATGCTGTTCGCCGTCCGCACCGGTGTAGCGCAGGTCAAACCGCTCCGGCTGGTAGAAGTCGATCTGGATGGTGGACAGGGTCGATTCCCGTCCGGCGGCGTCGGCGACCTGAACATCGATCTTGGGCCCGTAGAAGGCGGCCTCCCCGGCCACAGCCTCGTACGCGACCTCGGCGCCGTCCAGCACCTCCCGCAGCAGCGCGGTCGACCGTTCCCACAGCCGCGGCGCCGCGACATACTTGCCACCCTCGCTCGGCAGCGACAGCCGGTACCGGACGGGCACCACTCCCATGGCCGCGTACGCCGCCCGGATCATCCCCAGCGCCGCCGCCGCTTCCCGCGCGACCTGGTCGACGGTGGCGAAGATGTGCGCGTCGTTGAGCTGGATCGCCCGGACCCTCGCCAGGCCACCCAGGACGCCCGACAGTTCCGACCGGAACATCCCGCCGAGTTCGGCGAGCCGCAGCGGCAGTTCACGATAGCTACGCCCGCGCGACCGGTAGATCAGCGCATGATGCGGGCACAGGCTGGGCCGCAGGACGAGCTGCTCCGCGCCCACCTCCATCGGCGGGTACATCTCGTCGCGGTAATGCGACCAGTGTCCGGACAGTTCGTAGAGTTCCCGTTTCCCGAGCACCGGCGAGTAGACATGCTGATATCCGGCCCGCCGTTCCGCGTCACGGACGTACTCCTCCAGCGCCCGTCGGACGGCCGCCCCAGCCGGCAGCCAGTACGGCAGGCCCGCCCCGATCAACGGATCGGTGTCGAACAGTCCCAGTTCCCGCCCCACCCGTCGATGATCGTAGGACGCCCCCTCGCCAACGGAACGGGCCGAACCCGCGGGTCGCGCCGAGCCGGTGGAACGGGTCGGGTCGGTGGAACGGGTCGGGCCGGCGGGGTGGGTCGGGCCGGGGTGGTGATCGGGCATCGCGGTCTCCTCGCGGACGGGCGAGGCGAGTGCCCACATGGCGAAGCCCCGGGGCACTCGCCCCGGGGCTTCGGCTGGACGTCAACGTGTCAGCGCGCCGGGACGGACTCCGGCGTCGTCACGAGGGCATCAGCGCGCTTCACGGCGGTCACGGTAACCACGGCCGCGCGCATCGTCCACCCGGTTTTCAGGCGAACTGGCTCTCCTCGGTGGACCCGCGCAGGGCCATGGTGTCCGAGGAGGGGTTGACCGCGGCGCTGACCAGGTCGAACCAGCCGGTGCCGACCTCACGCTGGTGGCGGGTGGCGGTGTAGCCGTCGGCCTCGCTGGCGAACTCGCGTTCCTGCAGTTCGACGTAGGCGGTCATGCCGTCGCGGGCATAGCCGTGGGCGAGGGTGAACATCGAGTGGTTCAGCGCGTGGAACCCGGCGAGCGTGATGAACTGGAACGCGTAGCCCATCTGCCCGAGCTCCCGCTGGAACCTGGCGATGGTCGCGGTATCAAGATGCGCCCGCCAGTTGAACGACGGTGAGCAGTTGTAGGCAAGCAGCTGGTCGGGGAAACGCGCTTTGATTCCCTCCGCGAACCGACGGGCGATCTCGAGATCCGGTGTGGACGTCTCCATCCACAGCAGGTCCGCGTACGGAGCATAGGCGAGGCCGCGGGCGATGCACGGCGCCAGACCCGCCCGCACCCGATGAAAACCCTCCGGGGTGCGCTCGCCGGTGACGAACGGACGATCACGCTCGTCCACGTCACTGGTGATGAGCGTCGCCGCCTGCGCGTCGGTGCGCGCGATGACAATCGTGGGGACGCCGGCGACGTCCGCGGCGAGCCGGGCCGCATTGAGCGTTCGGATGTGCTGGCCGGTCGGGACGAGCACCTTCCCACCCAGATGGCCGCACTTCTTCTCCGCGGCGAGCTGGTCCTCCCAGTGCACGCCGGCGGCCCCAGCGGCGATCATCGCGGTCATCAGCTCGTAGGCGTTCAGCACCCCGCCGAACCCGGCCTCGGCATCGGCGACGATGGGCACCAGCCAGTCCGTCCCCGCGCCGGCACCGGAAGCCCTGCCGGACGAGTTGCTCCTGCCCGCGGAGGGAACCGCGGGGGCGGCGGCAGGGGCGGGAATGACCGTGCTCGAGGCATGGACCGCCTCGGCGCAGGCGATCTGGTCCGCGCGCAACAGCGCGTTGTTGATCCGCCGGACGACCGCCGGCACCGAGTTGGCCGGGTAGAGGCTCTGGTCCGGATAGGTCTGCCCGGCCAGGTTCGCATCAGCCGCCACCTGCCAACCGGACAGGTAGATCGCCCGCAGCCCCGCCCGGACCTGCTGGACGGCCTGGTTACCGGTCAGCGCACCCAGCGCCTGGACGTAGTCGGACTCGTGCAGCGACCGCCACAGCTTCTCGGCGCCGAGCCGGGCCAGTGTGTGTTCCTCGACGACGCTTCCGCGCAGCCGCACCACGTCATGTGCGGTGTAGGTGCGGCTGACACCGGCCCACCGCGGATCGTCGTCCCAACAGCGGGCCAGCTCGCGCTCGCCCCGATCCCCGCCGTCGGCGCCGACCGCCCGCGTCCCCGCCACCGGAGAGGCTCCGGCCATCCCGGTCGTTCGTGCCGGGCGGGTCGTCCTGCCAGCGTCATGCCCGGCCCGTCCGGTCCCGACTGTCCTGTTCTCGGCCATGTCGGCCCCCCTGCCCTGCGTTGGTGGGTATGCGCCCGCATCCGCGCGGGTCCGCTTCTCGTCGCGGCATCCTGGTCACGGAAACTGACCGGAACATTCCCCAGCGGCACCCAGCGCAACAGACCGTGTTCGGCGGGATCCGACCGCCATTCGGTTGATTCCAGGATTGAAGCCCTGGCCGCGAACCAGATATCCCCCGAACAGGAGGACCCCGACCAGAAGGATCCTCGACGCCGTCAGGGCCCCGAGAACTCGGCGGCGGCCTCCAGGCCGCCCGCCTGATTACGACGCACCATGTCGACGATGCGGGTGACCGGCCCGACGACAAGCAGCGCGTCGCCCGCACACAGCCGCGTGTGCCGACCGGGCCGGGAGTTCGCCGCATCCGCCGCGGACGCCGGGCGCACCGCGAGCACCCGGGTGCCGGTGGCCAGCTCCTGCAGCGTCGGGCCGACCAGGTGACCGCCGCCACGCACGGTCATCCGGGCCACCAGAAACGGTGTCCGATCCACGTAGAAGGTGCTCAGCACGTCGTACCCGAGCGCGACCCCGACAAAGTACGGCGTGGCGAGGTCGGCGGCGCTGCGCGCGGTGTGAATCCCGAACCGGCGCTCGACCTCGTCCGCCATGGTCGTGTCGACGGTCCGCAGCACCACCCGAAGCTCGTCCGCGGCGCCCCGGCCACCGCGCAGCTCGTCGTGGGCCTCCCGCGCGGACAGCACCGCCTCCAGATTCGCCAGACCATCGCTGGTGAGCGCCGCGATCGTGGTCGCGTGCGCGAGACCGGCCTCGAGCAGCGTCGAGCGCACCGTCGCATCCCCGATGATCACCGGTACGGATCGTTCCCGCGCGACCGGGAGGTAACGGTTGTTCTCGTCCCGTTCGATGACGACGACCTGACGGCCGGCCCGGAGCAGCCCGTCCATGGTGGCGACACCGACCGAACCCAGACCGCACAGCACCACGTGGTCACGGACGGCTCCGGCCCGTCCACGGCCCAGCGCCCGTTCCAGCCGCCGGCTGATGATGACATTGGTGATGAACGCGTAGACCACGGCGATCGACAACGCCCCGAACAGCATCAACCCGATACCAAAGATCTGTAGCCAATGGTCCGCGGCGCCGAAGTTGAAGTCTCCGTAGCCAACGGTGACCATCGTCTCGACCGTCAGGTAGAGCGCGTCGACCGGCCCGAAGTTCGCCGGCGCGGCACTGTTGTTGTCGGTGTAGGTCAGCGACAGAACCACCGTGCTGGTGACCATGATGGCCAGCACGACGCTGATCGCCAGTCGAAACGGCCGGTCCAGCTCGCCCCGGACCGAGGCCACCAGGTCCCTGACCCACCGCAGACCACCGCGCCGCGATCGCGGCCGGCCCGACATCCTCGCCAGCCCGTCACCCGACGAGGGCCGACCCGACGAGGCGGCGCTGCCCACGCCAGCGCCGTGACCGCGATGTCCGAGGGTCGCGAACAGCCGCGCGTCGTGCAGGCCGGAGACCTCCATGCCGCGTTCGTCGAACTCGGCGAGCCGACCCAGGACGGTCAGCCGGTCGCCCGGATGCAGCGGGGTGTCCCGCGGCGGGCAGACCTCACCGCGGCGTTCACCGGCCCGGCGCAACGAGATGGGGGTGAGATCGCCGTAACGGGCCCGGAACGCGCCCCGTCCGGAGATCTCCTCCTCGATGACGGCGAACACCTCGGCGTCAGCCCGGGCGCCCATCGTGAACGCGTGGGTGACGGCGGAGCGTATGCAGGCCTCGACGAAACTCGGCCCGGCGAGTACAGCCAGATTCAGCACCCGGGCCTGCCCCAGCGCGTCCGCCAGCTGATCACCGAGCTGCGCGTTGTTGACGTTGACGACCAGACGGACCCGCGGCGCCACCTCCGCGACGACAAGCGCCGTCTGCAGCGTCTCCAGGTCGGTCTCGTGGCAGACCACCACCGCCAGGGCCCGCGCGACACCGACCTCACGCAACACGTCCGGGGCGTGTGGGCTTTCCAGCACCAGGCGCACCCCGAGCCGTTCGAGGCGGCGACGCGCCACCGAGGTCACCCGGTCGTCCACCCCGACCACGCCGACACCGGAGTCCCGCAGCTGCTCGACCAGCCGCAGCCCGAGCCGCCCAAGGCCCTCCAGTCCGACCACGATCACCTGCCCGACCGGCACCCCGGCACCATCGGACGGCCCGACACCATCGGACGGCCCGGGATCATCGGCGGACCCGGCCTCGTCGGCACGGTCCCGGGCACCCTCGACGGGCTCCCCTGAAGCCGTCCGCATATCCCTCCTCAGCAGCGGGTCAGTGTCGCATGATGGCCCCTGGCGGGTGGACGGAGCATCGTCGGGGCGGGTGGTCGCTGTCGCTTTTCGGACCCTGCTATCCCCACACGTCAGGCCACGGCATATTGGTGCAGGTAAACCACCACGGTCTGCTACTCTCGTTTCTGGGGTATGTACGCGTGTCTGAGTCGATTGATCTGGCAGCTATCACGACAAACGTCGAATTCGGCCGCGCGCTGACCAGCGTGCGACTCCGAGCCCGGCTCAGCATCCGCGCCGTCGCGCAGCGGGTGCGGATTCCGGCCAGCACCGCCGGTGGTTACTTCAGCGGTGCGCATCTACCCGGCCTGCAGCCAGCAGACCTGCTCACCGACATGCTGCGCGCCTGCGGTGTGTCCGACGAGGCCGAACTCGAACAGTGGACGGCCACCTGGATGCGCCTGCGCCGCGCCCGCCCGGCCGACGAGGAACACAGCGCCGACCCGCGCCCTGACGGCGGCTCCGTCCGAGACAGCCGAGACAGCCGCGATAACCGGGACTACCGGGACGAGGGAGAGGGCACCGGAGCCGGCGAGTTCGCCGCGACGATCACCGTCGCGCCTCCGGTCGCCCGGCTGAACCGCATCGGCACACTGTTCGGCCGCGAGGACATCCTCACCCGGCTCTCGACCCACCTGCCCGCGGCCGCGGGCGATCCGGCCGACGCCGGCCACGGTGGGGTGCACGTTCTGTACGGGATGGGTGGGATCGGCAAGAGCACCGTCGCCCTGGCCCTGGCCGACCGGGCACGTCGACGCGCGATCCGGACCTGGTGGATCGGTGTCACGACGGCCGCGACGGTGCCGGCGGCCATGGCGGCGCTCGCGGTGGAACTCGGCGCGACCCGCCACGAACTGCGCAATGCCAGCCTTCCCGACCTGGTGTGGCGTTACCTGCGTGCGCTGGACGAGCCATGGCTGCTGGTGATCGACAACGTCGATGATCCGGCGGCCCAGCTGGCGTTGCCCGGCGGCGAACTTCTCGACGGCAGCGGATGGCTGCGCCGGCTGGATGACACCCGCGGCATGGTGGTCGTCACCACCCGGGACAGGTCCGCCTGGCCGGCCGAGGCCGGCCCCCACGAGGACGACAGCCCCGACAGCCCCGACGGGCGCTGGGTCACGCTCCATCCCGTTCGGGTCCTGGCCGACGAGGACGCCGGCGCGGCGCTGCGCACCCTCGCCGGCCCGGGCGCCGGTTCGACGGCCGAGGCGCGGACGCTGGGACGTCGCCTCGGCGGGCTCCCGCTGGCACTCGGGTTCGCCGGCCGTTTCCTCGCCCGCACCGCGCGGATGCCGGCGCACTTCGGCGATCAGGAGGTGCCACGCACCTACCTGGCCTACGAGCAGGTCCTGCGCGCTGGCGGAGCGGGGCCGGTCCTGCCGGACTTCGACGGGACCTCCCCCGCCCTCGACGGCGCCTCGCTGCGGACCACCGGCCGTGACCGCGAACGTGCGCTGGTCGGCCCCACCTGGGAGCTGTCCCTGCAGGTCCTCACCGACCAGGGACGACCCGCAGCCCGCCCGCTGCTGACCCTGCTCGCCTGCTTCGGATGCGACCTCATCCCGCTGGAACTGCTGGATCCCGCGACGCTGAGCACCGGCCCGCTGCTCGGGAAGCTGGGACCGACCCAGGTGTGGGATCTGTTGGACGCCCTCGCCGGCCAGGGCCTCATCGAACTCGTGCCGTCCCCGCCGCCCTCGACGACCACACCGGTCCGTCCCGTGCGGCCCAGTGACAACGGCTCCTCGGCCGCGGCGGCTCCGGTTTCGGACGCGACTCCGGCGCAGTGGCAGATCTGGCTGCACCCGCTCGTCCAGGACAGTTTCCGGCGCCACGCCGTGTACGGCGAGCGGCCCGAGGACTACCTGGAGGCCGTCACCGCGCTGCTGGCCCGAGCCACCCGGTTCGACCCGCGCGATCCCGAGCACTGGGCCTGGTGGGCGCGGCTGCGCGCGCACTGGGACGCGGCCCTGGGTCTGCTCGCCGACATCCCGGATGCGGTCCGCGCCGGGCTGCGGCTACCGCCGGAACTGCTCGTCGCCGCCACGCGGGGCGGTCGGTTCCTGCGCGCGACCGGCTATCCCACCCAGGCCGTCGCCACCTACGAGACGGTGCTGGCGATGGGTCGCCCGTCGCTCGGTGCCGAACACGCCGACGTGCTGGCCGCCGAGCATGACCTGTACCGGGTGATGGCGGCGCTCGGGCGGCAGGCCGACGCCGAGCCCGGATTCCGCCGGGTTCTGGACGCCCGGGTCCGACTACTCGGCGCCAGCCATGCCGACACCCTGACGACGCAGCATTATCTGGCCCGGACGCTGCGGGAACTCGGCCATTTCACCGAGGCGTTGGAGCTGCTGAAACTGACCCTCGAGCGTCGCGTGCCCACCCTTGGCGCCACCCACCGCGACACACTCACCACCCGGAACAACATCGGTGATGTGCTCGCCGAGCTGGGCCAGCTCGACGAGGCACAGGAGATGTTGCACGCGGTGTGGGCGGCACGTGGCGACATCCTCGGTCCGACCCACCCGGCGACGCTGGTCACCCTGGCGCATCTGACCCGGCTGGCGCTGCGCAGCGGTGCCGCGCAGCGGGCCGCCGACCACGCCCAGGCACTGGTCACGACCTGCCAGGAGGTACTCGGACCGGATCATCCGCGGGCGCTGGCAGCCGTCGGCCTCTACGGCGAGGTCGAACGGCGGCGGGGACGGCTGGCGCCCGCCGCCCGGGCCGGCTACCTGGCCGCCCACCAACGCAGCCTGCGGGTCCTCGGCCCCCAGCACGCCACCACCGCGACCCTCGCGGGACTGGCCACCGCCGAGGCCTCCTGATCCCGGTCAGCGGGGCCGGACCCACATCGCCGCGGTCAGCGCCCAGCCGACGAGAACCGGCGGGGACGTCCACCACGGCAGCGCGCCGGGGGTGGTCAACAGCCAGGCGATGGCCGCCAGGTGGCAGGCCAGCAGGTTCATCAGCGTGAATCCGGCGCCGGGCGGCGACGGCGGACGCCGCTGCACCGGATCCAGGCCGGGCGCACCCGAACGCAGCAGATGGACCAGTCCGATCGCCGCGACCAGGGCCGCGGCCAGCGCGGAACAGGCCGCCAGACCGTGGCCCGCCGTCGGGGTGCCCGGATCGTCGGCGAGGCCGAATCCCACCACCACGGCCACGGCGATCAGCAGCCCCGCCTGCGCCGCGCAGACCAGCATCACGTAACGGGACGGAAAGACGAATCCGTTCGGTCGCCGTAGCCGCACCCCGGTGATCAGTGCGGTGGTGAGCCGTCCCGTGAGTCGGTCGATGGGCAGGTCCCGCAGGCCGACCACGGTGGCCCCGGTGACAGCGGCGCCCAACGCGAAGCCCGCGGCCAGCACGAACGCCTCCACCCCGGGCCGTCCACCGGCGGCGAGCACCCCCAGGGGCACCCCGGCGGCCGGTGCGAGCGTGGGTACCACCGCGTCGGCCAGCCACTGGGCCACCCTGACCATGGCCCTCGCCGTCGGTGCCGCCGTGACCCGGCGTGCCGTGACCTGAAGCGTCCGCAGCACGACGAGCCCGGCGAACCCGAGCCCGTGGGTCACCGTGGGTACCAGCAGCAGCGCCCCGATCGTCACCGCCAGGCCCGCCGCCGCCGCGGCCATCGCGACGACGACCGGGCTCACCTGCCCCCGCACCAGCGGGCTGGCCCGCCGGATCGGATTGATCCGGTCACCGGGCAGGCCGTCGAGGGCGTCCAGCAGCCGGCCGTGCGTCGAGACCAGCAGACCGGCGAGCGACAGCAGCAGCACGGTGACGACCCGCGGATGTGCGACGGCCAGCCCCCCGGCGGCGAACGGGACGGCATCGGCAAGAGCCAGGGCCGGTCGCGTCAACGCCCTCGCGTCCGCGAACCGACCCGGCCCCGGCCGGCCAGGTCGTGGCACACCCGCATCGCGGGTTCCCCCCATAGGACCTCACGATCATCTCTCGCACCCGGTGAAGCGCTGCGTTCACAAACGATCGCAGTCTGTCGAGATAAACTCATTCTCGCCGCTGCGAACAAGCCCCCCGCGGATCGCCGTACAACGTCGTACAGGCAGCTTTCCGTGCACAGTCCACGACCAGATGTCGAGATCCGGCACGCCCGCGCCGAAGCACATCCACGAATTCCAGGCCAGTAAATCACCATGCGTTACGGTTCGCCTGTTCGGTCCGCTCTGGCACCCGGCCTCACCCCGGCGCCGCGGCCTCCCTCCAGCACGCACATCGCACGTCACAGGCCACGACACCACGACGGCGCGCTGAAACGCCGAAGCGGGCCTCCCCCCGACGAAAGGCCCGCTTCGGCGACAGCCCGGAGTCGGCGGCTCCGCCCACCTCCCCGCGAGTGCGACGCGGGAGCAGACCATCAGGTGGGCGAGACCACGTTCGTCCGGCCTCACCAAGACAACCGCGAGTCGGGCTTTTCGCAAAGGGGATGGCGGTAGATCCGGACAACGTCGGACAGGGGTGACGTACAGGTCCGGACAATGCCCGGTTCCTGTTCATGGATTTCCCCGCGGCACATAGCGCCGTGGCGCGTGGCATCTCCCGGTCCGGTTCGAGATCAGCCCGGACGGGCAGTATTCTCCCTGCATGGACAAGCGGCTGCGGGAAAGGCTCGATCCGGCCGCGGCCGATGCGTTGGAACAGTGGTGCGCCACGTCTGGCATCAGCTTCACCCTCGACCGGTGGCTGACGAACGGGCGGTCCTCGGCCGTCATCGCCGCCGTGATCGAGCATCACCGCTTCCGCGGGGCCGAGCTGGTCATCATGAAGGTCTACCAGGCCACCGGTGACTCCCGCCCCGGCGAGTTCGCCCTGCACGAGGACGCCCTGAACCACGACAAGGTCTTCGCCGACGCCCATCTCGCCGAGCTGATACGCGCCCCGGTCTCCGGCGACAACGGGTGGTGGTTCATCTTCCAGCGGGTCGCGGGCGGCAGCCTGTCGGACATGGTCACCCTGCAGACCGTGCTGCACGACGTGCTGCACCCACCGCGCCGCCCGCTCGGCGGACTTCCGATCCCGGTCAACGGCCAGAGTCCCCAGTTCCCCCGCGCCCAGCAGACCGCCACCGCCACCGCCTTCGCCGCCGCCAGCGCCACCGTCGTCGACTCGACCCTCACCGACTGGGTCGGCCGGCCGCAACTGCGCGACCTCACCGTCCCGGCGATCCTGCGCCGCCAGCTCGACCATCGCGCAGGCCCGCAGGGCGCCGTCACCAGGCTCGCCCAGGACTACACCGGGACCACCCTGACCTGTGCGGACGAGGACCAGCCCCTGGTGAACCCGTTCGGCCTGGTGTTCGACACCGACCGCTACGACCCGATCGTGCTGCCGACGTTCATCGGACGGGTGCACGGCGACCTGCACATCGAGAACATCCTCGTGCCCATGTCGCTGCAGGACGTGGGCACGTCCTACCAGCTCATCGATCTCGCCCGGTACTCCGCCCACGCGGTGCTCACCCGTAACCCCACCCACCTCGTGCTTCACCTGCTGGCCCGCACACTGAACGAACTCGGCCCGGTGGGGCGCACCGCCGCCATCGAGATGCTCCTCGACCCGCGCAACACCGGAGAGCTGCTTCCCAGCTGGCTGGCGATGTTCATCCGCGCCACCCGAAAGGCCGCGGAGGACTGGGCGCGCAAGGTCTCTCTGGTGGACTACTGGCGGGACCAGGTACCGCTGTCCCTGCTCGCCTGCGCCCTGACCTGCATGGTGAGACCGTCAACCCGGCCGCAGGACCGCGACTGGTTCCTGCGTCTCGCCGCGAACGCGGCCACCGCCATCCTCGGACGCCACCCCCTGCCAGCCTCCCCGACGTCGTACCAGAGCGCCGTATCCAGACCCGCGGCACCCAGCGGGGATGTCACCACCCCGCCATCCCCGACGCCGACGACCGACCCGCCGGCACCAGCCACGGGCGCGCCTCACCCAGCTGCCACCACCACGTCACCGCCGTCACCGCCGTCATCTCCCGCGGACACCCCGGCCGGCCGGTTGGCATCGCGGCCGGCGTCGGACGTCGACATCGTGATCTCCTACGCGCCCACTGACCAGACCTGGGCGGCCTGGATTCACTACCACCTTCGGAAGGCCGGCTGGCGGGTCGCCGTAGCCGACAGCACCCGGACCAACGGGCGACGCGCGCGGCACGCGGACGCCGCACCGACCCGCACCCTCGTCGTCGTCTCGCGCGCCCATTCCCTTGACCAGGAGGGGACCGCGTACAACCCGGCGGGGAGGACGAACAAGCTGGTCGCGGTACAGGTCGAGGCCACCGAACCCGCCGCGTCCACCATCGGCGTCGACATCATCGATCTTGTCGATCTCGGCGAGGACGAAGCCAGGATCACTCTCCTGGCCCGTATCTCGGCGATCCTCCCCCGCTGAACCCCGCCGCCGGCCGCCAGTCGGCAGTCGGCCGGTCGCCGGTCGGGGTCGACGCGTGACGGCCGGCGCGTCGCTGTCAGCCGGCCGCCGCGCGTCCTTCGGGTGTGCCGACCTCACCGGAACGTCCGTCCCCGACACCGGCGAGGCGTCCCTCTCCCGCGCCGGTATCCGCTCCCGTTCCGAGCCCAGCTCCCAGCGCGGTTCCTGGCCCTGGCCCTGGGACCGGGACCGGAACCTGGCCTGGCACCGGGCCGTCGGGGGATGACGCGGCGACGACCACGAGGACCTGGTCGAGGCGGACCTGATCGCCGCGGTGGACGTGCACGTCGGTGACCACGCCGGCGACCGGGGCTGTCACCGGATGCTCCATCTTCATCGCCTCGACGATGACAAGCGGCGCTCCCGCGGCGACCCTCTCGCCGGAGGTCACCAGAACAGCGGCGACCGTCCCCGGCATCGGACTGCGCGCCGTCCCACCGTCCGTCGTGGCGCGCCGCCGGCTGGACGACATGGGTGCCGGCTCGAAGCCCCAGGCCCGTCCATCGCGTCCGAGCCACAGCACCGGCCCCGGTCCGTCGCCCGCGCCCGGGCCCCATGCGAAGGCCCACCTGGTGGTGACCGATCCGACGGTGACCAGCAGATCGTCACCCGTGATCCGCACGGACCCCGCCACCGGCGCCCCCTCGCCCACGCGGAGCCTCGCCGCGGCGGGCGTGCCTCGAGCCGAGACCCGCACGGTCCGGGTCGCACGGCCAGGCGGCACGCCCTGCGCCGCTTCGCCCGACCCGTTCACCGCCGCCGTCCCGGCGACCGCCGCCACCGCCACCGGCGCTGACGCACCGTTGACACCGGTGTCTTCCGCGTGGCCGGTCCGGATCGGCGACGCCACGGCGCCCCCCGCCGGTGCCACCGTGGCCGGCAGCAGCACATCCCAGCTCAGCCAGGCGGGCTCGCCGGGACGCCAGCCGGAGGGCACCTCCCACGGGTCGACCAGCGCACCGGTCGGCTGCAGGGCGAGCAGCCGCAACAGCGCGTAGGCGTGGAGGGCCTCGCTGGGTGGCTCGTCCTGGACCAGCCCACCGAGATCACGTTCGATCAGGCCGGTGTCGAGGCGACCGGCGCGGACGTCGGGATGTCCCAGCAACGCCCGCAGGAATCCGATGTTGCTGGCGACTCCGAGCAGGACCGTGCGGGCCAGCGCCGCGTCCAGACGCGCCAACGCCACCCGCCGATCCGAACCCCAGGACACGATCTTGGCAAGCATCGGATCGTAGTCCGTGCCGACCGTGTCACCGGTGGCGATGCCGGCGTCGACCCGCAGGGTGGGACCAGCCGGCTCGCGAAAGTCGAGCACGTCCCCACCGGTCGGCAGGAATCCGCGCGCCGGGTTCTCCGCGTAGACCCGGGCCTCGATCGCATGCCCGGCGGTACGCACGTCGGCCTGCCCGAACAGCAGCGGCTCGCCCGCCGCGATCCGGATCTGCTCGGCGACCAGGTCCACCCCGGTGACCAGCTCGGTGACGGCATGCTCCACCTGCAGCCGCGTGTTCATCTCCATGAAGTAGAAATCGTCGGGCGCGTCCGCCGACATGATGAACTCCACCGTGCCCGCGCCGACATAGCCGACCGCCTGCGCCACGGCGACGGCGGCGGCACCCATCCGCGCTCTGGTCCGTTCGTCCAGCAGCGGCGACGGCGCCTCTTCGATGATCTTCTGATAGCGCCGTTGCAGGCTGCATTCACGTTCGCCCAGGTGCAGCACCGTGCCGTGCCGGTCCGCCAGAACCTGCACCTCGATGTGACGGGGCCGGGAGATCAGCCGCTCCACGAACAGGGTGTCGTCACCGAACGCGGCGGCCGACTCCCGGCGGGCGGAGGCGATCGCCGCCCCGAGTTCCGCGGGCTCACGCACGATCCGCATTCCCTTGCCGCCCCCGCCCGCCGATGGCTTGACCAGCACCGGATAACCGACCTGGGCGGCGGCCTCCGCCAGGGCCGCATCGCCCATACCCGGGACCGACCGGCCCGGCACCACGGGAACGCCGACCTCCGCCACGGTCCGCCGGGCGGCGATCTTGTCGCCCATCAGCTCCACCGCGGTCACCGCCGGTCCGATGAACACGAGGCCGGCGGCCTCGCACGCCCGCACGAAGCCAGCGTTCTCGGCGAGGAAGCCATAGCCCGGATGCACCGCACGGGCGCCACTGACCCGGGCCGCCTCGAGCACCGCGTCGATGTTGAGATAGCTCTCGCGGGCCGGCGCCGGCCCGAGGCGGACCGCCACCTCCGCCTCACGGACATGGCGCGCATCGGCGTCGGCGTCGGAATACACCGCGATGGCCCGAACACCGAGCTCTCGCAGGGTCCGAATGATCCGGACCGCGATCTCCCCCCGGTTCGCCACCAGGACAGACGTGATGGCGCCCGCAGCCGCACCGTCGGCGGCCGGCGGCGGCGTCTCGGCCTCACTCACCCCCGGTGCCGCACCAACCGCCGAGGCGGGCGACGCGAAGGAGACGGACATGCCCGAATCATGGATACCGTTCGTGGTCGGCCCCGCCGGCGACGGCGCGGGCAGCGCACCAGCAGAAGTCGGGTTCTCACCGTTCCCGCCCGTCACGTCGATCCCTCCGTTCACACCCTGCATGCCACTGCACTCACTCCCGCCGTCACCCGCACTGTTTTCCGACGAGCAGAGGTCACATCCGAAAAACTCCGTAACCAACCGGATCAAGAGGAGCATTGGCCGCGACCGAAAGCCCCAGCCCCAGCACCGTCCGGGTGTCCGCCGGATCGATCACACCGTCGTCCCACAGCCGAGCCGTCGAATAGTAGGCGCTGCTCTGCGCCGCATACCGTTCACGGATCGGTGTGCGGAAGGATGCCTCCTCCTCGTCGCCCCAGTCCACACCGGAGGCGGCAAGCTGATCACGGCGAACGGTGGCCAACACGGCCGCGGCCTGGTCACCTCCCATCACCGAGATCCGTGCGGTCGGCCACATCCACAGGAAACGTGGCGAGTACGCCCGCCCGCACATCGAGTAGTTCCCCGCACCGTAGGATCCGCCGATGACGACCGTGAACTTCGGTACGCGGGCGCAGGCAACGGCGTTGACCATCTTCGCGCCGTGCTTGGCGATACCGGCGGCTTCGTACTCACGACCGACCATGAAGCCGGTGATGTTCTGCAGGAACACCAACGGAATCCCGCGCTGGTCGCAGAGCTCGACAAAATGCGCGCCCTTGAGCGCCGACTCACCGAACAGGACCCCGTTGTTCGCCACGATGCCCACCGGATGGCCGTGCAGCCGGGCGGTTCCGGTGAGCAGGGTGGTGCCGAACTCCGCCTTGAACTCGACGAAGCGGCTGCCATCGACAATGCGCGCGACCACCTCGCGGACGTCGTAGGAGGTACGCCCGTCCGGTGGCACAGCCGCGTACAGCCCCGCGGGGTCGACAGCGGGCTCCTCGACCGGCACGACCTCCCACGGCCGCTGCGCACGGGGTGCCAGTGTGGCCACGATCGACCGGACGATCCGCAACGCATGATGATCATCATCGGCGAGATGATCGGTGACGCCGGACGTGCGCGCGTGCAGCAGCCCGCCACCCAGCTCCTCGGCACTCACCACCTCGCCGGTCGCGGCCTTCACCAGCGGCGGGCCGCCCAGGAAGATGGTGCCCTGGTCGCGGACGATCACCGCTTCGTCGGCCATCGCCGGAACGTAGGCACCCCCCGCCGTGCACGATCCCAGCACGGCGGCAATCTGCGGGATGCCCTGCGCCGACATCCGCGCCTGGTTGTAAAAGATCCGACCGAAGTGGTCTCGATCAGGAAACACCTGCTCCTGTAGCGGCAGGAAGGCGCCCCCCGAGTCCACCAGGTAGAGACACGGCAGCCGGTTCTGCTGCGCGACCTCCTGCGCCCGCAGATGCTTCTTCACGGTCAACGGGTAGTAGGTGCCGCCCTTGACCGTCGCGTCGTTGGCGATGATGAGGCATTCCCGGCCGCTGACCCGTCCGACCCCGGTGATGATGCCCGCCCCCGGCACCGGATCGTCGTACAGCCCGTTCGCCGCGAGCGGGGAGAGCTCGAGGAAGGGGCTCCCTCGATCAAGCAGAGCGTCGACCCGATCACGCGGGAGCAGCTTGCCGCGTTCGACATGCCGTTCACGCGCCCTCGGTGACCCGCCGGCCGCGGCGACGGCGAGCCGCTCCTGCAGATCCGTCACGGCGTCCCAGTGCCCCTCGGCGTTGCGACGCGCCTGCTCCCCGAACGCATCGATCCGGCTGGCCAGGACGGGAACGTCACCCGGCGGGACGGCACTCATCTCACCGGTCGGCACCCCGGCGGCGTCTCCCACGCGTACCGCGGTCACGGTCACACCCCCACAATGTCGACGCAATCTTGCCGATGATGACGTTTTCCCAGGTCAGCAGGTTGCGAATCCACTCGCCTCCGCCGAACATCGAACCGCGCACCGCCGTTTGCGGCCACACGCGACGCACCGCACCGTCGCCATCCCCCGAATTCGGTACGCCACCCCGACGGAATTGTCATGATTGACGCCATCGCGGGCTACCTTAGCGGCTCTCGGGCGAGAGGCTCCCACCTGCGGGGATATCCCTTCCCCGCCGCACCCATTCGTCTTCGTCCCGCTCCACAGAGGCCGACGCTCGAGCAGGTGGGCGGCGAGCGCCGGCACGGACGGAGGCGCAGCCAACCGGAGATCAGTGCGGCGACGACCCGCGTCCCGCCGTCCGCGCAGATGCGATCACCGCGGGCTTCCCGCCCACCTACCAGCGCGGGTCGCCGTCCGGGTCCGACAGTTCGGCCGGGCCGTGGCGGTTTCCGTCACCGCGGCTCCCGCCACGACGCGGCCCGGGGTCCTCCCGCGCTTCGCGGCCGGCCCGCTGGGCTGGCTGGCGATCCGTCCGGCCGGTACACGACGCCCTTCGCACCGTGACAACTCAACAGCGTGGCTGATCCTCGCCGTGGAGCCGCGTCCCCGCCCCTCGACAGCGAGGAGCCTTCGTCCGGCGGGCATGCGGTCATACCTGCTGGCCTGATCACGTCCTGATACCGGCTCGGGGCGCCGCGCGACTCGCGCACGACACCCCGAACACCGGTGACCTACAGGTACAGGCCGTGACGGGCGTCGACGCGCGCGGGTCGTGGCAGGCCGCGGCCGTCCCGCAGGGCGAACAGCTCGGCGAGGGTCATGGTCGAACCGACGCCTTCCGCCGTGCCGAGCCAGGAGACCGCCTCCGCGTACGGCAGAGCGCCGACCTCGATCTGGGCAAGGCATCGACCAGGACGCACGACCGCGGGATGCAGTCGGAGCAGATCCTCGTTGGTGGTCAGCGCCACCAGTACCTCTCGCCCCTGGCCCACCAGACCATCGGTCAGGTTCAGCAGCCGCGAGAGCTGCTGACCGGTGGTTCCTCGGCCATCACCGCGAATCAGCTCGTCACAGTCCTCGATGACGAGCAGCCGCCAACGACGACGGACCGGCTGGCCCATCCGGTCCTCGGCGTGGCTCCCGCTCCCACCCACCGGAGAATCCGAGATCTTCGCCGCGCCGGCGTCGGCATCACCGTCCCCGGTGCCAGCATCATCGGTCTCCCCGCGTGCCTGGACATCGCCGGTGGTTCCCTGGCCTCCCGCGGCTTCGACCGTCGCCGGGTCCGCGGCCGACTCCTGCGCGATGTCCGCCGCGTCGCCGTCGCCGTCGTCGTCGTCGTCGAAGCCGATCGCGACCTCCATCATGTATGCGGGATCAGCGAACAGCGCCTCCGGATCGAGGACACAGTCGACCTGGCACCACGATCGCCACTCATGGGCCAGGGCGCGCAGCACGGTGGTCTTCCCGGTCCCGGCTGGGCCGTGCAGCAGGATGAGCCTGCCGGCCACTGTCTCGCGGCGGACGGACATCAGCGCTTCAAGATCACCTACTGTCGATGTGGCGTAGTTGTCGCGGATGGACGACCAGCTCGTCGTGGCCGTGCGACGGCTGGTCCGGATGGGCCCTCGCTGACTCGACAGGTACCAGAAGCCCATGGTCACGTTGTTGTCGGCGCCGACCTCGGTGGTGGAGGCCCGCACCACGTCCTCGAGAACTCCACGGGCGAGCTGCTCGGTGACCGCGGTCACGGTGACCTCACCTCCGCCGCCGCGCCAACGCACCGCCCGCACAGTCCACCCCTCGCCCACGGCAAGACGCGAGTCGCGGGCTTCCTCGACCACCGAGCGCAGCACCCTCGCCCCGGAAGGCAAGAGAGTGGCCCCCGGCCGCAGCCGGTCAAGCCGCGCGCTGCGCGCCCAGGGCTGTTCACCGGTCGTGAAGGGAGCGAGGGCGAGTGCGTCGACCACGTCGTACGGGGTGTCGGAATCGTCCAGGCCGACGACAAACGGAAGCTTCATGCCGCCGCTCAACGACTCGGAGACCATCCAGGACTTGGGCAGCGACGCCTTCTGATTTGGAACAGACACGCTCCTGATGGTCCCGGACGCGTGGGGATTCCACCATCCCGTTACCGGATTTACCGCGCCACGCCGCGACACACCGCGGCTCGGCCGTGATCGACACCCGCATCCCGGCGACACAAAGCACAAATTCAACTACTTTAAGTCACTTGATGGGCGGATGTTCCGCCGAGGGGTTCGACTGCTGGACAGCCTGGGCGGCCGCGACCGGCGAGGTGTCGCGCCCACGGAGTCCGGGTCACTCCCCGCGGAAGCCGCCCCCCTCACCGGCGCGCCTACCGAGAAGAGCCGTCCTGTCACTTCACGATCCAGGCTGGAGGTGGAGCGCAGTGCTTGGTGGACGACCTGCAATGTGGATGCGACGCCATGTGTCCGGCGACGCGGATGGCGCCCGTCCCGGGACGCCTCGCTCGGAAGCTCCCTCGGCCGGGCCGGCGGGCGCCGTCGATCCGAGCGAGGTGGTCCACGACTCATCCGTGGTGGCCGAGGCGGATGCGGACCTGACCGCGCTGTCAGGGATCACACAGGCTGATGGGCTCCCCCACATTGGTCCCTTCGACCTGGCCGACCTGCCAGCGGACGAACGCGAACGTGCCGACTTCGGCGCGTTGCTGATCCCACGGGTGGACGGCACCTGGCTGCGACTGTCCGGTACCGGCCCGTTGCCGGCGCTGGTCGTCACGGACGGAACCTCCACGATCGAGCTTTCCGTGCTCGCCGCACCACGAGGGGAAGGTCTGTGGGCGCGGATCCGCGAGGATCTGCGCAGCGCCCTCCAGGAGCAGGACGAGTCGCATCAGGCGATCGAACGGCCAGGTCCGCGCGGTCCCGAGCTTCATCTGCCGGTTGTCACCGAGCAGGGGCCGACCAGGGCGCGCGTGGTCGGGGTCGACGGGCCACGGTGGTTCCTGTGCGCGGTGTTCACCGGCGAGGCCGCCACCATGCCCGCTGCCGCGCCTGCCCTTGAGGAACTGCTCGCAGCCACGGTCGTCGTGCGCGGCTCGGAGCCGATGCCGGTCCGTGAACCGCTCCCGCTCCTGCCCCCCGATCGCCGGGCCGCGCCGGTCGTGGAGGTCCCCGCGCCCCGCGCGGCCAGCGAGGTCATCACCCTCGGTGCTCGAGGCCTGTTCGCCTGAGAGCCCGGCGGATCGCACGCCGCCCACACGGGCGCGTGCGGGCGTTGTCCTGGCCCGGCGGTGGACCGCTCGTGCGGCCGCGGGCTGCTAGCGTTGCGGCCCGTGTCCCGTTCCGCACGGCGACCCGCCCTGAGGTCGGGCCGCGGATGACCGTCCACTTCATCGGAGCCGGGCCGGGCGCCGCGGATCTGATCACTGTCCGCGGGCGTGACCTCGTCGCCTCGAGCCCGGTCTGCCTGTACGCCGGTAGCCTCGTACCAGCCGAGATGCTGGCCTGGTGCCCACCTGGCGCCCGGCTCGTGGACACCGCCCGGATGACTCTGGACGAGATCGTCGCCGAGCTGTGTGCCGCCCACGCGGCCGGCGAGGACGTTGCCCGACTGCACTCGGGTGATCCATCCCTCTACAGCGCGCTGGCCGAACAGCTACGCCGGCTCGACGAGGCCGGTGTCCCCTACCAGGTGACGCCAGGAGTGCCGGCCTTCGCGGCTGCTGCCGCCGCCCTGCGCCAGGAACTGACCATCCCCGGAATCGCGCAGAGCGTGATTCTCACCCGGACGTCGGTGGTGTCCAGCCCGATGCCGCCGGGCGAGGACCTGACCACGTTGTCGGCGTCGCGTGCGACCCTCGTCCTGCATCTGGCGGTCCACCGGATCGAGGAGGTCGTCCGCGAGCTGACCCCCCGTTATGGTCCGACCTGCCCCGCGGCCGTGGTGGCGTGGGCCAGTCGTGACCGGGAGACGGTGCTGCGCGGCACCCTCGCGGACATCGCCGGGCGGTCCCGCGCCGCGGGCCTGACCCGGACGGCGGTGATCATCGTGGGCCGGGCACTGGCCGCGGGCGACTTCCAGGACAGCTTCCTGTACTCCAAGGGCCGCTTCGCGCCGGACAACGGGCAGCCGGCGCCCGCCAGCGGCTGGTCGTCGGTGCCACCGGACGCCGCGCCGCAGGGATCGCCGGGAGGGCCGGTGCCACCCGGGCGGTCGGCGCCGTCGGCGCCGCGCCGGATTCTGCTGCTCGGTGGCAGTGGCGAGGCTCGCCAACTGGCCACCGAGCTCGCCGCGGACAGGCGGTACGAGGTGCTGTACTCACTCGCCGGTCGGGTACGGGACCCACGGGTTCCACCGTCGTGTCGCGTGCGGATCGGCGGCTTCGGTGGACCGGACGGACTCGCCGCGCTTCTGCGTGCCGAACGGATCGACCTGGTCGTCGACGCCACCCACCCGTTCGCGGCCAGGATGCAGGCGTCCGCGGCGACCGCGGCCGCCGCGGTGGCACTACCACTGGTCGTGCTGCGCCGGCCCGGTTGGCACGAGGGGCCGGGAGATGACTGGCGGCGGGTACCGACCATGGTCGCCGCGGTCGAACTGCTCGAGGGTTTCGCACCTGGTGGAGCGAGGACCGAGACCGCGCCGCGGGTCTTTCTGACCACCGGGCGTGGCGATCTCGGGCTGTTCGCGCCCCTGGCCCGCCCCTGGTTCCTGATCCGCTGCGTCGATCCGCCCGAGGGGCCTCTGCCGCCACGGCACACCGTTCTGCTCGACCGGGGGCCCTTCGATGTCGACGCCGAGCGAACGCTGCTGCGCAGCCATGCCATCGACGTCGTCGTCACCAAGGACAGCGGTGGACCGATGACCGCGGCGAAACTGACGGCCGCCCGCGAGCTGGGCCTGCCCGTCGTGCTCGTCGACCGGCCCGCACCGCCACCAGGCGCGGACATCACGGCCTCCGTCGAGGAGGCGCTCGCCAGGATCAACAAGCAGAACATGGCCGCGCCTTCGACGGGGCTATGAGGCCGGATAGCTCCGCGGGGTGAAGACGAGGTCGCCCGTTCGGCGGTGGCGCACGATGCGGGTCATCGACGAGCCGACGAGCAGCAGACTGCGCATGTCCACGACAGCGGGATCGACGTCACCGAGCGTCGTCACCGTGATCGACTCGGTGGGTCCACCGACGTCACGGCCGATCACCAGTGGCGTGTCCGGGGCACGATGCTCCCGGATCACCGTGAACGCCCGGTCCAGCTGCTCCCGACGGGTCCGCGACGCCGGGTTGTACAGGGCCAGCACGAGATCGGCGGCCGCGGCCGCCCGCAGGCGCCGCTCGATGATCTCCCAGGGCTTCAGCCGGTCGGACAGCGACAGCACGCAGAAGTCGTGCCCCAACGGCGCGCCCACTCGACTCGCCACCACCTGGGCCGCGGTCAGCCCGGGCACGATCCGCACCGCCACCTGCGCGAACCGCTCCTGCGCCGCCGCCTCGACGACGGCGGTGGCCATCGCGAACACACCCGGATCGCCCGAGGACACCACCGCCACCCGGGCTCCGGCCGCGGCGAGTTCCAGGGCGTGTTCGGCCCGGTCGGCCTCGACGGTGTTGCCCGACGGATGCCGGCGCTGCCGCGGGTTGGGGGGTACTCGGTCCAGGTACGGGCCGTAGCCGATGAGGTCCTCGGCCACGGCGAGTGCCGCCGCCGCCTGGGGTGTGAGCCATGCCGTGTCCCCCGGGCCAAGCCCGACGACGACCACCTCCCCCGCCTGCCCGTCACCGATCCCCACGACCTCGGACACCACGACCTCAGGCACCGCCTCGACTGGCCGCCGGGCGGAACCGCCGACCGGAGGTGTCACCCATTCGGCCTGCCCGGCCCGCAGCGGTGCCGGATCCCGCGGACCGCGCACGGGGCTTGGCAGGACCGCCAGCGAGAAGTACGGCACGGACTCCGCGTCGACCTCGTCCAGGCGGGCGACGCGCTGGCCCGCGGTGGTGGCCCGCTCGACGTACCAGGTATCAGCGAGGCGGCCCGCCTCGGTGAACGCCTCGCGCACGCCGGGGAACGTCCGGCCCATCTTGAGCACGACGGCGGTGTCGGTCCCGGCGATCCGTGCGGCCAGCACGTCCGGTGGCAGGGTGCCCGGCAGCACGGTCAGTACCTCGTTGCCCTCGACGAGCGGCCGACCCAGCACCGCGCAGCCGGCGGACAGCGAGGTCACCCCCGGCACCACCTCGGTCGGATACCGATCGGCGAGCCGGCGGTGCAGGTGGATGAACGAACCGTAGAAGAACGGGTCGCCCTCGCTGAGCACGACGACGTCGCGACCGGCGTCCAGGTGGGTGGCCAGCCGCTTGGCGCAGTCCTCGTAGAACTCGTCGATCGCCCCCCGGTAACCGCCCGGGTGGCTGGTCGCCCCGGTGGTCACCGGGTAGACGAGGGCCTCCTCGATCTGGTCGCCGCGCAGATGGGTGGCGGCGATCGAGCGGGCGATGCTGCGCCCGTGCCGCGCGCTGTGGTACACGATCACATCCGCGTCCCGGATGAGCCGCACCGCCTTCATGGTGATCAGCTCCGGGTCTCCCGGGCCGACCCCCACCCCCCACAGCCGTCCCACCGGAGTTTCGTCAACGACCGGCTCGGCCACGGCGGTCATTCGGCTTCGCTCGCGATGGCGTTGATGGCGGCCACGGCCATCGCGCTTCCCCCGCGCCGGCCGTGGACGACGAGGTACTCCAGGCCAGCCGGATCCTCGACGAGGGCCCGCTTGGACTCGGCGGCCCCGATGAACCCCACCGGCACGCCGAGGACCGCCGCGGGACGCCCCGCTCCGGCCGCGACCAGCTCGAGCAGCCGGAACAGCGCCGTCGGTGCGTTGCCGATCGCCACGACCGCGCCGTTCAGCCGCGGCACCCACAGATCGACGGCGGCGGCGCTGCGGGTGGTACCGACCTGGGCGGCCAGAGCCGGCACCCGCGGGTCGCCCAGCAGGCACAGGATCTCGTTGTCCGCCGGTAGCCGGCGCCGGGTCACACCGGCGGCGACCATCTGCGCGTCGCACAGGACGGGCGCCCCCGCCAGCAGCGCCGAGCGCGCCGCCGCGACCACCCCGGGGCTGGCGGCCAGGTCGTCGACCAGGTCGACCATCCCGCATGAGTGGATCATGCGGACGGCGACCCGGGCGAGATCCGCGGGCAGCCCGTCCAGGCGGGCCTCCGCGCGAATCGTCGCGAACGACCGACGGTAGATCTCCGCCCCGTCCCGGATGTAGTCGTACTCCGGACGCGGCGTGCCCGCCGACATCGCAGTCTCCATCAGCCCGTCTCCCGTCGATGCAGCTCCCGTGCCTCCGTCACCGCGTCGACGAGAGCCGACCAGTCCACCACGCCCGGTTCGCGGTCCCCGTCACCGGCCGCACCCACAGGTACCGGCGCATCCGGAGCCCAGGTCACCACGAACGGAGCCGAGGATGCCAGAGACCCCGCTCGCACGTGATATCCGTCCGGCTGCGCGACCACCTCCGCGACGGCGCCGGACGGCTGCCCACACCGACGGCCGCAGCCCGACCAGTGCACCGGCAGTGCCGGCCGCCGCGCCCCGGCCCCCGCCGCCAGCGCCACCCGGGTGGCATCACGGCGCACGTCGGCGAGGGCGCGGGCGCAGCCGGGACGTCCAGCGCAGCTCGTCACGCCGAGCCAGCCGGAGTCCTCCTCGACGACCAGGCCCGCGGCGGCCAGCCGCGTACGGACATCCGCCAGCTGCGCCGCGGTCAGATCCAGCAGCACCACCGACCGCCACGGCGTCACCACCAGCGCGCCGGCACCCGCCGTGCCCTGGTCGCCACCGACGGATGGCTCCTCGATCCGCTCGGCGATCCCGGCCACCAGGTCGAGCTGGTCGGCCCGCAGCCGACCCAGCGGTACGAGCGCCGTCAACGCCCAGCGTCCGTCCCGCTGGGCATGGGCCCCAGGCCGTGCCCCCGGCGACGCCGGCCGCTTCGACCTCCCCGTCGACATACCCGGGATGGACGTACCCGGGGTCACCGGCCGGTCGTCGGCGACGAGTGCGCCGGCGGTCGCGGCGACGCCGGCCGCGGCGGCAAGAAGCTGATCGCGGCCGTCGGGCAGTTCGGCGACCCGCCAGGCGGACGCGGCTGGTCCGCCCGCGGCGACCCGGTCCACGAAGGCCCGAGCCGCAGCGAGCAGCGCGGGCACCGCCACCATGTCGGGGACCCGCAGTGCCAGCGTCTCGCCGGCGACACACACCAGGGTCCGGCCGCCCGGCTGCGCCCGCAGCGCCAGATCCGCCGGGATGCCCTCCAGGTCGCCGCTACCGTCGTCGACCGCGAACAGGACTCGTCCGGGCAGCGCCGCCAGCACCGGATCGGCGCGCAGGCCCTCGTCGAGGGCGGCCACGAGTCCCCGCACGTCCCGCCCACCGGGGCCGCGCCCCGACAGCGGAGACGCCACGATGTTGCGGATGCGCTCATGGGTGTCCGACGGCAGCAGGCCCACCGCCCTGGCCCGCCCGGCCAGAGCCACGGCGGCGCCGTCAGCGAGGCCGCGGATCTGCACGTTGCCGCGGGAGGTCAGCTCCAGGTGGCCGTCGCCGAGTTCACGGGCACACGCCGCGAGTTCACGCGCCGCTCGGGGGGCGAGCCGGCCCCCGGGCAGCCGTAACCGGGCGAGCGCGCCGTCAGCGGCCGGATGCGTTCGCAGCACCCCGGGGCAGGCATCCTGGGTGCGCTCCCGCCGGCTGGTGGACACCGGCGGAGCATACGTGCAACCCCGGGACAGGCGCGGCCGATCCGGTCACTGCCCACAGCCGGGCGGAGCGGGAAAAGTGGCCGGGATACGTCCGTTGACGTGGGCACGGCTTGACAGTGTGGGTGGCCGATCTGTCATGGTAGGTCGGCCAGGAACGCACTCGGCACCGCACCACCGTGGCCACAGTCACCGGTGGCCACAGTCACCGGTGGCCACAGGCGGGCGAGCGCGGTCCGCGGGTTCGGGCAGGCTCGGCGGGCACCCGGGAGCCGGGATACTCGGCTCGGCCGTCAGGGGCACGGCAGGTCCCGATAACGGTTCGGGTGCGCCACCGCGGGTGACGGCATCGTCATGTTTTCCGCCGGCGCGTCCACGTCGGGTCAGGGTCGCCGTCCGGCACCGCCGGCGCAGCGTTGGCGCCAGCTGACACGGGGACGCGGATCCCCCGGGAGAGGCAACTTCATGACCCCCGCACGCCCCGAGGTACCTCCCACCACGGCTGTCGCGTCCGGCGGCCCGGGTGGCAGCGGCGACACCGAGTTCGACGCCGCGGTTCTGCTGCTGTCCACCTCCGATACGGACCTGTTGTCCGCGCGGGCCAGCGGCGCCCGCTACCGGCTTGGCAATCCGGCCCGGCTTGGGGTGGCCGACCTGCCTGGGCTCACCGACGGGGTCGACGTCGTGGTGGTGCGCATCCTCGGCGGGCGGCGGATGTGGGAGGAGGGCCTGGCGGCGTTGCTCGCCGGGCCGCGACCGGTGGTCGTCCTCGGCGGGGAGCGGGTGCCGGACGCGGAGCTCATGGCCGCCTCCACCGTCCCTGGGGGGATCTGCGCCCAGGCGCACGCCTACCTGGCCGAGGGCGGCCCGGCGAACCTGCGCGAGCTTCACCGCTTCCTCGCCGACACCCTGCTGCTCACCGGCGATGGTTTCGACCCGCCGGTGGTCACACCGTCCTGGGGGGTCCTGCCGGGTTTCGCCGCCGACCCGGGTGACACGACCGATCCGGTTGCCACGGCCGATCCGGCGGCTGCCGAGGCGCTGTCGGTGCCGGCGGGGCGGCCGGTGGTCGGCATCCTGTACTACCGGGCGCATCACGTCGCCGGCAACACGACGTTCGTCGCGGAACTCGCCGCGGCGGTGGAACGTGCCGGTGGGGTGGCCCTGCCGGTGTTCTGCGCGTCGTTGCGGACCGCCGAACCGGAACTGCTCGCCGTCCTTGGCCGGGTGGACGCGCTGGTCGTCACCGTACTCGCCGCCGGCGGCAGTCAGCCGGCGAAGGTCGGAGCCGGCGGTGACGACGAGGCCTGGGACGTCGGCGCGCTCGCGGCCCTGGACATCCCGATTCTGCAGGGCCTGTGCCTGACCAGCGCGCGGGCGACGTGGGCCGGTTCGGATGACGGGCTGTCCCCGTTGGACGCGGCCACCCAGGTGGCGATCCCCGAGTTCGACGGCCGGCTGATCACCGTGCCGTTCTCGTTCAAGGAGGTCGACGCCGACGGCCTGACCAGCTACGTCGCCGACACCGAGCGGGCCGACCGGGTCGCGGGCCTGGCGGTCGCGCACGGGCGGCTACGTCACGTCCCGGCGGCGGATCGCCGGATCGCGTTGATGCTGTCGGCCTACCCGACGAAACACTCCCGGATCGGCAACGCCGTCGGCCTGGACACCCCCGCGAGCACCGTGCGGCTCCTGCACGCGATGCGCGCGGCCGGTTACGACATCGGGCCCGCCGACGGCCCGGACGCGCTGCCGGGGGTCGCCGCCAGCGACGGCGACGCCCTCATCCACGGGATCATCGAGGCCGGCGGGCAGGATCCGGCCTGGCTCACCGAAGCCCAGCTCGCCGGCAACCCGGTACGCATCCGCGCCGACGACTACCGGGCCTGGTTCGACACGTTGCCGACCGATCTGCGCGACCGCGTCGAGCGGCACTGGGGCCCGGCGCCCGGCGAGCTGTACGTCGACCGCGGCGCGAACGCGAGCCCGGACGGTGACATCGTGCTGGCCGCGCTGCGGGCCGGCAACATCGCGCTGCTCGTCCAGCCGCCGCGTGGGTTCGGGGAGAACCCGGTCGCGATCTACCACGATCCGGATCTGCCGCCGAGCCACCACTACCTGGCCGCCTACCGCTGGCTGTCCGCCGCCCCGACGGCGGGCGGGTTCGGCGCGCATGCCCTGGTTCATCTCGGCAAGCACGGCACCCTGGAATGGCTGCCCGGCAAGACGGTCGGGATGAGCGCCTCCTGCCCGTCGGACGCGGCGCTGGGCAACCTGCCGATGATCTACCCGTTCCTGGTGAACGACCCGGGCGAGGGCACCCAGGCGAAGCGGCGGGCGCACGCCACCCTCATCGACCATCTCGTCCCACCGATGGCCCGGGCGGAAAGCTACGGCGATCTGGCCCGCCTCGAACAGCTCCTGGACGAACACGCCTCGATCGCCGCCATGGACCCGGCGAAGCTGCCGGCGATCCGCGCCCAGATCTGGACGCTCATCCAGGCCGCCCGCCTCGATCACGATCTGGGCCTCGCCGACCGGCCGCATGACGTCGAGTTCGACGATTTCCTGCTGCACGTCGACGGCTGGCTGTGCGAGGTCAAGGACGCGCAGATCCGCGACGGCCTGCACGTCCTCGGCGTCGCACCGACCGGCGCGGCCCAGGTCAACCTGGTGCTGGCGATGCTGCGGGCCCGTCAGATGTGGGGCGGGCAGCAGACCCTGCCCGGTCTGCGTGAGGCACTCGGTCTCGACGAAGGCGCTCAGGCGGCGTCGCGCACCACCGTGGACGAGGCCGAACGCGTCGCCCTCTCCCTGGTCACCGAGCTGGAACGCCAGGGCTGGGACCCGGCCGCTGTCGACCCCACCGTCACCGCGATCCTCGGCGAGCCGGCCAGCCCGAAGCGGCACATCGACGCGGCGAGCAGCGGTTCCGCGGAACCGTCCGACGAGGTGAAGCTGTCCGACGAGGTGAAGCTGTCCGACGAGGTGGAGCTGTCCGACGAGGGGGAGCCGTCCGACGAGGGGGAGCCGTCCGACGGGGTGGGGCTGGCGGGTGAGCTGGCCGGGCGGCACGAGGCGGTGGCGGCGGTGTTGCGGTTCGCCGCGACCGAGATCGTCCCGCGGCTGGCCCGGACCACCGACGAGATCGGCAACGTGCTGCACGCCCTAGACGGCGGGTACGTACCGGCGGGGCCGAGCGGATCGCCGCTGCGGGGACTGGTCAACGTGCTGCCGACGGGGCGCAACTTCTACTCGGTCGACCCGAAGGCCGTGCCGAGCCGACTCGCCTGGGAGACCGGGCAGGCCATGGCGGCCAGCCTGCTGGAACGTTACCGGGCGGATACCGGGCGCTGGCCGGAGTCGGTCGGCCTGTCGGTCTGGGGCACGAGCGCGATGCGTACCAGCGGCGACGACGTGGCCGAGGTACTGGCCCTGCTCGGTGTCCGTCCGCTGTGGGACGACGCGTCGCGCCGGGTACACGGACTCGAGCCGATCGAGCTCGCGGAACTCGGCCGGCCGCGCATCGATGTGACCGTGCGTATCAGCGGATTCTTCCGCGACGCGTTCCCGCATGTCGTGGCGATGCTGGACGACGCGGTGCGGCTGGTCGCGGACCTCGACGAGCCCGACGAGGACAACCATGTGCGGGCCCACGCCCGCGCCGACCTGGCCGATCACGGGGATGAGCGGCGTGCCACCCTGCGGATCTTCGGGTCACGTCCGGGGGCGTACGGCGCGGGCCTGCTGCCACTGATCGACAGTCGGAACTGGCGTGACGACGCCGACCTCGCCGAGGTGTACGCCACCTGGGGTGGTTACGCCTACGGTCGTGGCGTCGACGGGACACCGGCCCGTCCCGACATGGAAGCCGCCTACCGGCGGATCGCTGTGGCCGCGAAGAACGTCGACACCCGCGAGCACGACATCGCCGACTCCGACGACTACTTCCAGTACCACGGCGGCATGATCGCGACCGTGCGGGCGCTGACCGGCCGGGCACCCGCGGCCTACATCGGCGACAGCACCCGACCGGAGGCGGTACGCACCCGGACCCTGTCCGAGGAGACCTCGCGGGTCTTCCGCGCCCGGGTCGTGAACCCCCGCTGGCTCGCCGCCATGCGCCGCCACGGCTACAAGGGTGCGTTCGAGATGGCCGCCACCGTGGACTACCTGTTCGGCTACGACGCCACCGCGGGAGTCGTGGCCGACTGGATGTACGAGCGTCTCGCCGAGACCTATGCCCTGGACGCCGACAGTCAGAAGTTCTTCCTCGAGTCGAATCCGTGGGCTCTGCACGGCATCGCCGAACGTCTGCTCGAGGCCGCCGCCCGCGGCCTGTGGGAGCATCCCGAACCGGCCACGCTGGACGGCCTCCAGGAGCTCTACCTGCGGACCGAGGGGCAGCTGGAGGACACCACGGCCGCCACCGAACCCGCCGCGGGGCCGCCGCGGTAGCGCTGACGACCGGACCGCCCGGGTGGCCAGGCGGCGCGATCGAGCCGGGACCACAGTCCCCAGTCGGGGAGCCAGGGCTACCCCCGCTGGAGGCCGTCCGTCCCTTCGCCGTCCCTGCCCAATGGCACGTGCGGCCCGCCTACCAGCCACAACGCAGCGCTGCCCGGCCCATCAGCCGGTGTCGGACGGGCCGGCGGTCCCACCACCCGCGCAGGCCCGCTGGGAATCAGCGTGGGCTTCGGGGAAAATGGCCAAGGTGCGGACGACTCTTCTGCTGGTGGGTGACGAGGCGGCGGCGCGCCGCGAGCTGCTGACCACGCTGGTGGACGAGGGCTACGGCGTCGACACCGCCCGTTCGGCGGACCATGCCCTCGCCGTGCTCGCCTCCCGGTCGGTGGATCTGGTCCTGAGCTGCCTCCCACTGGGCACCGAGCCGGGCGCCCTGCCGTTGCCCGACGACCTGGCCGCCCTCGACGATCCCTGGTTCGACCGTCCGGTCTGGCCCGGGGAGACGAGCCGACCGCCCGCACGCGAACAGCTACCGCCACCCGAGCGGGCCGCGCTCGCCGCGGAACGACTCGACACGCTCGTCTACGGCCCGGCCGGACCCCCGCCGGTCAGCTTCCCCGCCCCCGCCCCCGCCCCGACAGCGACGGCAACGCCGACGCCGACCTCGGCCCGGACGTCGGAACAGGCGCCGGGGCCAGCGGTGGAGCCAGAGCTGGCGCCGATGAGCGGGCTGGAGTTCTGCCGGCAGGTCCGGGCGGGCGGCGACGTCGCGCTGGTCGTCGTGGCCGATCGCGCTGACCCGCAGGGCATCGTCGCGGGTCTTGAGGCCGGCGCCGACGACTTCATCACCGCTCCGCCGTTGTCCGCGGAGGCACTGGCCCGGCTACGCGCCCTGTTGCGCCGTACCCGCCCCGCCGGGCAGGGTCCGGGCCGGGCCTTCAGCGTCGGCGAACTGCAGATCCGGCCGGCTGAGGGGGTGGTGCGTCGCCACGGCGAGGACCAGGCTCTGACCCGCACCGAGTTCCGTCTGCTGTGCGAGCTGGCCGTGGCCGGCGGGCAGGCGGTCAGCCGTCGGCAGCTGATGGAACGGATCTGGGGCTACGACTACTTCGGCGGGGCGCGGATGCTCGACGTCCACGTCCGGCGGCTGCGCCGCAAGGTGGAGGTGGACCCCTCGGCGCCCACCCACATCCTCACCGTGCGCGGCATCGGCTACCGCGTGTGCGCTCCCTCCGGTGGCGACTGACCCCCCGGCGAGCACAAGGGCACCCGTCCCTCGAGCGCCCCGTCCTCGATCGGACGTCCCTCGAGCGGACGTGCGAGGTAAGGGCACCCGGGAGAAGGGTTCCGCGTCAGCTGTCGATCGTGGACATGTCGGGGTAGCGGTCGCCGGCGACGGACGCACCAAGGGTTCCCAGACGGTCCGCTTCGGCGTCGGTCAGGGTGATCTCGGTGGCGCTGGCGTTGTCCTCGAGGTAGCGACGGCGCTTGGTGCCGGGGATCGGCACGATGTCGTCGCCCTGATGCTGCACCCAGGCAAGCGCGAGCTGGGCCGGGGTCACCCCCTTGTCGGTGGCGATCTTCTCGATCTCGGCGACCAGCTGGAGGTTCGCCTCGAGGTTGTCACCCTGCAGCCGCGGGAGGCCGCGACGGAAGTCGTCGGAGGCGACGTCCGCCGTGGAACGCAGGGCGCCGGTGAGAAAACCCCGGCCCAGCGGGCTGTAGGCGACCAGGCCGATACCGAGCTCACGCAGGGTCGGCAGGATGTCCTGCTCAAGATCGCGGGTCCACAGGCTGTACTCGGTCTGCACCGCGCTGATCGGCGCGACGGCGTGGGCGCGACGGATCGTCGCCGCCGACGCCTCCGACAGGCCCAGGTAGCGGACCTTGCCGGCGGTGACCAGGTCGGCCATCGCCCCGACGGTCTCCTCGATCGGCACGGTCGGGTCGACGCGGTGCTGGTAGTAGAGGTCGATGTGGTCGACGCCGAGGCGGGCCAGCGAGCCCTCGACGCTGGCCCGGACGTAGTCAGGCCGGCCGTTGATCCCACGGGCCGCCGGGTTGGCCGGGTCCCGGATGATGCCGAACTTCGTGGCCAGCACGACCTCGTCGCGGCGGTCCGCGAGGGCGGTGCCGACGAGCCGCTCGTTGGTGTGCGGACCGTACATGTCCGCGGTGTCCAGGAAGGTGACGCCGAGGTCCAGGGCGCGGTGGATCGTCGCGATCGACTCGGTGTCGTCAGTCGCGCCGTAGAAGTCGGACATACCCATGCAGCCCAGGCCCTGCCGGGAAACCCGCAGGCCCGCGGAGCCGAGAGTGACGGTGCGCATCAACGGAGGATCCTCTCGTAGTGGGCGATCTTGTGGTCGATGGCGGCCAGGTTGCGCTGTTCCTCGTGCAACCGGTCGAGCACCCGACGGCGGTGCTCGGTGAGCAGGGCCAGCCGGTCCGTCTCGGTGCCGGCACCGGCGCGGGCCAGCCGTGCGTAGCGGGCCATCTCGCGGATCGGCATGCCCGTCAGCCGCAGCCTGGTCAGGAAACTCACCCAGGCGATGTCGGAGGCGGTGTAACGACGATGCGACGAGGCGGCCCGGGCGACCGGTTCCCGCATCAGCCCGGCCCGCTCGTAGTACCGCAGGGTGTGCACGCTCACCCCGGTGGCCTGGGCGGCCTGGGCGATCGTCCAGGTCGACTCGCCGTCACCGGCGTGGCCGTCGGTCGACGTGCCGACATGGGTGGACGGCCGCACCGGCGGCGATACGGACGCTTCAAGCGTGGCCATGCCACAGACGCTAGGACCTGGAGTGCGCTCGAGGTCAACCATCCGAGGTCAGCGTGGTCAACCGCATGCGACCCGGGTGGCGCGGGAGAGCGGACGTCAGCGCAGGTGCCAGTGCTCGGGTTCGAGGCGCAGCCAACGGTCGACCTCGGCGCGCCACCAGATCCGGGTGCCGCCCCAGGTGGCGGTGCGGTTCACCACCGCGGCCGGTCTGGGTGCCGCCGGGTCGACGCGCATCCGATGGTCCACCGCCTGACGGGTCAGACCGAGCGCACGGGCGATGTCGCCGGAGCCGACAAGCAGCGGAAGCTGATCCACACCTGACGACGTTAGCCAATCACCCCTACCACGCGCCCGTGGAACGGACCGACCGCACCCCCATCGGTGCGGCTGTGGCCCGCGGTGGTACCAGTGCGTTCCACCGCGCCCGTATCCGGATGGCAGATGCGCAAGTATCCGCGTTGCCCCGCCCCCAGCCGGCGGTATGTGCTTGGCTGATCACGCATCCCGCGTCCAACATGGATCTTCGGTGAGCCGGGGGCGGGAGCAGGCAGGCCGCAGGCGCAGGTAGGAAACGACGACAGTGAGTGTGGACAACAGTGGGTATTGATCTCGCCAAGGGTGCCAGCACCGCCCTCGTCGAAACCACGGGCGTCCTGACCCATATCAGGGTCGGTCTGGGCTGGGACCCGAACAGCCCGGGGGCGCAGGAGTTCGACCTGGACGCGAGCGCGATCGCCCTACAGGACAACGGCCTCGCCCCGAACCGGGGCTATTTCGTCTACTACAACAACCTGAGCACGCCGCGCGGGGAGATCGTGCATCGCGGCGACAGCCTCACCGGGGAGGGCCGCGGAGACGACGAACAGATCGACGTGCGTCTCGATCTGCTTTCGCGCGCGATCACCCGGATCGTGTTCCCGGTGACCATCCACAACGCGGAGTATCGTCGGCAGAGTTTCGGTGACGTGCACAACGCCTACATTCGTGTCGTCAACACCGACACCGACACCGAGCTGGTCCGTTACGATCTGTCCTCCTCCGCTGCCCGCGACACCTCCATGCTGTTCGGTGACCTGCTACGCGAGGGTGACGGCTGGCATTTCCGGGCGCTCGGCGAGGGCGGGGTGCAGGATCTGACCGCGATCGCCCGCTCCTACGGCCTCGACGTCTGATCGCCCTGGACGTCTGATCGCGCCGGGCCGCTGATCAGCGTCGGCCGCGCTGGCCTCGGGCCAGCCGCGGCGGGGCGGGCTGGTGGGGCAGACCGCCGGACAGGCCGGACGCGTTCCCGCCGCCGCGGCGGGACTGGATCAGTCCGTGCACGTACACGACGGCCCCGATGATCACCAGCAGGTCGTCGATGAGGCCGATCGGGCCGAGCGGGATCTCGGGGACGGCGTCCACGGGCGACACCACGTAGGCGAGGCTGCCCAACGTCGCCACGATCCCGCGCACCGGCAGGTCGTAGCGCCGGATCACCACCAGCGCGGCGATCGCCAGCACAAGGCCGACCGCCACGAGCACACCGAGGCCGATCAGCAGCGCGGTTCCGAAGTCACCCATCGTCCATGTCCCCTCGCCCGAACCCGCGCGCACGTCGTCGACATCCCACGACGCAGCCATGATCTCCTGCGGCATGCCCCGCGGTGACCTGATTCGAACATCCACCGGCACCTCGGTGACGGCCACCCCGTGCCCACCGGCGATCCGCGGCGCCCACCGATGACCCGTAGCGACCGCGGGTGGTGTCGGCTGTCAGATCCGGCGACGGGCGGACAGGGGCGCGATGGCGCCGGTAGGCTTCGTGGTGTGTCCTCCGCGGAGTCGCCGGTGCCCTCCGGCCGGCGCAGTGGCCAGTCCGCTGGTCAACCCACTGGCAGGTTGATGGCCGTCAGTGATGTGCACATCGGCTACGCGGAGAACCGGGGCCTGGTCGAGAGCATCGAGGCGGGTTCCCCCGAGGACTGGCTGATCCTCGGCGGCGACGTCGGCGAGATCGCCGCCGACATCATCGCCGTCTGGCGGCTGATGCGCAGCCGTTTCGCCAAGGTCATCTGGGTGCCCGGAAACCACGAACTGTGGACGGCCAAACAGGACCCGCTGCGGCTACGGGGCGACGCCCGGTACCGCTATCTGGTCGCCGCCGCCCGCGACGTCGGCGTGCTCACCCCGGAGGATCCCTACCCGGTCTGGGTCGGCGAGGGCGGGCCGGTGGTCGTCGCCCCGCTGTTCATCCCATACGACTACACCTTCCGTCCGGCCGGAACCACCACCCGGGACGAAGCGCTCGACCTGGCTCGCAGCACAGGTGTGGTGTGCACGGACGAATGGCTGCTGCACGCCGATCCCTACCCGCGGATCGACGACTGGTCCCGCGCCCGCGTCACCTACACCGAGCAGCGGCTGGCGGCACTCGATCCGGCTGTTCCACCGGTGCTGGTCAACCACTGGCCGCTGGTCCGTCAGCCCTGCGACATCCTGCGGTATCCGGAGTTCGCCCTGTGGTGCGGCACCACCGCCACCGCCGACTGGCACCTGCGTTTCCGCGCGGCGGCGGCCGTCTACGGTCACCTGCACATTCCCCGCACGACCTGGTACGACGATGTCCGCTTCGAGGAGGTCTCGATGGGGTATCCGCGGGAACGGGCCGCGTGGGAGGCGTACGGCCGGCCGTACATCGGGCCGCGTCAGATCCTGCCGTACGTACCGCGGCCCGAGCGTAAACGGGTGGGCACCGCGTCCGGCGACGCGTCGGCGACGGCGTCGGCGCGAGGCTGACGCCCGGTGCTCTCGAGCCTGCTACCCGCTGCCGCCATCGCGGTCGAGGCGTTCGAGGACGAACCGGCCGCCGTGCTGTTCCCCGAGGAGTCGGCGCTGCTCGCCCGGGCGGTGGAGAAACGCAGACGCGAGTTCACCACCGCCCGCATCTGCGCGCACAAGGCGCTGCGCCAGCTCGGCCTGCCGCCGGCGCCGATCCTGCCCGGCCCGCGCGGCGCCCCTGGGTGGCCCGCCGGCGTGGTCGGCAGCATCACCCACTGTGCCGGCTACCGGGCGGCCGCCGTCGCCTGGTCCCGTGACGTTTACACCCTGGGTATCGACGCCGAGCCGAACGAGCCGAACCCGCCCGGTGTCACCCACGAGATCACCGTCGCGGACGAGGCGGACCGCCTCGCCGCGCTGACCGCGTCCCACCCGGCCGTCCGGTGGGACCGCCTGCTGTTCAGCGCCAAGGAATCGGTGTACAAGGCCTGGTTCCCGCTGGCTCAACGCTGGCTGGGTTTCGAGGACGCCCACCTGAGCCTCGAGCCCGGCACCGCGCCGCTCGCCCAGACCATCGACGCCCTCGACGGCCCGGTCGGCCCGGTCGGCCCGGTCACGACGGCTGGCGCCGCGGTGACAGCGGCGGGGCATGCGGGCGGGAGCCACGGTGGCCTCACGGCCACGCAGAAGCTGGTGCGAGCCGAAGGAACGTTCAGCGCACGACTGCTGGTCGCGGGTCCCGCGCTCGGGTCAGGCACCCTGACCGGCTTCGACGGACGTTGGCTCGTCGGCGAGGGCCTGCTGATCACCGCGATCACCGCCACACACATCGACGGCGTCCCAGCCTCGTCGGTCACCGCGTGATGCGCCGACGAGGACGTCGCCCCCGCCCGGCCGGCCGCTTCCGCCCCGCGGGCCGCACCGGCCCCGGTTCCCACCCCGCGGGCCGCCGCCCGCGCACCCGTGGCGTCGAGGGCCGCAAGCCCCGATAGCGCCTGCGAGGAGGAAAGCGTGGGGCTCAGAACGGAATGGGCCGCACCACCGTTACCGCGACCGGCAGACCGTCGTACCGCTGCTCGACAGCGGCCACCTCGACCAGGCTCTCGACGCCGATGTCCACGGCTTCGCCCCGCGCCCCGATGCCCAGCGACGTGAGGACAGTTCCGCGTCGCCGCCAGTAGTCCAGGTCCGCCGAGACACGATCGCGGATCTCGCTGAGACAGGCGTGGGAGTGGCGAGCCGATGCGACTCGGATATGACGCGCGTCAGATCTCCCGGCGATGACCGCGTCAATTCCAGCAGCGTGTTCCTCCGTCCGGTAGACCGTCACCACACCCCGGGCGGCGGAGACCACCACACCACCGTAACCCTGACCGTGGTGGGCACCGAGTATCAGCTGGAGTTCCAGTGCGATGTGGTCGATGATGTTCTGATCCGTCGGGCCGGGATCGGATGCGCCCACTGGCTCGCGGGAATTCATGACGTGGTTCTCCCACCTGTCGCGAATGCGATGCCAGCATAACCCGCGACTGGCCGGAAGCTCGATATCCGACGGTCACTGCCGCGGCATCGGAATCCGTGGCTCTGGCACGGTGTTCAGCGCCCGGTGCAGGCTGCCGAAGTGCTTGTGGTGTTCGTCGAAGGGAACCGCGATGGTGTGCACCCCGAACCGGGCCAGCACGGGTTCCGTCCACGGCGCGCTCGCCGTCGAGACCAGGGCCGCTGGCTCGTCGCCCACCGCGGCCAGCCGCGCGGCGGGCAGGAAGAAGACTCCGGCGGCGAAGGCGGCGACCATCTCCGGTGCCAGCGGGCAGACCGCGAGGTCGATACTGCGCAACGCGTCGACAAGCGTGGTCTCCCGGCCGACGATGCCCACTCCGTCCGGGCCGCCAAGCCCCTCGGTGCCGTACTCGCTGCCGGCCTTCTCCCGGTCGACGCTGCCTTCGCCTCCCCCGAAGCCGGCCCGCCCGTCTCCGGCGCCCCAGTGCCCGCCTACCTCGTATCCGCCGCCTTCATAGCCCACATCTTCGTACCCGCCACTCGCATAGCCGCCACTCGCGTAGCCGGAGTCCGCATAGCCGGAACCCGGATATCCGGGGTCGCGGTAGCCGCCGCCGCGGTCCGCCGCGCCGTACCCGCTGGGGTCGGGCCGCTCGACGACACGGCTCTCGACGACGGCCGGGGCGTTCAGGCGATCGGCCGCCACCAGCGCGATGCCGGGGCCGAGGCCGAGCCAGTGGTCCAGATGCGGCTCGGCGGGCCGCCGCAGTTCGTCGCGGACCCGCACGACATGGGTGAACGAGGCCCTCAGGTAGGGCCGCAGCAAGCCCCACACCGCCGGGCTGGTCCGCGCGCCGGTGGCCAGGATGGCGACCCCACCGCAGGTCACCACATCCCCGCCGGCGAGATACAGCGGCGCTGGTACCCGCACCTCGGCCGAGCGCCCCCGCAGTCCGCGCAGCACGGCGGCCATCACCACCGTCTCCCGCGCCCGTTCCCGCCGACGCAGCCGGCCCACGGCCACCGCACCACCAAGATCGACATAATGGTCCCGCGGGAACATCAGACCGGACAGCGGTCGCAGCGCGTAGCTCTCGTCTCGCCGCTCGGCCCCCGCCCCCGACCGCGGCCCGATGACACCGCCGCCGGCTCCCGCCTCCACGAGCAGCCGAGGCTGACGCAGCACCACCGGTGCCAACGCCGGCACCGACCAGTCCCGCAGCGCGTCCCGAGCGGCCAGCAGCCGCGCGTCGTCGTCCGCGCTCACCGCCCGCGCCGCGAGCTCCAGCAGGACGCTGCGGGGAAGTGTCATCAGCAGTTCGGCCGGCGAACGCGGCTCCACACCAAGCTCGACCAGCGCCGCCCGCGCCGTCGCCGACTCCGCTGCCGCCCGCACCGGATCGTAGGCCGGACGGCCCGCTCGAAACACGAACGTCTCGACCGGCTGCACCACCGTCGGACTCTGCACCAGCACCATCGGCACCGTCGGAGCCGGCGGCGCCACCGATCCGTTCACCGCCGATCTGCTCCTCGCCGGCCCGTTCATCCCCAGCCCGCTGACCGCCGACTCACCAGGCCCCGGCCCGGTCGCCACCGGCCAGCGCCCGCGCCGCTCATCCCAGCCTGCCCGCCCGCCCCTTCCCGGGACCTCGGCAATCATCTAGCCAATTCCCGACGCGTGTCCTTCACTCGCACATTATGCGCACCCCGTGAATCCTCACCCGCAACGTCCCGCCAGCACCCCGGACAATTCGCCTGCCGACCATCCCGGATGCCCGGTATTTCCAGAACCCGGACGTCCGACACCCCAGAACAAAAAGATTACCGAGATTACGACATCACCTGGCAGCTCCCGACAGGTCATGACGCGGACGTCAGAAAACCAGTTCGCCCACGGCCCAGACGGCGGCCATGGCCACACCGGCGAACAGTTCCACGAGGACACCGACACCGAAGGCGACAATCGCGGCCCAGGTGGTGGCGGCGGCGGTGCGATGATCACCGAGGCGGACGAACTCGGCCACGTAGACGCCGAGCACCCCGCCGATCAGCAGGCCGATCACCGGGATGACGAAGAAGCCGACGATCGCGCAGGCCAGGCCGATCGCGAGGCTCGGCCAGGGAACTCCACGCCCGGCGGTGGCCCGGGCCGGCAGGATGTACTTGGTCAGCGCGCCGATCACGAACAGGGCCGTCATCAGCGCGAGCACGATCCAGCGGCCGACCCCGCCGCCGTCCGCGATCACCCACCACAGGCCCGCGCCCCAGACCAGGACGAGCCCGGGCAGCACCGGAAGCACGACACCGACCAGTCCGACGGCCATCACTGCGGCGACGGCCAGAAGCTGCGCGGTACTGATGGTGTGCCCTCCCTCTTCATCCGCCTTTTCGGCGACGTTACCGGCCCACCGACACCTTGCGGGACAGCATGACAAACGTCCGACTCCCGCGCCCACGACGACAACGAAGGCAACGGCGACAACGATCAGAACCGCCACAGCTCCGGCGGACGGCGAGCCAGGGCTACCGGGTCGGGGGCGGGGGCGGGCCGGCGTTGCGATCGGCGATGCGACGGGCTTCTGCGGCGAGGGTCGCGCGCAGGTCCGCGGGGGCGAGCACCTCGACACCGTCGCCGAGGTCACGCACCTGGCCGAGGGCGACCCGCGGGCCCTCGGTGGACAGGTCGACCACCCGCCAGCCGTCCGCGTCGGGGGGCGAGGCGGTGGCCTGGGCATCCCGTGCGGCGACGGGACCGACCGCCAGACGCAGGTCGGCGAAGGCTGCGGGCGAGAGCCGCAGCCGGCAGGTCCAGCGCATCAGCGAACGGGCGAAGTCGTCACCGGCCTCGCGCCACCAGGTGGCGAGGTCGAACCCGGCCGGACGGTCGAACGTCTCGGCCCGCGCGACCACCCGGGTTATCCGGGCGATCCGGTAGCTCAGGACGCGTCCGCGATGTCGGGCGACGAGGTACCAGACGCCGGCCTTGCACACGAGACCCAACGGATCGACGCGACGGGTCGTCACATTACCGTCACGTGGAGTGTAGGTGAGGTCGAGGCGGCGGGCGGTCCAGACCGCCTCGGCGAGGGCGGACAGGTGCGGCACGGGCTCCGCCCGCCGAAACCAGCCGGGGGCGTCCAGCAGGAATCGGTGGTGCACCTGACCGGCGTGTAGCCGGGGCCGCGGCGGCAGCGCGGCGAGGACCTTGGTGCGGGCGGCCGCGGCCGCGGTGGCGAGCCCGAGACCTGCCAGGATCTGCGGCCCGGCCCCGGCGAGCAGCAGGGCGGCCGCCTCGTCCCCGGTGAGCCCGTCAAGATCGGTACGCCAGCCGTCGGTAAGTCGGACCCCGCCGTGACGTCCGGGTTCGGTCCACAACGGGACGCCCGCGTCCTGCAGCGCGGCGATGTCCCGACGGACCGTGCGCAACGACACCTCGAGTTCGGCCGCCAGCTCCGGTGCCGTCGCCCGGCGGACGGCCTGCAGATACAGCAGCAGCGCGGTCAGTCGGCTCGAGCGCATCCCGGGATGCTAGCCGCGAAACAGGGACATCACCCGTCCTCGTCAGCCGCCGCCGGCACCCGAATCGCGACCAGCACGACGATGTCCACAGCACGAGGACGGCGGCAGGACCAAGATGACAGCAGGACACGGACCTCGGTAGCACGCGAGCCGTCGACAGGACGAGATCGCCGGAAGGACGGGGATGCCGGGAGGGGGACGGGTGCTCCGGCAGGACGGGGCACCCGGCGGGGGTGGTGACAGGCGCCGGCTGCCTGGGCATACCAACTCTGCCATGACTGACGGGGGAGCAGGGCAGCCGGAGCGCCGGGTGCGGGCGCGCCGCGAGCAGCGTGGCCGACGGCCGGACACGGCGCGATCACGCGTGACCAGGCCGCTGCTGACCGCTGGGCGGCCGTCGGGCGCGGACCAGCCGCCCGGGCGCCGGGCGGCCGTGGCCCTGGGGGGCGTCGCCACCGTCGCCGCCGCCGTGGCCGCGGCGATCTGGGTGCCGTCCCTGTTGTACGGCGAGCACGGTGCGTCCCGGGCGACGTTGCAGGCCGCGCTGCTCGCCATGATCGCGGCGGTGCTGGTGGCCGGCGCGCTGGCGCTGGTCGCCACCCAGCTTCGAGCCGCCTCCGAGCGGGCCGGGCGGCTCATGACCACCCAGCAGGTCGGTGGGCGTTACACCAGCGCGGTCGGCCAGCTCGCCGCGGACGCCGTCGAGGTGCGCCTCGGCGGGATCTACGCGCTCGGCCGCATCGCCCGCGACTCCCCCGTTGACCAGGCCACGGTCGTCGAGGTGCTCTCCGCGTTCGTCCGGGCCCGCAGCACGGACTCGGCACGCCGCACGGCGGCCTCGACGCAGCGCGGCCCGCTGGGGGAGGTGACGCCGGCGGCCGACATCCGGGCCGCGGTCCAGGTCCTCGCCGGACTACCACACCTCGACGGCGTCGCCCGCGCCGACCTGCGCCACGCTGATCTCACCGGCCCGGCTACGTTGCGTGAGCTGGGACTGTCCCGGGCGAATCTGCGCCGGGTCCGCCTCGACCAGGCCGACCTGACCGGGGCGGATCTGAGCTTCGCCGACCTGCGCGGCCTGGAGCTGTCCTTCGCCCTGCTCAGCGGCGCCGACCTGACCGGCGCCGACCTGACCGGCGCCCGGCTGTCCGGGGTGACGCTGCGCGGCGCCCGACTGTCCGGTGCGAACCTGCGCGACGCCCATCTGATCGGGACGGACCTCTCCCAGGCACGCCTGATCGGCACCCAGCTCACCGGCGCCGAACTACCGGGCATCGCGCTCGCGGGGGCGCGTCTGCTCGGTGCGGATCTCACCGACGCGAGGATGGTCGGCGCGGAACTCGCCGACGCCGAACTGGTCGGGGCGAACCTCACCGGCGCCACGTTGACGAAGGCGCACCTGCGCGGCGCGGACGTCACCGGCGCCGACCTGACCGGCGCGGATCTGACCGGCGCCGACCTCACCGGCGTCGCCTCCCTCACCCAGGCCCAGGTCGACAGCGCCCAGGGCGGCCCGCGCACCCTCCTGCCCGCCGGCCTGCGCCGCCCCGCGCTCTGGACCCCCCGTTCCGACGACGACCCCTTCCCCGACCCGGCGCCCGACCCGGCCACCTAGCCAGCCAGATCACGCCCCACGTCCCACGCCCCATACGGCTGCGGTCACCGTCCGTCAACCGTGTCAGTAGATGGCACGGTTGACCCCGCAGGATGGCGAGGTGACGACATCCTGGCAGGACTTCGCCGATGCCCAGCCCGCCCTCGAAGCGACCGCCCGCAGCCGGTTCGAGGCGTTCCGCCACCATGTACTGGCCACCTTGCGACTGGACGGTTCCCCGCGTACCAGCGGCATCGAGACGACGTTCAAGCTCGGTGAGCTGTGGTTGGGCAGCATGCCCGGCGCCCGCAAGGCCGCTGACCTGCGCCGCGACCCCCGCTTCGCCCTGAGCGCGAATCCCGGCCCCGGCACCGACATGGTCGGCGGCGACGTCCGCGTCGCCGGCCTCGCCCGCTGGGTGGGCGACCCGGCGACGCTGGCCCGCTTCGCCGACGCGGCCAACCCACCCGAACCGTTCGATCTCTTCCGCGTCGAGCTCACCGAGGTCGTCCGCACCAGCGTGGACGAGTCCGCGCAGGAGATCATCCTGGAGAGCTGGCGGCCCGGCTACACCGCCATCCGCGTCCAGCGTCGCGGCAACGGAGCTGATCAGCCCGCCGAATCCTGGTCCGCCGTTCCCCGCGCGACGGCCGGGCAGGGTGACGAAACGTAAGCCACCCGGCAACAGGTGCTCACCGCCCACGGGCCGGGAACACCAGTCTCGAGGGACGCCACGGCAACCGACATGAAGATCGGTAGGAAGTTCGCAGCCGTCAACGAGATTGGTAGTTTCGTGAGTTTGTCGCCGCGCAATCCCAAAGTGGCCGTCAGCGTCGTGTTCGTGGCCGCCATGTTCATGTCGATCATGGATGTCACGATCGTCAACGTCGCACTGCCCACGCTCGGGCGCGAGTTCGACATCGGGCCGTCCGGGCTCAGCGCCATCTCGGTCGGCTACCTGGCCAGTCTCGCGGTGGTGATCCCGGCGTCCGGCTGGGTCGGCGACCGGTTCGGCGGACGGCGCACCCTGCTCGTCGCGGTGGCGCTGTTCACCGTGGCCTCGGTGCTGTGCGGGCTCGCGAACAGCTTCGCCGAGCTGGTGGCCTTCCGCATCCTGCAGGGCATCGGCGGCGGACTGCTCACCCCGACCGGGATGGCCATGCTGTTCCGGGCCTTCCCGCCACAGGAGCGGGTGCGCGCCTCGGGCATCCTCACCGTCCCGATGGCGTTCGCACCCGCGCTGGGCCCCGTCCTTGGCGGTCTGCTGGTGACGGACCTGTCCTGGCGCTGGGTGTTCTTCGTGAACCTGCCGATCGGCCTGTTCGCGTTCCTGTTCGGGCTGCTCTACCTGCCCGAACACGTCGAGCCCGACGCCGGACGGTTCGACCTGCGCGGTTTCCTGCTCTCCGGCTTCGGCTTCGCCCTGATCATGGTGGGCATCAGCGAGGGCCCGAAACGCGGCTGGACCTCCCCGGTGATCGTCACCAGCCTGGTGGTCGGTGTCGCGCTGCTCGTCGCCCTGGTCGTCGACCAGCTACGTTCCCGCGCTCCCCTGCTGCATCTGCGCCTGTTCGCCGACCGGCTGTTCCGCTCCACCAACGCGGTGATGTTCCTGGCCACCGCCTCCTTCCTCGGCAGTCTGTACATCGTCGCCCTGTTCTTCCAGGACGGCCTGGGGCTGTCCGCGCTGAACTCCGGCCTGTCCACCTTCCCCGAGGCCTTGGGCGTCATGGTCGGTTCCCAGATCGCCAGCCGTGTCCTGTATCCCGCGTACGGTCCCCGCCGGATCATGGTCGGTGGTCTGCTCGGTGTCGGCACGATGGCCGGGCTGATGTCCCTGGTCGGCTTCGACACGAACCTGTGGTGGATGCGCCTGGCCATGTTCGGCCTGGGCTACTCGATGTCCCACGTCTTCGTCCCGACCCAGGCCGCGGCGTTCGCCCGGGTCAGTCCCGCCGAGACCGGACGGGCCTCCACGCTGTTCAACGCCCAGCGCCAGCTCGGCGGCGCCATCGGTGTGTCGATCCTGTCCACGGCGCTCGCCGCCGTCGGCACCTCCCATCTGGTCGGCGGCCAGCCGGCGCCCAACCTGACCAGCTACCACGTGGCCTTCCTGGTGGCCGCCGGACTCGCCTTCCTCGGCATGCTGGCCGCCCTGACCATCCACGACGCCGACGCCGACCACACCCGTCTCCCCCCGGACCCCTCCCCTGCCACCCCGCCCGCCTCTTCCACCCCGTCCGACCAGAACGGCTCCCCCGTCTCCCAGGACCGATCCCCGCAGGCGTCTCGGCTGCCCTAGACGGCTACCTGCTCGTGGATCCGGACGGTGGACGGGGCGGCCGCGGGAGGGCGTCAACACCGTTGATTATCATGGTGGCGACGGGGTCGGGACGACGGTGAACGCGGAGGCGCGGCGACGGCATGAACGAGCGGACACCCAGCCAGTCGGACGACACCCCATCACCCGACAGCACCCCCACCTCGGACGACACCCCACCACCCGAGGACACCCCACCACCGGACGACGCCGCGCGGGAGGCGGAGTCCGCGGGAGGCGGGCGGCGCACCCGTAGGCCGCGGCGGACGCCCCGGGGGACGTTGTCGCGGGAGGTGCTGATGGCGGCGGCCATCCAGGTGGTGGACACCCAGGGCGCGGGGGCGTTCAGCATGCGGGCGCTCGGTGCGTTTCTCGAGTGTGATCCGACCGCGATGTACCGGCATTTTCGGACGAAGAACGCGCTGCTGGACGCGTTGCTCGACAGTGTTGTGCGGGAGGGTTCCGCGGAACTGCCGCAGTCCGACGACCCGCGCGCCGACATCCGGGCGAACTTCCGCCAGCTGCGCCGGTCCCTGCTCGCGCACCCGACGTTGGCACCGCTGGTGCTGCGCCGCCCACCGGGGGTCGGCGCCTACTGGGAACGATCCGATCATGCCGTCGCCCAGCTTCACCGGGCCGGCATGGATCCGGTGGACGCCGCGAACGTCTACCAGACGCTGCTGTTCTACACGCTCGGTCACGCCCTGTCCGAAGCCCGCCAACTCGCCCGAGCCCTCGAGCGCGAGGGAGCAGGTGCCGACGGCGGACCGGTCGCGTCCGTCGACGCACCGCCGGAGCGCCATCCGGATCTCTCCGACGTGGCGCCGCACCTGCGGGACGACAACGAGGCTCAGTTCCTCGCCGGTCTCGACCTGATCCTGCGCGACCTGCCCCGCTGACCGGCCGCCGACCAGGCCACGGAAGGCGGCCATGGCCACGGATCCCGTCACGGATCTGGACCCGGCTGTGGACGGGGATGCGGCGGTGGCCCACGGTGGGTACCCCGCTGCGGGTACCGGACGGCGCTGCCTTGCTACGGTACGACAGGGCCCGAGCCGCGAAACACTACCAAATTCTTTCACGATGGCACACCTGTCATGGTGGTGGCGCCTGTCACTCGGCGCCACGAGGTCGCACACATCCAAGATCGGATCGCCGTATGAGGTTGCTCGACGGGCGGTCGATGGCCGCCGAGATCGGCCGGTACGTCATCGATGAGGCCGACCGGCTGATGAGCGCGGGCAGGACACCGACGCTCGCGGTGGTCCTTCCGACCGCGGATCCCGCTGCCAGTTCCTACACGCACATCCTCGAGCGCACGGCGGGCAAGGTCGGTGTGCGCTGCGAGCCGCACGTCCCGATCGGCGGTCCGACGGCACTGCTGGACGCCATCGACGCCCTGGCCGTGGACCCGCTGGTCGACGGCATCATTGTGCAGACGCCGCTGCCCGCCGGGATGAGCTCACGGGAGGTGGGCGAGCGCATCCCGGTCGAGAAGGACGTGGACGGGATGAACCCGGCCAGCCTTGGCCGGCTCGCCCTGGGCCTGCCGGGGTTCGCCCCGGCGACGGCCTCCGCCGTGGTGGAGATCCTCATCCGGGCACGTATCCCGATGGCGGGGGCCCGGGCATGTGTGATCGGCCGCGGGCCGGTGGTGGGCAAGCCGGTCTCCCTGCTGCTGCTCGCCGAGGACGCCACCGTCACCATCTGCCATTCGCGGACGAACGATCTGATCTCGATCGCGCACGAGGCGGACATCATCGTGTCCGCCACCGGGCGGCCTCGCCTGGTCGGGGCCGGGTTCGTCCGGGCCGGCGCGACCGTCATCGACGTCGGGACCTCCGTCACCACCGGTGGCCAGGTCGGGGACGTGGACGCGGCCGCGATCGCGCCGGTGGCCGCGGCGCTGACACCGGTACCGGGTGGCGTCGGACCGGTCACCACGATGCTGCTGCTGCGCAACACGATCCGCGCCGCACACCAGCTCTAGCCTCGACCGGCCCCGGTTCTGGCCCCGGTTCTGGCCCCGGTTCTGGCCGGCGCCAGCGGCCTGGACCGGAAGCCGGTCAGTGGGCGGCACACAGGGGTCCGGCCAGGTGCACACGGTTGCGGCCGGCGGCCTTGGCTTCGTAGAGGGCGGCGTCGGCGCGGGAGAGCAGGGTCGCGAGGTCACCGCGGGGGTCGTCCGTGGTCGCGACGCCGACGGACACGGTCACGGACAGGGGCGGTCGGCCGTCGAGCAGGCAACGGGTGGCGGCGATCTGCAGGCGGATGCGCTCGGCCACGGCCAGGGGGCTGTCCCGCTCCTGCTCGGCCAGCAGGACGACGAACTCCTCACCCCCGAAGCGTCCGACGAGATCGTGCGGTCTGGTCGCGGCACGCAACGCGTCGGCGACGGCGAGCAGGATCAGGTCGCCGACGAGATGACCGAAGCGGTCGTTGACCCGCTTGAAGTGATCGATGTCGACGAGCAGGACCGACAGCGGCTGTCCGGTCCGTCGGGCTCGGCCGAGTTCACGCTGGGCGACCTGATGCCAGTAGGCGGGATTGGCCAGGCGGGTCTTCGCGTCGCAGCGGGCGGCGTGCAGCAGCTCGGTGTGCAGCAGGCTGCGTTGCAGCAACAGCATCGGTGGGGTGACGGCCAGCATCAGGTAGGGACTCACCGACCACAGCACCGCCACGATGATCGCCGCGCAGGTCTCCGCGGCCCAGGTCGGCACCGCCTCACCCCGTTCGATGCCTGGAGGGCCGCCCCGTCCCGCCTGCCCCGCCCATCCCACCCGGATCGCCTGGATGGACCGGAGGGGACGGGCGGGCTGGCGGGGGTGGGTGGGGAGCCCCGTGATGGTGGTGATGTGCGGAGCGGCCTCGCCGAGCCAGGCACCGAGGCCGTCTGCCCGGCCGTGACGGTGCAGGCCCAGCCCGGGCAGAGCGGCCAGCAGCGGGTGCACCGCGACCGCCACGAGGAAGGCGGTGGTGGCCGCGCCCGAGCCGATCAGATCCTCGACCGTGAACGGTCCGGCGGTCGGGCTGAGCAGCAGATGCACCGTGGACGCGCCGAACCCGGCGATCCCCAGTGTCGCGGCCTGGAACATCCGCAGGTGTGGCGGACGGGCCGGCTCGGCACGTCCGGCCAGCCAGCACAACGGCAGACCGATCACCGTCGAGTACAGCGGTGGCAGCAGGACCGCCACGGCCAACGCCCAGCTGGCCAGCAGATCGTGGCGTGACATCCGGGTGGCGGCGAGGTCCGCGCCAAGCCGCGCGGACATCAGGACGGCCACCGACCCCAGCACGAGGAACACCGCGAACGTCCCCACGTCGGCCCATCGCGGACGGGCCCCCGCCGCGGCGAAACCGACCAGCAGCAGCCAGCACGCGGTCACCGTCACGATGCGCCGCAGCACCGTCTGCGGCGCCCGCCACAGCATCCAGCCACGTCCGACGAACAGCCCGACCGCGCCGACCGGCCCGGCCCCCGCGAACCCATCCCGCCCACCGACGGCGAGTACACCACCATCCCGAGCCGCCGCGTCCCGAGCCGCCACGTCCCGCGTGGTGTGGTCGTCGCGCATCGCACCGTCTCGCGCGGCTCCCTCTCGGGCGGCCGCGGTCTGGCCCCCGGGTGGACGGCTGATCGCCGTCACCGCGGCGCCCAGACCCGCCATCCGCAGCGTCGGCGAGCACGTGCGGGTCGTCTCCGGGATCGTCTCGGCAGCCGGCGACCGGCGTCGAAACAGGCCCCGGGCCTGGCGCAGAACCCGGCTCAGGGGGCGTGCTGGACGAATACGAAACGGCATTGGCGGAGCGCCTTCCTCGTTCTGGTCCACGGCCGCCGTGCTCGGCCGGGACCTCCCGGCGATTCCAACCTCGTCGTTGCTACTCACAGTAAATCGTTGAGAACGAAGAGTACGAAGTGATGCGCGAGATTCGCAACTCCCGCAATGGCGCGACTAACCGCCACACCTCGTTCGCCGGACGCCTTTGAACCCGCGGACGCACCGCCAGTCCGTTCCAGAAATGCCAGCTGACCTGCGGTGATGAATACCGCAGCCGAAAGCCCGACGGCGCCCGGGGAAGCCCGGGCGCCCCGCCGCGACGCTGACGAGAGACCACACCCGACACGCCCGGGAAACCGACTTGCTCACCGTCGGGGGCAGCTCAGGGACCAGTCACAGACCAGCCCCGGACCAGCCCGGCCGCCCGCCGGGACCGGCCCGACCGGCCTGACCGGCCGGACTCAGGTGGTACGCGCGACGGCCTCGACCATGGCGGTGGTCAGGGTGGCCAGGTCATCCGATGTCGTGATGTAGGGCGGCATGGTGTAGACGAGTCGACCGAACGGACGCACCCACACGCCGAGTTCCACCAGCAGGGGTTGGATCACGGCCATGTCCACCGGCTCGCGGGTCTCGATGACACCGATGGCGCCGAGTACCCGCACGTCGGCGACCCCCGACAACGCCCGGGCCGGGGCAAGCCCCGTGCGCAGACCCCGTTCGAGGGCGCCGACCCGCTCCCGCCACGGCGAGGCCAGCAGCAGTTCGACGTTGGCCAGCGCGATCGCGCAGGCCAACGGATTGGCCATGAACGTGGGACCGTGCATGAACGCCCCGACCGGCGACGCCGCCACCCCGTCCGCGACCTCGTCGGTGCACAGTGTCGCGGCCAGCGACAGGTACCCGCCGGTCAGCGCCTTCCCGACGCACATGATGTCAGGGCTGATCCCGGCATGGTCACAGCCGAACAGCGCGCCGGAGCGGCCGAAGCCGACGGCGATCTCGTCCGCGATCAGCAACACCTCGTGCTCGTCGCACAGCGCCCGCACCCGGGCGAGCCACTCGGGCGCGTAGAACCGCATCGCCCCCGTTCCCTGGACCACCGGCTCGAGGATGACCGCCGCGACCTCGTGGGCGTGCGCGGCCAGCAGCGCGGCGAACTCGGCCAGGTGGACGTCCTCGCATGCCTCGTCGAAGCCGCACGTCGGCGGCGGGGCGAAGATGTGCTGGGGCAGCAGGTGGCTGAACAGATGGTGCATGCCCGCGTCCGGATCGCAGACCGCCATCGCACCGGAGGTGTCCCCGTGATAGCCCCGCCGGATCGTCAGCAGCCGCGTACGTCGTGGACGCCCACGCCCCGTCCAGTACTGCAGGGCCATCTTGATGGCCACCTCGACGGCGACCGATCCCGAATCGCTGAAGAACACGCGGCGTAGCGGTCGCGGCGTCATCTCGACGAGCGTCTCGGCGAGGCGCACCGCCGGCTCGTGGGTCAGGCCACCGAACATGACATGGGACATGTCCGTCAGCTGCCGGTGGGCCGCCGCGTCCAGGACCGGGTGCCGATACCCGTGGATCGCCGCCCACCAGGACGACATCCCGTCGATCAGCTCACGCCCGTCGGTCAGCCGCAACCGCACGCCACTGGCCTGCGCGACCGCGAACAGCGGTGCCGCGGCCGGCGGTGCGTACGGATGCCAGACGACCCGCTGATCCCGCGCCACCAGATCACCGGCCACCTCACGAGCACCGGCACCGTCGGAACCACCGAGGTCACCGAGGTCACCGAGGTCACCGAGGTCACCGAGGTCACCGCCGGGACGAGCCAGCCGATCGGGGTGCGGATTCGCCACACGGGCCGGTTCCGGCACCGCTTCGGGTACCACCTCGGGCGCCGACCCGGACATCTGCGCAGTCACGCCTCCACTTTGGCGCATCCCGCCCTCGGACGCGGACGCGGACACCCGGCCGCCGGATCAGCCGGCCCCAGCCCTGCCGGTCCACAGCCCGGCCGGTCCAGCCGACGCCCCCACCTCGAGTCGGCTCTCGGCCCGCCCGGCAGGATGTTCCCGTGGTCATCCCGATTCACGACATCAATCCGCTCAGTCGACGACCCGTGGTCACCTGGCTGCTGATCGCCGCCAACGTCGTGATCTTCGTGTTCCTCGAGCCCGTGGTCAGCTCGGTCGCCGGGATCGCCACCTCGCCGCCACAGAACGTCTGCGAGCAGCAGCGGTTCTTCCAGGAATGGGGCGCGATACCGCGCGAAATCGTCCACAACGTGCCACTGGGCACCGTGAACTCCGGGCATATCGGCGTGGACGCCGCCGGGAACGCCGGCTGCATCATCCAGAATCCACCAAGCTTCGAGAAGATTCCCGTGCTCTCGGTGCTGACCGCCATGTTCCTGCATGGAAGCTGGCTTCATCTCATCGGCAACATGCTCTTTCTCTGCGTGTTCGGGAACAACATCGAGGACCGCATGGGCAGGCTCTTCTACCTGCTCTTCTACCTCGTCTGCGGGTATACGGCGACCTATGGATACGCCCTGTTCGAAAGCGCCTCGTCGGGTACGATGATCGGCGCTTCCGGCGCGGTGGCCGGAGTGCTCGGCGCCTACCTTGTGCTGTTTCCGCGGGCCCGTGTCATCGGACTCGTCTCGGTGCTCTTCTTCATCCCCTTCTGGCTGCCGGCGTGGATCGTGCTGGGATTCTGGTTCGCTCTGCAGTACGTGTACTTCACCGGCTTCGGTGTGGCCGATGGCGGTGGCGTCGCCTATGGTGCGCATGTTGTCGGATTCCTGGTGGGCGCACTGCTGGTCGCACCATTCATCCGGCGACTGCGCGCGGCCGGACCGGGAGTCGCCCCACCTGTTCCGCAACATCGCTGGATTCGCGGCACCGGACGCGCCTCGAACGCCCGCCCGTCGCCGAACGCTCGGCATCGACGCGGCTACTGACAGCCTCACCGGGGGCGACTGTCACCCTTCGCGGTCGAACCACCACGGCGGGCCTTGGCCGCGTGCCAGACAGGGGGTGACCTGCGCTTATTTCGCTGGCATCCCCCGAATGGGTCAGGCAGGCTGAGCCGGTCATGAGCTGTCCGCCCGGGTCACCTTCCACGCCTGGCCATGCCGTCACCGGCCCACCGGCCGGGGGCCCGGACGGGGACCGTGGTGATGCCGGTGGTCGCATGCCCTCGCGGTACCGGCGCACGCTGGCGACCCCGGGCGCGCGCAGGTTCCTGCCCGCCGCCTTCATCGGACGGCTGCCCCTGGCGATGCACACGATGGGAACAGTGCTGTTCGTCCAGAACCGCACCGGGTCGTACGCGATCGGGGGCGGGGTGGCGGCCTGCGGGGCGATCGCCGAGGCGATGTGCGCCCCTGTGATCGGTCGGGCCCTGGACCGGTACGGGCAGGCCCGCATCCTCGTGCTCGGTGTCTGCGGGCATCTGCTGGGCGTCGCGGCGCTGCTGACGGCGGTGTGGTCGGATGCGCCACGCCCGACCTGGTTCGCGGCGGCGGTGCTGGCGGGAGCCTGCCTGCCGCCGGTGGGCAGCTGCGCCCGAGCCCGGTGGAGCCGATTACTGGCCGGCTCGACGTTGCTGCCGACGGCGTTCGCGCTGGAGGCGGCACTCGACGAACTGGTGTTCATTCTGGGTCCGACCCTGGCGACCGCTCTGGTGGTCATGGTCGCTCCGGCCAGCGCGCTGGTGGTCTCGGCGTCCCTGCTGGTGGTCGGTGCGCTGAGCCTGGCCGTACAGCGCGGTACCGATCCGGGCCCCCACGGGGCGGACACGGCGCGGCAGCGGCGGATCGTGCGGCTCCCGGCGGTTCGGGCGCTGATGGCGATCACGTTCGCGATCGGCGTCGGCTTCGGCGGGTTCGACGTGTCGATCGTCGCGTTCGCCCGGGAGCAGGACCTGGCCGCCTTCGGCGGGCTGCTGCTCGGGCTGTTCGCCGCCGGTTCCGCGGTCTCGGGCCTGGTCAGTGGGGCCCGTGCCCAGGCCCGGCCGCCCCGGGACCGGTTGCTACGGGCGGTGCGGTTACTGGCGGTCGGTTTCACCCTGCCGCTGGCCGGCGTGACGGTGGCCGCGATGGTGCCCCTGGCGATACTCGCCGGCGCCACCGCCGCGCCCACCCTGATCAGCGCGAACGCGTTCATGGAGCGGCTGGTCGAGGCCAGGTCGCGCACCGAGGGGTTCGCCTGGCTGGTCATGGCGCTCGCCGGGGGCGTGGCCGTCGGCTCGCCGGTGGCCGGCCAGCTCATCGACAGCGGCGGAGCCCGACTCGGCTTTGTCGTACCCGCGACCGCCGGCCTGCTCGCCGGCCTCGCGGCCCTGCTTGGACGACACAGCCTGCCCACCGTCCAGGCCGCAGCGGCGTCCTCGTAGGGCCCGCAGGGGCCCGCCCTGGAGCCCTGGGACAAGCCCGTCCGAACGACCGCACACGACGCTGGGCGCGGTCGTCAGAACAGGTCGGGCATCGATCGGTTCAGGCCGGGTCGCCCGGCGTGCCGGCATCCCCGGCGGGGGTCTCGTCGCTGGCGCCGTCCGCGCCGTTCGCCGCGACCGGGGCCGTCGCCGCGACCTCGGCTGGCCTGCGCCGACCGAGCAGGCCGCGCCGCGTCCGGGGCCGGCTCAGGTCGCCATCGCCCCGGCGCTTGCGGCTCTTGCGCCCCGCCGCGCCGGCCGCCGCGTCCACCGCACCGTCGGTGTCGGCCTTGGCCTCGGTGTCAGTGTCGGCCTCGGTGTCAGTGTCGGCTTTGGTGTCAGTGTCGGCTTTGGTGTCAGTGTCGGCTTTGGTGTCGGCCTTGGCCTCGGTGTCGGCTTTGGTGTCGATGCCGGTGTCGGCCGGGTCGGCCAACACGCCCTCCGCCGCGGTCGGCGCCGGGGTGTCCGTCCGCGCGTCCGGCTCGGGGACGCTGCCGTCGACGTCGATGTCGCCGTCGGCGGTCTGTGTCACCGTGACGTTCCCGGGCACGGCGGCCGTGGTGTCCACCGCCTCGGCTTCGGCAGCTTCGGCAGCCTCGACGGCGTTGGCCTCGACGGCGGGAGCCTCGACGACCGGGGGCTCGACGGATTCGGCCGTGGCCGAGTCGTCGGCCACGACGGTGTCGGCGGCGGCGACCGGGGCCTCGACGGACTCCTCAGCTGCCGGCTCCGGCGCGTCCGCGGTCTGGCTCTCGGCCGCGTCCGCGGAGACGCCGTTGGACTCCGTGTGCACGGTGGCCGCGTCCTGCTCGGTCCGCACGTCGAGGGCGATTGTCCGCCAGCCCTCCAGGACGTCCGTCACGACGAAACCGGCGGAGGCCAGGCTCTCCCGGTAGCGGACCAGCAGGTCGTAGGACAGCGCCAGGTCGGGCTCGACGGCGCCGGTGTCGGTGACCGCGGCGGAGACCCGATAGGTGGTCACCGCCCCGGGGGTCGCGGGAGTCGCGAGGGTCTCGGTGAGTGTCCACGCCTGGCCCGCGGTTCCGGCGGCCGGGGTGCTCTGTTCGGTGCCTGCGGCGGCCGTGGTCTGCCGGGCGCCTTCGGCCAGCAGCGTGGCGATCCTCGCCGCTGTCGGCACGGGCGCGGGGGTGTCTGTCTCGGTCGCTTTGGGCGTCTGGCTGTCGCTCTTACCCCATCGCACGGGCGCACGTCCTTTCGTCACACGATCACTGCGCCACCCGCACGACACCCGCCAGTCCGACCCGTCCGCCCCGGGGCACTGGCACCGGGGCGACCCCGACGCCGGACGCCCCCGGCTGCACGCTGGCACCTTCGTGCCGCGCGCGGGACGCGCGCCCGTGACCAGGCAAACCGGGCAGTGCCGACACCTGGACAACCCGACCGGCGGCGGCGGGCGACGACCAGCATTGTGACGGACGGACCTGACGCGCTCCGCATCGGGGTGTGTTTGGACACAGTAGCGACATAAGCGCGCAAAGTGGACGCACTCGCCGAGATGATGGAGGTGCGCCGACGCGCGGGCCGGTCGCCGCCCCGGCGACCGGTGCCGACAGCACGGCGACACGCCCCATGACGGGACTCATGGCGTGACACGTCCGCTACTACAGGTCAGGTACTACACAGCACTGTCGCATGAAGATCCAGCTGCCTCGAACGGCGGCGCCGCCCCGAGCCCGCCCCAACGCGGGCCAATGCGGGTAATATCCTGCTTGCCGAACGTGACCTACAGCGATGTTCTTCCTTACGACGGCAAGGTCGGGCGGAGTCAACGGTGTCAGACGAACTGGCGGGCGGTTCCGCCGTCGGCGGCGCGGCGACCCCCGCGTCATCCCACAGCGCCAACCAAGCGGGCAGCGCCAACCAAGCGGGCAGCGCCAACCAACCGAACAGAGCCGACCAGGCGAGCAGAGCCGACCGGCCCATCCGGGTGTTCCTCCTGGATGATCACGAGGTGGTCCGACGCGGTCTGCGTGACCTGCTCACCGAGGAGGACGATCTCGAGGTCGTCGGTGAGGCTGGTCAGACCGACCAGGCCGCCGAGCGGATCCTCGCGTTGGAGCCGCACGTGGCGGTCCTCGACGCACGGCTGGAGGACGGCAGCGGCATCGAGGTCTGCCGGCAGGTTCGTTCGGCGAATCCGGACGTGGCCTGTCTGATCCTGACCTCCTTCGACGACGAGGAGGCCCTGTTCACCGCCATCATGGCGGGCGCAGCCGGGTACATCCTGAAGCAGATCCGTGGCAATGCCCTGGTCGAAGCGGTGCGGCAGGTCGCGGCCGGCAAGTCGCTGCTCGACCCCGCCGTCACCCCGCGGGTTCTGGTGCGGCTGCGGGAGGGTCCGGCGCAGGACGAACGCCTCGCCGGTCTCACCGATCAGGAGCGGCGCATCCTGCGGCTGATCGCCGAGGGTCTCACCAACCGGCAGATCGCCAGCCGGATGTACCTGGCCGAGAAGACGGTCAAGAACTACGTCTCCAGCATGCTGGCCAAGCTCGGCCTGGAAAGTCGCACCCAGGCCGCGGTCTTCGCCACCCGGCTCAACAACTAGCCCTGTTCGGGCGGGTGGCGTTGCCCGCCGGACGATCCGCCCGCTACCGCAGGGGAAGGCCGTCCGGCGGGGTGAACACCCACAGCGCCTCGGGCGGCGTGATCAACGGGACCTGCCAGCTCACGGTCGTGCCGATGCCGCTCTCCCCCGGTCCGAACGCCATCCGTCCGCCCAGGTCCACCGCGCGCCGGCGCAGGTTCGTCAGCCCGCTGCTGCGCGACGCCCCGCCCGGGCCACAGCCGTCGTCGCGCACCTCCACCAGGACGTCCACCCCGGTGACCCGGAGCAGGACGTCGATGCGGGTGGCGCGGGCATGGCGGGCGATGTTGGACAGCGCCTCCCGCAGCGCGGCGAGCATGTGCGGACGGATCGTCGGGGGGACCCGTCGGTCGATCGGGCCGTCCACCCGGATCTGCGGGATGATCCCCAGGGCGCGTTCGGTCTGGGCGAGGATCGCGCGGATCTCCGCGGCCAGGTCCGCGCCATCGGAGTCCGCCGAGGTCAGCGAGAAGATCGTCTGGCGGATGTCGGCGATCGTGTGGTCAAGTTCGTCGGCGGCGCTGTGCAGCCGGGTGGCGACCGGGCCGCCGGCCATCCGGGCCATGCCCTGTAGTTGCAGGCCGGTGGCGAACAGCCGTTGGATCACGACGTCGTGCAGGTCGCGGGCGATCCGGTCGCGTTCCTCGAACACGGCGAGCCGCTCCCGGTCGCGGTGGATACGTCCGAACTCCAGGGACAGCGCCGCCTGCCCGGCGAACGCCGCGGCCATCTCCAGGTCCAGCCCGCTGAACGGCACCGACACCCCCTCGGTGCCCAGCACCAGCACACCCAGCGCCCGGCCGCCCGCCATCAGCGGCACCACCATGCCCAGCTCCGCTGGCGGATCGGGCAGCTCAGCCCCGAACAGCGGGGACGCCCCCGGCCCGACCAGCGCCGCCCGTCCGGTGCGCATCGCGTCGAGCAGGCGGTCGTTGCGGTGCAGGGCCCGCCGGCGCAGCCGATCCTCCCCCGCACCGTCCGCCACCTCGACGATCAGCGTCCCCTCCTCGTTGCCGGGGACGAGGATCGCGGCCAGCCGGGCGGCCGTCACCTGCCGGGCGCGCCGAGCCACCAGGGCCAGCGCCTCCAGCGGATCGGCGACCGACAGCAGTGCCGTGGTGATCTCGGCGCTGGCGTGCAGCCAGGCCTGCCTGCGCCGGGCCATCTCGTAGAGCCGGGCGTTCTCGATGGCGAAGCCGACCGCCGCGGCCAGCGCGCAGGCCAGGCTCTCGTCCTCGCGGGTGAACTCGCCCCCGTCTCGCTTCGCGCCGAGGAACAGGGTGCCGAAGGCATCCCCCCGCACCATGATCGGGACGTTCAGGAAGGTGTCGAACCGGGGATGGCCGGGCGGGAATCCCACGGCGGCCGGATGGCGCGTGACGTTGGCCACCCGCAGCGGACGTGGATCGCGCAGGCTCTCGCCGATCAGGCCCCGCCCGAGCGGCAGCCGACCGATCCGCTCGAGCACCGCGTCACCGAACCCGACATGGAACAGCTCGGTGATCTCCCCCGCCTCACCGATGACCCCCAGCGCACCGTAGGCCGCGTCGACCAGATTCGCCGCGGCCTCGGCGATCCGGCGCAGGGTGACCGGCAGGCTCAGTTCCTGGGCCACCCCGACGACGGCGTCCAACAGGCCCTGCATCCGCGACTGCACGGCCACGACATCGTCGATCTGCGTGGACAACCGGTCGTGCGGGTCGTCCATCCTGGCCGTTTCCTCTCCCCCGCCCGCCGAAGCGGATCATTCTGTCTCGGAGGATATCGACCGGGATCACCCAGGGGAACACCCTCGTGTCACCCCGCATTGTCCAGCCGACCCAGGCCGCGTGGGTCGGCACACCCCGCGCCGAGGCCACGCGAAGGTACCGTCCGCTGCGGCGTCGTCGTACACTGTGCGCATGGCAGCGACGCGCCTCCTTCTGCACCGCGATCGCGTGACTGACCTTGGCCGGGCCGTCAGCGCGGCCTGTACCGGGCGGGGTTGAGCCACCGCCCTGCACCCTCTGTCGGTGCCGGCCGCACGGTGATCGTGCCGGCCGAACCGCCACGTAGGTCCAGCCCAGGCGGGCCCCCCGTTTTCCGGTTCCCTCAGCCCTGACCCAGTCTGGCCACGGCCTCGTGTGGTAGCGCATCCCAGGCCGTGATCCCCCGCCTCCGCGCGGGGCATCCATCCGGGCCCGCGCCGCCCTCGGCGGTGGTCGCCTGACCTCATCCGGACGACCGGCATCCCGGTGCGCCCTGCCTTTTACGGCCGCTGCGCGGTCAACCCGCGGATACCTGACCGCCTCATGATCGACGGCCTGGGCATACCGCTGTCCGCCCTCTGGAGATTCCGTGCCTCTGCTGCATCCGGCTCTGTTGACCCACCCCGCCCACCCCGCCCATCCCGGCCATCCGGCTCCGCCTGTCCCGTCGGTGGTGTCCGGCGAGCTGGCCGGGTTGGCGCCGTTCGCCCCGTCGGCGGCGTTCGCCCGCCAGGCACCGCTGGTGCCCTGGCAGTGCCTCAGTGACGAGCCCGGCCGGGTCGACCTGGCGACGTTGCGGGAGCTGACCGTCGCGTTGGCCGACGCCCCGCAGGTGTGGCAGCCGATCGTGCGCCACCATCCCGAGCGGCGCTGGTACACCCGACTGTTGCTGTCCGCGACCGTGGAGGTGTGGCTGATCGGCTGGTACCCGGGGCAGCAGACCGAGATCCACGATCACGGCGGGGCGCTCGGCGCGCTGACGGTGACCGAGGGGGTGCTGGAGGAGGACCGCTTCGACAGCTCCTGGTCGCTCACCGACCGCCGGACGCACGCACCCGGAGCCAGCCCCGCCTTCGACATCTCGCATGTGCATCGCGTCGCGAACCGCGGCACCGCGCTCGCCACGACGATCCACGCCTACTCACCGCCCGAACTGCCCCTGCGTTACAGCCCCACCGACAGCACCACCGACAGCATCGCTGCCACCACGGCGCGGGTCCCGGTCGACGCCGCACCCGGGATCCCCCGACCGCTGGCGCCCACCGGCGACCTGCTGGCCGCAGCGCCGCGACGATGAGCGACCCGGACGGCCCGGCCGGCGCCGATCGGACGCCCACGGGCGGCAGCCGCATCGACGCGATGCTCGCCGCGGCCCGGACCCGGCTACGCCGACTGGAACCGTCGGCGGCCGCCGACGCGCTGGCCACCGACGATCTCAGTGTGCTGGTGGACATCCGACCGGCCGCGCAACGGGCCGCCGAGGGCGAGATCCCGGACGCGCTCGTCGTGGAACGCAACGTGCTCGAGTGGCGGTTCGACCCGACCAGCGACGCCCGGTTGCCGATCGCGACCAGCGACGATCTTCAGGTGATCGTGATCTGCTCGGAGGGTTACACCTCGAGCCTCGCCGCCGACGCGCTGCGTCAGCTCGGCCTGCGCCGCGCCACCGATGTGGTGGGCGGCTACCAGGCGTGGGCGGCCGCCGGCCTGCCCGTGCGCCCCGGCGCCGCCGCGCGCTGATCGGGCTGCCCGAACCCAGGTAGGCCCCAGGGCTCCCGCACGCCCCGACGCGGCTGATCATGCACCCGCGCGGCGGGCTCACACCCGCCCGGCGACACCTCCCGGACGCGGTGCGTGGCGGCTCCTGCGCGGCCAGCCCTCGATCCGGCGCCTGCGCGCTACCCCGAACGGGGCTTCGCGCGCTTGCCCCAACAAAGGCATTAAATGTAATTCTCAACACATTTTTGTGGCGATAGCCGCCCCGGCGGGCCCCGTCGGCCGAACTTCGCGGACTCGACATCTGTTTGTCATCGGGCCGTACGCCAGCTGGAACCACGATCGTAGACCCCCGGACGGGGGTCCACCCGCCCACTGTCCGCCACCCGACAGCGATCTTGAAGTGGCTCGTTTTCGCTGCCCAACAGCAGTTCCGCTCGCCAGCGAGACCGCCATGATGATCTCACGCCCGGCCCGCCGGCGTGCATCTTCATGATCATTATGCTCGCCTCGGACGGTGCGACAATCGCTCGCGCGATCGTCCGACGGCCCTCTCGAACGACCGTCGACCGTCCCGGACGTTCGCGTTCCGGAACCCTTGCTATCCGGTCGAGAGACGTCTACGTTCCTCGGTTAACGAGGCGAGACGGAATCGTTTCCAAGCGGAGCCACACCCCCGGTTCACCGGTACGGGTGGCCCCACTGGAACCGAACCTGTGGCTCCGCGGTGCATCTCGCCTCACCAAGGTTGACCTGCCTGTCTGGAGTGTCGCGCAACGCCGGATGTGGTGGTCTGCAAAGCATGTGTCCGCCTTTGCAACGTCAGCAGGAGTCGGTATGCCCAGTCAGCTCAGCGTGCTTCCCGCACGCATCGTCACCGCACTTAGCATCCACTCGACCGCGTGTCTTCTGCGCTGTGGTGGCGCGCGATGAGCGCCGGCGTACCGGTCCTGCCCGGTCGCGACCTGCCGCCGCAGCCCTTCGGTGCGGGCTGGCCCGCCTACTGGCGCCAGGACGCGGCCTGCCGCGACGGCGATCCCGACGCCTTCTTCCCGCCGGACGGCCGTAACACCAAGGCCCGGGCCGCCGCCGAATCCCGCGCCCGCAAGATCTGCTCGGACTGCCCCGTCCAGCGCCCCTGCCTCGCCACCGCGATCTTCCGCCAGGAGGAGCACGGCGTGTGGGGTGGCCTCACCTCGGACGAGCGCGCCACCGTCGTCCCCCGCGGTCGGCTCTCCGCCGACGACGCGCTGGCCTTCGCCGACCGGCTCCTTCTGTCCACCTCCGTCGCGAGCTGATCGCGACCGCGGCTACTTCGGACGGTCCGGCCTCCAGGCGCTGCTCGCGCCCGCTGGCCGGGCCGTTCGCCGTACCGGCTCCGCCAGCTTCACCGGGTCGACGCACCGTCCAGCCCGCACCGGCACTGGCCGGTGACTGTCGCGGACCCGGTGGTGCGGACACCATTGACGGGTGGGGCAGGCGTTCGGCAGGCTGCCAGTGAGCGGCCCACGACCACAGCCGTGAGGCTTCCGGGCGACCGGGCGCGGCCAGAACATCCGGAAACGGCGGTGGACACAGCGGTGAACCGGGCATGTGCAGCCCACCTGACTCCGGTCAGGGTTCGTTGATGGCGACGCACCGACTTCTGCTGCTGCGCCACGCCAAGTCCGACTGGGCCGAGGGCGACACTCCCGACGCCCAGCGGCCACTGGCCGACTCGGGCCTGCGCGCGTGCACGCTGGTCGCCCGGCATCTGCGGGACCACAACCTCGCCCCGGACCTCATCCTGTGCTCGGCCGCGCTGCGCACCCGGCAGACCGTCGAGGGCATCGCCACCGCACTACCGGCCGGTGTGCCCGTCGTCACGGAGGACCGGCTCTATCTCGCCGAGGCCGAGACCCTGCTCGACCGGCTCCGCGACGTGGACGACGGGGTACCCACCGTGCTGCTCGTCGGGCACAACCCCGGCATCCACACTCTCGCGGTGGCACTGCTCGCCGCCACGGACCGCCCGCGGATTCCCACCTACCCGACGGCGGCGCTCGCCGTCGAGGATCTCCTGGTGCCGCGTTGGGCCGAACTCGGCCAGTCCACCACGCGACTGGCCTCGTTCGTCACCCCCCGAGAACTGCGCGAGTCCGCTGGGTCGAGCTAGTAGGCCTGCTCCATGATCCGGGCCGCCAGGGCGATGGCGAACCCACCGACCAGCAGCACGGCGGTCACGATCCACAGCGGGGTCGAGGCCAGCGGAAGCGCGACCGCCCCGACCACGAAGCCCGCGATGATCAGAAACACCGCAAGCCACGAACCCGTGTTCGCCTTGTGGTGACCGGTCTCGCTCACGTACGACTCCCGTCCTTGCGCCGCGGCCGCCGACCGACCGCCGATCGGCGGGACGCCCCGGCGCGCCTCGTTCCCGATGCGACCCTACCCGCGAACCCGTCCCACGAGCCCGGGATGCCCACCACTGTCGACTGGTCCATCCGGCCCCCGCTGCCATGACCTCCGACCCCCCGGGACGACCCCCCGGGACGGTCTGGCGGGACGGTCGGTCTAGATGAAGCCGGCGATGCGGCGCAGGTCGACGATCTGGTCGTCGAGCCAGCGGCGCACGTCGTGGGTGCGGACCTGGTCCGCGGCCGCGGCCAGCCGGCGATGACGCTCCCCGATCGGCATGGTCAGCGCGGTGTAGAAGGCGTCGGCCATCTGCTGGACGTCGAAGGGCTGCAACGTGACGGCGAACTCGCCGAGTTCCTCGTGGGCGCCGGCCATCTCCGACAGGGCGAGCACCCCGCCGCGGCGGTTGACGACGGCCACCTCCTTGGCGACGAGGTTCATGCCGTCGGCGATGGCGTTGACGATCAGGACGTCGCAGATGGAGTAGGCGGCGACCGCGAGCGGGAAGTCCTCGACCATGCGCAGGTCGATCGGCTGACGGCCTTCCTTGGTGTGCCGGGCGTTGATCTCGGCGACGACACCGCCGATCAGCGCGATGTAGTCGGCGTACTCGGGGACGTCGGTGCGGCTGGGCTGGAGCAGAGCGAGGAAGCTCACCCGTCCGACCAGTTCGGGATGCTGGTCGAGCAGGGTGCCGAAGGCGAGGAAGCCGCGCACGACGTTCTTGCTCGGGTCGGTGCGGTCCACGCGCAGCAGGAGCTGACGGTCGTCGTCGAGGAAGAGGTAGCGCAGCATGGCGACGTGCGCGGCGACCTCCTCGGAGGCCTGGGTGGCGTCCAGGGCGGCCGGGTCGACCGAGATCGGATAGTAGCGGGCGCGCACCACCCGGTCGCCGACCGTGACGGTGAGCTTGTCGAGGTCGGCCGGTAGGCCGAGCAGTTCGGCGGCGCACAGCACGAAGTTGCGGGCGTAGCGACGGGTGTGGAAGCCGACGACATCGCTGCCGAGCAGGCCGCGCAGCAGCCGTTCGCGGATGTCCCCGGGCAGGATGCGCCATTCGTCCGGCCCGGGCCAGGGGATGTGCACGAAGTGGGTGAGCACGACGTCGGGGCACTGCTCCCGCACCCAGTCGGCCACCAGGTAGAAGTGGTAGTCCTGCAGGAGGACCAGGGCCTTGCCGCCGCGGGAGCGGACCTCGCTGACCACCGCGTCGGCGTAGGCCCGGTTGACCGCCGCGTAGCCGTTCTCGAACGCGTCGTGCTCGGCGCGGGTGAGCACCGGGGACAGCGAACGGCCGTAGAGACCGTGCTGGATGAACCAGAGGATCGGGTTGGACCAGACGCTGTAGAAGTCGGCGTAGGCCGCCGGGTCGGTGACGACGAGACGCACCCGGATCGCCGGGCCCTCGGGTTCGCCGTCCACCAGATGGGGCTGGGGATGGGTCTGGACGAGGATGGAGCTGCCGGCGTTCTCCCCGGCGACGACGGTGTCCTCCTCGCTGGCCGCGCCGCATACCCACACGGCGTCATCGAGGTGTTCGGCGAGCCCGGACAGAGCTGAGACGAGGCCGCCGGCGCCCCGGCCGACGGTGCGACCGGTGGCATCCCGGTCGAAGCTGACGGGGCCGCGGTTGGACAGGAGCACAAGTGGCAGGTCGAGGGCGATGAAGTCCGACACGACGGATGTAGCCTCCTGATCACGGGCAGTACTCGGACGTCCCGGAGTCCCGGCCGCCGCCAGCGCAGGGGCGCACGGGGGACAATCCGGACTGTAGTGAGCCCCGGACCCGGATGCACCGCGTTGCGGGGTGCCCAGACCGTTGTTACCCAGACCTTCACCGGATTACTGTCGACCGACAAACATGCATCTCAGCGCGACGAAGGTCGCCCCGTCAGCCGGGCGGATCCACCCGGCACACGCCGGGCCTGCACCGATGGTGAGCGGACTGTCGCCTACAGGCCGTCTCGGTAGTCCCGGACCTCCTGGACGGCGGAGCCCAGCGACGCGAGCGACATCTGGAGTGTGTCGCGTGTCTCCACCAGAGCACTGGTCAACTGCTCGACGGAGCGGTGCTCACTGCCGTCGGTCGCGGCGATCACCATCGCCTGCGCCTCCTCGAGCATGCCGAGTGCTCCCTCGAGCTGGCCGGCGACCTCCTCGGTCCGCCGGAACGCCTCGTCGAGCTGGGCCTTGACCTCGGCGATCGTGCCTGACACCCGTCCTCATCCCTTCCTGGAAGCACCGGCGCGAGAGCCGGCCTGTGCCTGCGGCTGCGTCGGCGCGCCGACGCCGAGGCCGAACCGGGCGGCGGCGGCGAGCGCGACGAGCGATCCGGCGATGGCCACCGGGTCGGTGGGGGCCAACCGGAACGTGGCGAGCACCGCCACCGCGGCGCAGCCCGCTCCCAGCATGCCGGCCCGGGCGATCGCCTTCACCCCGACCTCCATCCCGGCGGCCGCGGCGACCAGACCCGAGGCGACCAGCGCCGCCCCGACGACGCACGGCATCCCGGGTGCGTGCGCGAACACCCGCAGCAGTCCGACGACGGCGAGGCTGAGCAGGCTGGCGAGCGCGGTCATCAGCCCCGCGGACGCCGACGCGGCGCCCTTGCTCACCGCCCGCAGTTCCGCGGCCTTGCTCATCGCGTCCAGACACAGCTCGTAGGCCTGGCGCGGCGCCGTGCGCGGGTCGACCGGCCCGGCCGGTCCGGCCGCCGCGCCGCCCGCGCGGGCGGATCCCCGCCGTCGGCGGTCGGTTCGATCCGTGGGTGTCGGGCCGACCTGTCCGCCTCGGGTGCGCTGCACCCCGACCGCCGGGCCATGGCCGGCCCGGGCCAGCGGTCGACCGGCCCGCCGCCGGCCGCCGCTGCCACCGCCCGGTGTGGACGCGCCACCCTTGGTGAGTCGGACCTGGCCGGCCGGTTCCACGGCGGCGGCGCCGGGGTCGGCGGGACGCAGCTGGTCGAGGTCGGTCAGGCCGTACTGGGCCAGCGGTTCGGCGACCTGCCCCCACACACCGTCGACCCGTGCCCGGATGTCCCTGGCGGCCGCGCGGTGACGCTGCGCCTGGGCCCGGCTGCCCTGGCGACGATGGTGCGCGTCGCGCCCCGCCCGGGCCCGGGTCACATCCGAGGTGCCGAGCAGATCCCGGTAGCGCGTCGCCGCGCGCCACGGATCCTCCGCCTCCGCCTCCGCCCCTGGCCCCGGGGCAGGTGTGCCCGTCGGCATCGGTGTGCCCGCCGGCATCGGCACTCCCACGGCCGTCGACGCGGTGGACGCGGCCGCGATGGGCCCCGCCGCGGCCGGCGGACCGGTGGGGACCCCGGGTGGGGTCGGGTCGGGTGGAAGAGCGAACGTGGGGCCGGCGTCCGGCCAGGAACCCGCGATCGACCACAGCCGCGCCGGATCGCGCGGGTCGGCTCCCCTCACGATCTCCTGCGCCTCCTCGCTCGCCGCCGGGGAGGCGGCCCGCGCCGGGGGAACACTCACGTCCGGACGCCATCCACCGGCCTGCCCAGGCGGTGTGGACCGCCGTGCCCACCCGGCGCCGGGCTCGGCGGGTTCGGCGCCGTCGCCGTCGGGGGCGCCGCCGCGGTACGGATCATCCTGACCGATCATCATGGTCTGCCTACCCTCGGACCAGCGGGGCGAACGGGACCACCGTGCGTGGTTCGGACTGGGCATGCCGGTCGAACAGGACGGCCCGGTTGGGCATCGTCCCGCCGGCGACCGGGCGGTGCCCGGCGAGGGCGAACAGCTCGCTGCCCGGCACGCCCACGGCCGCCCAGGCCGCGATGTCGTCCCGGTTGACCGGGCCGAGATCCTCCGACATCCGCGACACGCCCCGCCACCAGCCGATCAGGTGAACGTGCTGGGCCGGGCCGCGCCGGGTCAGCGTGCGAAGATCCTCCAGGCCGGTGCGCCGGGTCTGCTCGTCGCGGGCCTCCAGAGCGGCCCGGCCGGCGTCCATCGCGAACACGACGACGAGCCGCAGCGGTGGCGCCGCGGCGACCGTGCCGGCCAGGGCCGCCTCCTCCCGCGCGCGGGTCTCGCCGGCGGCGGCGGCGAGCACGGCCCGCAGCCCGGTGACGTCGGTGACCCGGGCCGGATGACCGGCGCGCCGGATTCGCTCGGCCAGCACCTCGGCCGCGCCCCACGCCATCGGTTCGGCCGCGACGATCTCGACGACCAGCCGGCCGGGTCCGGCCTGCGCGGCGACGCTGGCCGCGGCCGCGGTCACGATGCCCGTCGCCTCCCGGCGCAGCGGTCCGAGCACCGCGAGGTGACGACCGGGTGAGGCGGCCAGGCGCACCCCGACCGCCGCGGGCGCCAGGTCCACCGGGACACCGACGAGGGCCAGCGGGTCCTCCCCCACCGTGGGCACCGGCCGTCCACCGGACGGCGTGCCGACGCCGGGCCCCGCACCGACCGTCAGGTCACCACCCGGCGACACCTGAAGCCCGGTAGCAGCACCGTGATCGGTGACAGCGGCCACCTCGGCGCCGGTGGTGGCGTCGAGGCCGGTGGCGACGTCCAGGCTCGCGGCGGCGGCGCTGTCGTCACCCGCGCCCACACCGATGCGGTCGACGGCGGCCGGGGCGGGCCGTCCGTCCAGCGCCAGGTAGACGGCGTTGTCGTCGAGCAGCGCGGGAGCGTGCCCGACGAACACCCGCGGCGGGCGGGCACCGGGCAGGCTGCGGGCGGTGGCGGTGGACAGCCGGTCGCGCAGGCCCGCGATCGTGGCCGCGTCGGGATAGGCGACCCGGACGAGTTCGTTGCCCGCCGGATGCCCGTTACGCCGGTTGACGATGGCCTCGCCGACACCGCCGAGGGCGCCCGCGGCCTCGTTCGCGGTCGAGAGCAGCACCCGCGACTCCGAGATCGACGTGCGCAGGGCCACCCGCAGCGCGAACTGCCCGAAGATCGAACCGCGCTTGCCCGCGGTGGAGTCGAGCGCGTCGATGCCGGACAGCGTCTGGCTGGCCAGCAGCAGGTGCACGCCGTACGCCCGCCCCTGTCGGGCGAGGACCTCCAGGTGGGCGACGGCCTCACGGGCGATCTCGTCCAGCGGGGTGAGCATGACCTGGAACTCGTCGACGACGACGAGGATCCGCGGCCAGGCCGAGGAGCGGTCGGCGGCCCGCAGGCCACGCAGGTCCCGGGCGCCGACGGCACGCATCGCCACGGCCCGGCGGCGCATCTGCTCACGCACCGCGCGCAGGACCGCGACCCCGAACTCCCGGTCGCTCTCGATTCCGACGGTGTCGGCGTGCGGAAGGTAGAACGGGTCGGCGGGACCGCCGGCGAACTGGGCGAACTCGAGGCCTTCCTTGAAGTCCAGCAGATGGAAACGCACCTGCTCGGGCGAGTAGCGCGCGGCGATGCCGTAGACGACGTCGAGCAGCAGCGTCGACTTGCCCGCGCCCGCCTGCCCGCCGACGAGGGCGTGCACGGTGTCGTCGTCGAAGGTCAGCGCGACCGGCCCGTCGATGCCACGGGCGACCGTCACGGTCACCCCGGAGGAGCTGTCGGACTCCCACAGGACGTTCGGCAGCAACTCGGTGATGCCCGGGGGGCGCGCCGCGTGCTGGCGGGCGATCTCGGCGATGTGGTTGCTCACCAGGGTGACGATCGGGGTCGGCGGCGGCCCGTCGAGCACGACCGGCAACTGGCCGGTCAGCGAGGTCCGCCACAGCCCGGGCTGGATGTCCTGCCAGCCGACACGGTGGGTGAGCAGATCAACGGAGGTGAACACGACCGAGTTCGGCAGCACCGCGGCCACCGGATCGGTCTCGTCGTCGAAGCCGAGGTCACCGTCGGGGTCGGGCGGCGCCACGTCGTCCTGATCGCCGCCGCCCTCGCCCGGGTGCCGCGGCTGCGCCTGGACGACGGAGATCACGCTGACGCCGCAGGACGGCCCCTGTGCGGCGATCGCGGCCAGTGACCGACCGCCCTCCTCGTAGAGCTGCGGCTCGCCCAGCAGGACCAGCACCTGCCACGGCTCGGGCCGGCCACGCCCGGCGTCCTCCCGGTCGCGCAGCGAGTCGAACTGCCCGCCGAGGCGCTCCACGGTGATCCGTCCGACCTCGTCGGACAGCCGCGACAGCCGTTCCTCGAGTCGGACCCGGGTGGTGATCGTCGCCTCGACGACACCGGCGGCTCGCAGCGGTGCGAGGCCGGCGAGCCCCGCACCGAGCTCGTGCGGGTCGTAGACGATCACCCGGACCCGACCGGCCGGCACCGCGGCCAGAATGCGGGTGAGCAGACCGCGGACCAGGTCCACCGCGGCGCCCCGCTGCGCCCGGGACGTCTCGATCCGCAGGTTGCGGGCATCGAGCAGGGGCACGGCCAGCGGCACCCGGGCCGCCCCCGGGCCGGCCCCGAGCAGAACGTTGCCGGCCCGCCACAGGCCCGGCCGGTATCGCTGGGGACGCCCCGGACCGCCAGCACCGCCGCCCTGGGCCGCCAGCCCCCCATCGGCGGTCAGCCCACCGTCAGCCGGTCCACCGTCAGCCGGTCCACCGTCGGCGGTCAGCCCCAGCAGGCCGCGCTGCCACTCGGACGAGGACCAGGCAAGGCCCGCGAATCCGCGGGTCCGGGTGCGGGCGATCGCCCCGGCCTCGATGATTTCGGGGCCGGGGGCGAGCGGGTCGACCGGGTCTCCCGCCGGGTCCCGCCCGCCGGGCCCGCCGCCCCGCTCGAGTTCGTCGGCCTGTGCCTCCAGCCGGTCGGCGAGCGCGAGCGCCGCGCCCAGCGAGGACTGGATCCCGGCCACGAGCGTGCGCGCTCGCCGGGTTCCCGACATCGACCCATCCTCCCCTCACCCGCCACGACCGGCGCCACCGCGCGCAGCACCGACTCCGCCTTCGATCATGACGCTGACGGCAGCTCTGACGACCATGACACGTCCAGAAGTGCAAACATCCCAGAACGCGCCGGACCGGCCGAACCGCCATGCCCGATCGTGGCCCCGATCGGGCCGATGACGGTCACATCGCCCGGACGGCCCCACCTCGATCGGGCCGGGGCCCCGGTGTGCCCGCCGCCGGCCACGCCGACCGGCCGACTTCGATCATTCGCCGCCGACCCTGGACACGCTAGCCACCACCCGGCCCCGCGGTGCCATCTCCGACCCGGATCACAGGGGTCAGACCAGTCGTGGACGACGCACGGACCACGCGAAAGACCGTCGTCGCGGCCCTGTTCGGACGCCCGAGCTGCCCGGACCCGTCCGATGGCGGCCCGTGTGGGGCAGCTGACACCCGGACCAGGTATCACCGCCCGGCGCCCGGCGCAGGACGATGTCATGGTCATGTCCATCAGCCATCCGCGCGTCGACCTTCGCCAGCACGGCCACGCAGCGTCACACCGTGGAGCGGGTGTCTCGTCCCGCATCGAAAGGTGCGATGGTCAGGGCGGCATGAGGGAGGGGAGCCTGGTGACGGACGCGGCCGACGACGCAGACAGCCTCGACGGGGTGAGTGGGGCTGTGCCCGCACAGCAGCAGCCACTCGCGATCGTCGACGTGGACGGGGTGGTCGCCGATGTGCGCCACCGTCTGCGGTTCCTGCGGGCGAGCCCGGGCGACTGGGACTCGTTCTTCGCCGCGGCCCCGGCGGATCCGCCGCTGACCGAAGGCGTCGAACTGGTCCATCAGCTGGCACGCGACCACGAGGTCGTCTGGTTGACCGGACGCCCGGAGAGCTCCCGCGAGGACACCGCCCGCTGGCTGCGGGAACAGGGGCTACCGCTGGGCGAGCTGCGGATGCGTCCGGACGACGACCGGCGTCCCGCACGGGTGTTCAAACGCACCGAACTGCGCAGCCTCGGCGCGCGGCGTCACATCGCCGTGGTGGTGGACGACGACCCCGCCGTCGTGGATCTGCTGCGCGCCGACGGGTGGCCGGTGCTGCGCGCCGAATGGCTCGCCTACGAGGCCACTCTCGGCAACGCGCAGGAGGCCGAGGGCCGCACCTGAGCGACGTCGCCGCACGCGTGGCCCGTTCAGGGGACCAGCCGGTTCAGGCGGTTCAGGCGCTGCTGCGGCGGGTGCGGCGGGTGGCCAGCTCGTCGCCGGGATGGCTGGCGGGCGGATCCCCGAGACGCTCGCAGGGCAGCTCGGCCAGCTGGCCGCGCATGTCGCGCAGGGCCCGGCCGACGGCGATCGCGAACACGCCCTGCCCCCCGCGGACAAGATCGATCACCTGGTCGTCCGAGGTGCACTCGTAGACGGTCGACCCGTCGCTGATCAGCGTCAGCTGGGCCAGATCGTCCACTCCGCGGGTCCGTAGGTGTTCGACGGCGACCCGGATGTTCTGCAGCGACACCCCCGCTTCCAGCAGCTTGCGCACCACGCGCAGGACGAGGACGTCCCGGAACGAGTAGAGCCGCTGGCTGCCCGAGCCCGACGCGTCGCGGACGCTGGGCACGACCAGCCCGGTGCGGGCCCAGTAGTCGAGCTGGCGGTAGGTGATCCCCGCCGCCGAGCAGGCCGTCGGCCCGCGGTACCCGACGTCGTCCCCGGGTGGTTCGGGTATCTCACCCGGGAACAGCTGGCCCTGTTCGATCATCGCTGTACGCACTTCGCCGCCATAGCCAGCCCATCCTCCGGATCGATCCGCGCCATCCCGGCAGCCGGCACCCAGGGGCCGCCGTCCCGGACATCCGGTCCGGTCGAGTCACCTTTCTCACCGCCACCCGCCCGCCCAGCGGACCGTCCCGGAACCGGTACCCACCACGGGCACAATCCGGGTCCGAACGGCGGACGACCGTGGCGCCCAGGCGCCAGAGTCAGCGGAGACGCCCACGGCTGCCGGGCGCCGAGCCCGGCGGACCGTCCTCGCCGCGACCGTCACAGCCGCGTCTGGCCGCGTGTGGCCGCACTCGGCCGCCAGGGCTGGGCGCTGTGTCCGGCGAGGTCAGAGCCGAAGCAGAGCACCATGATTACGCGCCTGGGCCCAGACGGCCAACGCTGACTGTGGGGGCACGACCGCCCTGGCCGTAGGAGGGACGCGCGATTCCTTCAATGATCTAAGCCGACGCGCCCGTAGTCCAGCGGACACGGCGGGGCAGGGTCGACAAAAAGGAATTGCCGCCTGCGCTGCGCAACGGGCCCGCGCCGCGTCGGTGGACGTGGTGCGGGCCCGTTGCCGTGACGTGTGCGATGGTCGTGACGCGTGCGGTCAGGACCCGGGGGTGTTGAAGTCCTCGGGGGAGATCGTGTCCAGGAACTCGCGGAACTTCTCCAGTTCGCTCTCCTGCTCCTGTTCCTGCTCCTCGGGCACGGTGATCCCGGCCTCGGCCAGGACCGCCTCGACGCCGTAGACCGGCGCGCCCATGCGCATCGCGAGCGCGATCGCGTCGGAGGGCCGAGCGGAGACCTCCACGCCGTTTCCGAACACGAGCGTGGCGAAGAAGACGCCGTCCTGAAGGTCGGTGATGGTCACCCGGGTCAGGTCCGTCTGCAGGGCGCGCAGCACGTCCCGCATCAGGTCGTGCGTCATCGGACGCGCCGTGGTGATGCCTTCCTGGGCGAACGCGATCGCGGTCGCCTCGACGGCGCCGATCCAAATGGGCAGGTACCGCTCACCGCCCACCTCCTTGAGCAGGACGATCGGCTGCTTCGACGGAAGCTCGACTCGCACGCCGACGATGTCCAGCCGATGCACCGATCTACCTCCTCGCGCAGGTGGGGCAGGGCGGGATGTTGGGACCGGAGCCAGAAAACCCCACAGGGGAGACAGTATCCCCGCTTGGGTCCCGCGTCAGCGCGCCGAGGGGTTCCGCTGCCTGCCGGAGCGGGCTCGGCCGCCCGGGCGGGGCCGCCGAGCCGGGCCCACACCGGCCGTTCAGCCAGGACGACCGGCCCGCAGCCGGGACCGTAGTAGTGCCGCATGCAGCCGTACCAGCAAGGCGGCGAGCTCGTCCGCGGTCTGCGCATGCCGGCCCGCGCTGTCCGGACCGCGCTGTCCGCGCAGGGGGGCGGCGGCCGCCTCGATGAGACCAGCCTCACGATCGGCCACCGTCCTGGCCGCCCGCAGATGCCGGGCCTGTACACCGTGCCCGGCCAGCAGCGCGACCGTGCGGGCGACCAGGACCGCGTCGGAGTCGTAGTAACCGCCCCCGGCGATCGGCGCCACCAGACCGTGCTGCTCCAGATCGGTGAGGGTCTCGTCGTCAAGCCCCACGGTCGTCAGGAGCTCACGGCGCGACATCCGTACCCGTTCGGCCCCGAGGATCGCGTCCAGGCCGGCAGGGGCCGGATGCGGGGGCAGCGCGCGGGGACCCGGCCGGTGCACCGGGGTCTCGTCGCGGTCCAGTGAGGCGAGCTCTTCCTTGATCACCCGCAACGGCAGAAAACGGTCGCGCTGGGCATGCAGCACATAACGCAGGCGCGTGACATCGTCGGCCGAGTACTTGCGGTAGTTGGACGACGTCCGAGCCGGCTCGACCAGACCCTCCGCCTCCAGATAGCGGATCTTCGACAACGTGATGTCGGCGAAGTCCGCCCGCAGCTGCTCCAGGACCTGGCCGATGGTGAGCACCTTCGCGGCCGGGCCCTTCGCCCCGTTAGGACCCCGAGCCGACAGCTGCTGGTGTGACGCGGACGCCGCCGCGGCGAACCCGCTCACCGCCTGACCTGCCCGATCACCGCGCCGCCGACCCCCCGTAGCTCGTGCCGGTGAGGAACACCAGCCGGAACTTGCCGATCTGCACCTCGTCGCCGCTGGTGAGGTCGGCCGAGTCGATGCGCTCCCGGTTGAGGTACGTGCCGTTGAGGCTGCCGACATCACGCACGGAGAAGCCCTTGGTGTACGGCGAGCGATGGAACTCCGCGTGCCGCCGCGAGACCGTCACGTCGTCCAGGAAGATGTCGCTCTCGGGATGCCGACCGACACTGGTCATGTCCGCGTCGAGCAGGAACCGACTGCCCGCGTTCGGCCCCCGCTTGACGACCAGCAGGGCCGAGCCCGGTGGCAGCGCGTCGACCGCGGCGACCGCGTCGCGCTCGGTGGACTCGTCGACATGGTCACCCTCGATACCCGACAGCGCGGCGGCCAGATTGAGCGTCGACGTCTGTTCGGCGGGCCGCTCCGGCGCCACGGGCTCGCCCGGGCGCACGAGAGGGGACCCGCACCGCGCGCAGTACAGCGCGTCGGACGGGTTCTGCTGTCCGCACCTCGTGCAGAACACAGTCGCGTCCGCTTCCTGCCGTCGAGCCCCGCGCAAGCGGGTTCGTCAGCCGCCTCGGCCGCCGCCAGGCGGCGGCGGGAATGTCGTTACCAGCATTGCGGTGGTGGGGCCGGGCGTACCCGGCACATCCCCACCACCGTCGATGATCACACGCCTACGGTCGGAGCGTCCATGACCGTACCCCCGGCGCACTCCGAGGCTAGTGCATCGGGGGCACGGTCGCGAAAAGGGTGCGACCCGTGTTGTTCGGCGTGGCGCCACCCAGCCCCCGCCACCCGACCACACCAGCTACTATGAGTGCTCCTTGACGTACTCCTCGTACTCTGTGGCGGTGAGCAGACCGTCGATACCGCCGCCCGCGAGCGCGATCTCGACCAGCCACCCATCACCGTAGGGATCGGAGTTGATCAGTTCGGGCGAACTCACCAGCGCCTCGTTGCTCGCGATCACCCGGCCCGCCGCCGGAGCGTAGATCTCCGAGACGCTCTTGGTCGACTCGACCTCGCCGAAGGGCTCGCCGGCCGCCAGTTCGCTACCCGCCTCGGGGAGCGAGACGAAGACGATGTCGCCCAGCGCCTCCTGCGCGTACGCGGTGATGCCGACCACGGCGGCGTCCCCACCGAGCCGGACCCACTCGTGCTCACGGGTGTACTTCAGGTCGTCCGGATACACCGGAAGATCGCCTCCCTTGATCGACGTGCTCAGCCTGCCGGGCGAGCGTAGCGGGCACTGGGCGTCGGCCGCACCGTTCGGATCTCCATCCGGACAAACGTCCGTACACCGGTCTGCGCGCCCTCGCGCGCCGCTACCGTATCGAGCACTCCGCCGGGAATCCGCAGCGCCCGGTCCAGGGTGTGCGCATCACCGATCACCCGCAGCACATAGGGCGCTGTGATCGACCGTCCGTCCACGACCAGTCCGAGCCCCGGATGATCGGCGACATACGTCGACACCCCCACCCGCACCCCCGCGATCTCGATCGCCTCGGCTCCCGCGTCCCGCAGTTCCTGCAGCGCGTCCAGCAGCACCGACGCGTCGACGGACCCCTTCGGATCACGAATGGTCAGCTCCAGCCCCGGCCCCGTCACCGGCACGGTCCCGGCCAGCACCGCCACCTCGTCGGCATCGTCCGGTCCCGGTGTCGCACTCGCGGACGCGGGTGCCACGGACGGTGCGGGTGGCCCCGGCTGCCCGGCCGTCGGCGCGGCGCCGGGGAGGAGACCGGCCACCTGGCGCAGCCGTCCCTCCTGCGCCACGAGCGACCGGTCCGCGGCGCCGATCCCGCGCAGGGTGGCGGCCAACTGGTCCGGCCCCGCCTGCGCCACCGAGAAGGACGGTGCCGCCGACCGAACGGCGATCACACCCCCGAACCCAAGCCCCGCCAACAACAGCAGCGTCATGACCCGCAACCCCCGCCGGGCCCGTGCCCCCCGCTCCGCCCGCTCCCCCAGCGGCGACTCCCCGGGCTCACCGGATGGCTCTGGTGGTCCTGACGGCTGGCCCGCACCACGGTCAGTCCGAGCCGCGTCCTCGACCACGCTGGCGGCCGCGGCCACGCTCTCCGGCCGGTCTGCCGCCACACGTCCGGCCCGGTCCTCGGTCACCGTCTCCGGCTGGGTCCGCGGCACCTCCTGGGCCACGTCCGCGGTCTGGCCCTCGGGCTGGTTCCCAGCCTCGGCGTCCGATGTGTGCGCGGACGCGTCCGACGGCGGCTTCGCGTCCGGGGTCGCCTCGAGGTGCGGGTCCTGCGCGGACGTGGATCTCGCCGGCCTTTTCATGAGCGCCCCCGGGTCGGCCACGACCCGCCGGGGCGCACCGTGCCGGCCTGGCCAGGGCCGCCATCGATGACGCCCGGGGTCGGGGTGGGCATGTCAGCGGCCGACCAGGGCGCGGCGCAGGGCGGTCGCGGAGGTGAAGATCCGGATGCCGAGGACGACGATGACCGCGGTCGAGAGGGCATCGGCGAAACCGACGAGTTCACCGAGCAGCACCAGCAGCACCGCGACGGCGACATCGCCGACGAAGGACACGACGAAGACCCCATCGTCGAAGGTCCGCTCGACGAACGCCCGCGCGCCGCCGAGGACGGCGTCGACGGCGGCGACCACCGCGACCGCCAGGTAGGGGGCGAGCCAGTGCGGTGCCGTCGGCCCGAGCAGCAGGCCTGCCGCTACTCCGATGAGCAGAGCGAGCAGGGCGGGTGTCATCGACCTCGGAGCCGTTCTGGCGATCATCCGCGCTATCCGCGTCATCGGTGTCCTTCCCTCATCCGGTCCGGCGGACGTTGCGCAGCACCGGCAACGGTGCCGCGGGCAGGGTCATGGTCGCGGACCTGGTCACCGTCAGGGCGGTCGCCGGCGAGTCCGGCTGGTTGCGCAGCCGGTCGACGACGGCCGAGCGTTCCAGCCGGGTGCCGAGTTCACCGGCATCACCGAGGGCCTCGATCACGTAGGGCGCGGTGACGGGCAGCAGGCCGACGAGGATGACGTTCGCCGCGGCCCGGATGGCGCTCAGTGCCGTCAGCCGTACCTGGTTCACGCTGATCGCCTCCGCGCCCGCGATCCACAGCACGTTGACCAGGTCGGCGACGTCATGATCGGTGATACCGACGCCAGCGCCGACGCCGACGCCGTCGGGAAGGCGCCCGGAGAGAACGATCCGGACGCCCGGGCCGCGCACCGCGGCCCAGCCCCCGGGCGGGCCGAGCGCGGCGACGTCGGCCGCGGAGCGGGCCTGCCACTCGGCGGCGCGGCGTTGCCGTGAACGTCCGGCCGCCACCTGACGCTCCAGCGCGCCGACCCGTTCCCGGGTGAGTGTGAGCTCGGCGGAACGGGCCTGTACCTGGGCGCGCAGGGCCTGCTCGAGTCGCTGCCGGGCCGGTGCCTCGGCGACCCCCCGGCGCACCCCGAGCGTGACCACGCCGGCGAGCAGCAGCAACGTCGCCATCAGCACCATCGACCGCCCAGGTCGCCCGGCCCGATCCCACACAAGGGGCATTTTGACGGACGGCGGCCGCATTACTGCCGAACGTGGTGCCGCGCGCCGCGGTGGGGGGCGCTCAGCGGGACTCGACGACGTCGGCCCAGTGGCGCAGCAGGGTGTGGGCCTCGGTGAGGTCGGCACCCTCTGCCCACAGATGCGTGACGGCCTCACTGGGGTCGGGCAGGACGAGAATCCACGAACCGTCGGCGCCCACCACGCGCACGCCGTCGGTGGTGTCCAGCGTGAAGCCGGCGTCCACGTCGACGGATTCGACGACGCGGCGCATCACGGTGCCCTTGACCGCCCAGGGGGTGGGCACCGAGCGGCGCAGGATGGCGACCGAGGGTATCCGGGCGTCGATCACGGACAGGGTCAGTCGGGTCCGCGAGACCAGGGCCAGCAGCTTGACGAAGGCGGCGAGGCCGTCGATGGCCGGGCCGAACTCGGGGACGACGAAGCCGCCACGTCCGTCCGCGGCGAAGACGACCCCGTCCTGCCGGGCGACCTGGGACAGCGCCGGCGCGGACGTGGGGGTGCGCCGCACGCTCAGGCCGTGGAACCGGGTGACCTGGTCGGCGACCCGAGTGGTGGTGACGGGCAGGGCGACGGCGGCGCCGCGGCTCTCGGCGGCGACCAGGTCGAGGAAGACCAGCAGCGCGCGGTCGTCGTCGATGAGGTCGCCACGCTCGTCGACGATCGCGAGACGTTCACCGGTGTGGTCGAAGCGCACCCCGAAGGCGGCGCCGGAGCTCGCGACCAGCGCGCCGAGACGGTCGGTGGCGCGCAGGTCGTCGGTGGCGTCGTAGGCGGGTATGGTCTCGTCGACCCGGCCGTTGACGGTGAGGACGTCCACGCCGAGCCGGCCGAGCAGGGTCGGCAGCACCAGCGAGGCCGCTCCCCCCGAGGGGTCCACCACGATCTTGAGTGCGGCGTCCGTGACGCCCGTGGTGTCCACCCGGTCGAGCAGGTCCTGGATGTAGAGGTCGAGGGTGCGCGCGGGAAAGCGCAGGTCGCCGATCTCGCCGGGGAAGGCCCGGCGGAACTCCTGGCGGGAGAACACCCGGTCGAGCTTGCGCTGGGCGGCCGGGGAGAGATCGTCCCCCTCCGCGTCCAGGAAGAGGATGTCGATGCGTTCCGGATCTCCGGGGGTGGTGCGCACCATGATGCCGCCGGCCGCGTTCGACGAGCGGACGTCGAAGCGGGCCACTGGCATCGGCGCGACCTCGAGGTCGCGGATGTTGATCGCCCCGGTGGTCAGCGCGCTGATCACGGCGCGTTTGAGGGCGCGGGCGGCGCGGGAGCCGTCCCGGGCGGTGGTGACCGTGGCGCCCTTCTTCAGGGTGGTGGCGTAGGCCGCCGAGAGCCGGACCACCAGCTCCGGGGTGATCTCGGCGTTGATCAGGCCGGAGACGCCGCGCGGGCCGAACAGGGTGCGCTGCCCGCGCGACTCCCAGATCACCGAGGTGTTGACGACCGCGCCGGCCTCGATCGTCTTGAACGGGTAGACCTTCACGTCGTGGGAGACGAAGGCCTCCTCCCGCACGACGCACTCGTCGCCGATGACCGCGCCCTCCTCGATCCGCGCCGCGCGCAGCACGTCGGTGCTGCGCCCGATCACGCAGCCCCGCAGGTTGGCCTGCGGGCCGATGAGGGCGTTGTCCTGGACGATCGCGCGGTGCAGGAAGGCGCCGGACTTCACCAGCACGTTGCTGCCGAGCACGGAGTACTCGCGCAGTTCGGCTCCGGCCTCGACCTTGCTGTAGTCCCCGACGACGAGGGGACCCTTGAGGACCGCGTCCGGATGCACCTCGGCGTCCTCACCGATCCACACCCCGGGTGACACCTCGAAGCCGCCGATGTCGACCTCCACCTTGCGGCCCAGCACGTCGGCCTGGGCCCGCAGGAAGCTCGCGATGGTGCCGACATCCTCCCAGTAGCCCTTGGCCACATAGCCGTAGACGGGTGCGCCGGCCTTGACCAGGCGGGGAAACACATCCCCGGACCAGTCCACCGCCTCACCGGGTGGCACGTGCGCCAGCACCTCCGGCTCCATCACGTAGATGCCGGTGTTGACGGTGTCGGAGAAGACCTGGCCCCAGGTCGGCTTCTCCAGGAAGCGCAGGATGCGGCCGTCCTCGCCGGTGATGACGATGCCGAACTCCAACGGGTCGGGCACCGACGTGAGCGCCACCGTGACCAGTGCGCCGACCCTGCGGTGGTAGGCGACGAGCTCGGTCAGGTCGATGTCGGTCAGCGCGTCGCCGCTGATGACCAGGAACGCCTCGTCGCGCAGCGCGTCCTCGGCGTTCTTCACACTGCCGGCGGTGCCCAGCGGAGTCGTCTCGGTGGCGTACGACAGGTGCATGCCCAGCTCGTCACCGGCACCGAAGTAGGTGCGGATCATCGAGGCGAGGAACTGCACCGTCACGACCGTCTCGTCGAAACCGTGCCGCTTGAGCAACCGCAGCACATGCTCCATGATCGGCCGGTTGACCACGGGCAGCAGTGGCTTGGGCAGGTTGGCGGTCAACGGTCGCAGCCGGGTGCCCTCGCCGCCCGCCATGACGACCGCTCTCACCGATGACCTCCCGCTCCGGCCGCCCCCGCCGTCGCGGAGCTGCCCGCTGATCCGCCGCCGCGGCCACGATGTGCTCGGACCAGCCGCGCCGCCTGAAGGAAATAGAGCGCGCCGGACCACCAGTACAGAGCGATACCCCAGATCGCGAACGCCCATCCGACCGGACGGGCGGCCGTCGCGAGCCAGGAGTCCCCGGCCGAGAGCAGCAGCAGCGGGAAGGCGTAGAGCAGGTTGAACGTCGCCGCCTTGCCCAGGTAGTGCACGGGCAGGGCCACCCCCACCCCGATCCGGCGCAGCAGCGGCGGCAGGGCGAGCAGGGCGACGTCCCGGGCCAGCAGCGCGACGGCGAACCACAGCGGGACGATGTCGCGCACGGTCAGCGCGACGATGGTGGACAGGATGTACAGCCGGTCGGCCAGCGGGTCGAGCAGGGCGCCGAGCCGGCTGGCCTGGTCGAGCACGCGGGCGAGCTTGCCGTCGAGGTAGTCGCTGACACCGGCGAAGGCCAGCACGCCGAAGGCAGCACCGTCCGCCTCCGGGCCGAGGACCAGCCACAGGAACAGTGGCACGCCCAGCAGGCGCAACGCCGACAGCGCGTTCGGAATCGTCCAGATCCGGTCCGGCGACGGCGCCCCGCCCGGCGGCGCTGTTCGGTCTGGTGGTGCTGTTCGGTCTGGTGGTGCTGTCCCGGCCGGCGGCGCCTCGGTTGGCACGGCGTCCTTCATGCGACGTCCTCCTCCACCGGGCGCCCCAGCGGTCTGATCGACCGCTCGGCGCTGTCCCTACGACCCGGCGGGCCGGACAGTGCTGACGCTAGCGGATACAGCCGTCAGTGGATGCGGCCGACCTTGTAGGTCGAGCTGTAGATCGGACGCAACGACACCACACCGCCGGTCTGCGGAGCGGCCCACATGTACCCGTTACCGGCGTAGATGCCCACATGGTAGATGTTGCCGGGCGTCCCGTAGAAGATGAGGTCACCGGGCTGCTTGCCCGACTGCGGCACCTTGGTGGAGACGTTGTACTGCCCCTGGGCGGTGCGCGGCAGGGAGCGGCCGAGCTGCTTGAACACATACTGGACGAGCCCGGAGCAGTCGAACGAGTACGGGCCCTCCGCGCCCCACACGTACGGCTTGCCCTTGTTCAGCGAGGCCAGGTAGACGGCTTTCTCCCCGATCGAGCTGCCGGGGATCACCGTCGGGATGGCCTGCGAGATGACCGAGCCGTCGACACCGACCCGGCCGACCCCCGTGCCGGTTCGGGTGGGGCTGGCGATCGTCACGGTGGCGGCGCCGGCCAGGGAGGGCCGCAGCGCGCTCGAACCATCGAAGACCGCGGTGATCGTGGTGGTGGACAGCAGCCGCGCGGTGATCTGCGCGTTGCCGCTGGCATCGGTGTGCAAGCGGGTGGACGTCTGCCACTGCGGCCCGTTGACCACGACGATGCGGATGTCCTGGCCGGCCAGCGGCGCACCCGTGTCGGCCTCGGTGGCGCGCACGGTCAGCACCACCGGGGTGTTCGGGGCGACGGTCGTCCTGTCCGCGGTGATCGAGACGTTGGTGAAGACCGGGTCGTGATCGGCGATCGCGGTGGCCAGCGGTGCGAGGGAACGGGCGGCCGTCAGGTCACCGGAGGCGCTCTGGGTGGACGTCATGGACGCCTCGCGCAGCAGCGAGTTCGCCTCCAGGGAGGAGGAGCCGTCCGTGCCGGCGGGGACGGTCGCCGCGAAGGCCGCCGTCGACGCGGCGATCGTGCCGGTGGTGAAGGCCGCGATGGTCACCGCCCGGCGCGGCGGGGCGGAGCTACGACGCCGCGACGTGCCGGAGGCGGTCGCGGCGGAAGCACGGGGGACCGCGGGGCGCTGGCGACCGCGGACGAGCTGCTCCCAGTCGTCCGGCAGCCAGGCCATAGCACGACGTGGCAAAACGCGTCCTTCCCGTGCGCTGGCGAGGTGAGACGCCGGAAGCGGGCCGGGGTGCCCGATCACCGACGGACCCGGTCAGTACCGAGGCAGACCACGCGCTGACGAGCGACGGTGGTGCTCCCCCGGGACCGTGGGTCCCCACGCCTGCCCCGGCAAACTCGGAGGGGTCGCCGAACCGGGGGCAGGACTAGGCGCATCGGTTCGACGGGTATCGCAGTTGGCTTGCGGGTGCCCACACTTCGCCTGCGGCGCATCACTTCTGAAGACCCAAACGAAAGTGCTGCTGACGACGATAGTGGACATACCGCTATTGCCGGCAACCACCCCGAGCCCAACGCTTGGACACCCGCAACCGATACCCCCGTCCGCCAGCAAGCCGCGCACTCTCGATCACCATCCGTCAGTACCGGCGAGCGCCCGCTGTGTCGCGGGAAACATCCGGGTTCCCTGCGCACCCGCTCCCTGACGTGGCGTCGCGGGCTACCCGTTCGATCATGACCGTCCGCGTGCGTCCGGCTGTGCGAACCCACCCCGACCACATCCGGCACCCCCAGCCGGACGCACCCACCCCGACCGGCCGCTGTTCGCACCCGATCCCGGGACCCGCCCGGCCCTGCGGGGTGCCGTCCGGCCCGTCGCCGTCCACGATGGTGGTGGCGTTCCGGGGGGTGGACCTTGGTGTCGTCGCCGTAGCCAGACGAGCATCAGTCGAGGTCGCGGGCATCCGCGGCCACCGCCGACCGCCAGCGTGACCGCGCGGCGACCATCCGCGTTCGCGGCGTCGCGCAGGATGGACCGATGAGGTCCGACCCCCTGATGACCGTGACCGAGGTGGCCAATCACCTGCGTCTGACCGCGTCGTCATGGCGCGAGCAGGTCGCCGCGGGCACCGCCCCGCCCCCTGACGACCCGGACACGGCCACCGACAAGCCCGAGTTCCGACGCCGCCCCCGCTGGCACCGATCCACGCTGGACACCTGGAACGAACAACGCCGCATCGAGCGCCGCGCCGCCCGCGAGGCCCAGGCCGCCCAGTCCACTCAGACCGGCGGATAGCCCGGACCCGGCGAATTTCGGGCGGGGCCCGGCGATGCCCATGGCTGCCGTGATCCACACGGGTGCCGATGGAGCATCCAGCAAATGCGAACGCCCCCTCCGCCACGTTCGGCCGAGAGGGCATTTCCCCTGTCGGGACGACAGGATTTGAACCTGCGACCCCCAGACCCCCAGTCTGGTGCGCTACCAAGCTGCGCCACGTCCCGTACGCGAGCAACACTACCGTATCCGCGCGCCGAACAGTGACCGGGGGTCGCGTCGAGCACCGACGCGACCCCCGACCCTCGTGCGCGGCCCCGCGTGGGACCAGGCCGAGGCCATCACCCACAAGGAAGTCCGTGCGGTGCGTCAGCCGCCGGTGGAGCACGGCGCAGGGCCGTTCGGGAGGTGCGGCTGACGACCGCGGACTTTGACTACCGCAGGGAGAGCGAACCTCAGCTGGCGCCCTGGGTACGACGACGCGCCACCCCGGCACCGATCAGCAGGGCACCGATGGTGGCCCCGGCGACCGGAAGCAGCGGTGAGGACGCACCACGGTCGGCCATGCCACCGCCACCGGCGGGCACACCGCCGCCGCCGGCGACGCCACCAACACCGACACCGACACCGACGACGCCGACACCGACACCGGCCGGGCAGTCCTTGTCCTTGTCCTTGTCATCCCAGTTGAACCAGTCTTCGTCCTTGTCACCGTCCTTGTCGCCGTCCTTGACCTTGTCCTCGTCAAGGCCCTTGCCCTCGTCGCCCTTGTTGAGCTCGTCGGCCTCGGCCTTCTTCTCCGGGGCGTCCTTGTCGCCGTCCTTGTCGCCGTCCTTGTCCTTGTCGCCAAAGATGTCCCAGTCGTCCTTCTGGTCCTTGTCGTTACCGCAGACGGGCTTCTTGTCGTCGAATGCGTGGGCCGCGGACGTGCCGACTGCCACGGTGAAGGTTGCGGTGGCGATGCCGGAGATCGCGAGCGCGGCGGCGCGGCGACCCATACCCTTCGTCATCTGGTCCCCTCTCTCACTGACGGTGATCTATGCATCACTGCGAGTGACACCATAGCGACCGGCTGTGAGCATCCGCGCCAAGCGCGCAGGGCGTGGTGCGGCCCGCCGCGACAGTCGACGTGGGATCAAGCGTGCGTTCGCGTCAGCGAAAGCCGGATTCGATCCGGTTCGCCCCCGACCAGGTCGGCCCACCAGGCACATCCGCGTCATGGTCACCCATTGTTGCCTCCCCACTCGCTAGAGTGACGCTCAGTCAGGGGCGATACACGGCGCGATTCCTGCCGTCCCGACGAGGACAGGGGGTGCGAGATGACCGAGCGAGCCAGGTGGCGACAGCTGCCGCCATGGCGCAGGCTGTCGGCGTGGCACGGAGTGCTACTGGTCGGCGTCATGTTGATCCTGGTCAGCGGATTTCGGCTGGCGGAACCGGCATTCGACGCCGTCCGCGGCGGTTCCGGGGCGGACGCGGCGAACGAGCTGCCGCCGATCCCCGCACCGCCCCCGTCACCCCCACCGGCGCCGACCGGGACGGCCACCTCGCCCGCCCCCACCCGGCCCGCGGTGGTGATCAGCGATCCGGCCCGGCTGCGTATCCCCCGGCTGAGCGTCGACGCACCGGTCGTCCATCTCGGCCTCGCCGCGGACGGCACCATCGCCGTGCCCACCTCGTGGGGGGACGTGGGCTGGTACGACCGGGGACCCGCACCCGGCGGCATCGGCCCGTCGGTCCTGGTCGGCCACTACGACTCGACGTCGGGACCGGCGGTGTTCTACCGGCTCAACCAGCTTGTCCCCGGAGACAAGGTGGTGGTCGTGGGAGCGTCCGGTCTCAGCCAGACCTTCCTGGTCGACCGCTCCGAGGAGGCCACCAAGTCGACGTTCCCGACCGAACGCGTCTACGGCCCGGTGACCCGCCCCGAGCTACGACTGATCACCTGCGGTGGGGCGTTCGACTTCCAGACCCGGCACTACCTGAGCAACCTGATCGTCTACGCCCACGCCGACACCACCCTGCCAGCGCCCAGCCCGACCACGAGCGCCGCGGCGGCGACGTCCTCCCCGGGATAGCGCGACGGCCCGTGGCGAGAGGCGCGAAGGACACCTCGCCACGGGCCTGTGGCTTAGCTGGGACGGCGGCGGTCGCCGCGCTCGCGGACCCGGACCGAGATGGAGATGGGTGAGCCGGCGAAGCCGAAGTCCTCTCGTAGCCGGCGCTCGAGGAAACGGCGGTAGGTCGGCTCGAGGAAGCCGGTGGTGAACACGACGAAGCGTGGGGGACGCACGCCGGCCTGGGTGGCGAACAGGATCTTCGGCACCCGACCGCCACGGGCGGGCGGCGGGGTGGCGCCGACGACCTCGCCGAGCCAGGTGTTGAGCCGGCCGGTGGGGATACGGGTGCCCCAGGACTCCAGGGCGGTGCGCAGGGCGGGAGCCAGCCGGTCGGTGGCGCGCCCGGTGCGGGCGGAGACGTTCACCCGCGGCGCCCAGCCCACCCGGCCGAGGTCGCGCACGACCTCACGTTCCAGGGTGACCCGACGGTCCTCGTCGACGAGGTCCCACTTGTTCCAGGCGATCACCAGCGCACGGCCGGCCTCGACGACCATCGTGATGACCCGCTGGTCCTGCTCGCTGAGCGGCTCGCCGGCGTCGAGCAGGACGATCGCGACCTCGGCCGCCTCCAGCGCGGAGGCGGTGCGCAGCGACGAGTAGTACTCGGCGCCGGAGGCCTCGCGTACCCGGCGACGCAGGCCGGCGGTGTCGATGAACAGCCACTCCTCGCCACCGACGGTGACGAGTTCGTCGACCGGATCGCGGGTGGTGCCGGCGACGTCGTGCACCAGCGAACGCCGGCTACCGGCGATCTTGTTGAGCAGGCTGGACTTGCCGACGTTCGGCCGTCCGATCAGGGCGACCCGGCGCGGACCGGTGGTCTCGGTGAACACCTCGCGGGGCGCCTCGGGCAGCGCGGCGAGCACGGCGTCGAGCAGGTCGCCGCTGCCCCGGCCGTGCAGGGCGGACACCGGGTGGGGCTCGCCGAGCCCCAGGCTCCACAACGCCGCCGCGTCCGCCTCGAACCGCAGGTCGTCGACCTTGTTCGCGACCAGGATGACGGGCAGCCCGCTGCGGTGCAGCACCCGGGCGACGGCCTCGTCGGCGTCGGTCGCGCCGGTGACGACGTCCACGATGAACAGCACGGCGTCGGCGGTGTCCAGCGCGGCGCGGGCCTGCTCGGAGACCTGGGCGGCGAGACCGGAGGCGTCCGGCTCCCAGCCGCCGGTGTCGACCAGGGTGAACCGGCGGCCGTTCCAGGTCGCGTCGTAGGCGATGCGGTCACGGGTGACCCCGGGAACGTCCTCCACGACGGCGGCGCGTCGACCGAGGACCCGGTTGACCAGCGTCGACTTGCCAACATTGGGCCGACCGACGACGGCGACGATCGGCTGCCCCAGTGCCGGCCCGCCGAACTCGCCGTCGTCACCGTCGGCGAACCCGACCAGTTCGGCCGCCTCGGCCAGCCAGCCAGCCTGCTCCGACCCGCTCGGCGCCTCGCCGCCGCCCCGCGCACCGCTACCGCCCCGCGCACCGCTGTCACTCTGCGCACCGCTGCCGCCGTGCGTCGCTTTACCGCGCATCCGGCCGTCCAGTTCGTTCGTCACTGTCATCGTCTCGTCACTGGCATTGCTGCCATACCTGTCGTCAGAGCCGGTGATCCTCGATGATCACACGGTGGAGCCGTCGTGGGTGGCCCGGGCGGTCTCGAGATGGTCCAGCAGGCGTACCCGGATGTCCTCGGCGACGGCGGCCAGCGCCCGACGCGAACGGGGGTTCGCCGGCACCTCCACCTCGAACGGCTTGCCGAACACCACCCGTACCCGCACCGACCGGCGCGGCCAGCGCGCGCCCTTGGGCAGCGCCTGAGCGGTGTTGAGACAGGCCACTGGCAGCACCCGGCAGCGCCCGTGGACCGCCAGGTAGGCGATGCCATGCTGGACGGCGGCCATCTCACCACTGCCACGGGTACCTTCGGGGAAGACGCCGATGGCACCGCCTCGGGAGAGCTCATCGAGTGCGGTGTGCAGGGCGTCCCGGTCAGGACGGCCGCGGTCAATCGGGATCTGCCCGCTGAACAGCAGCATCCGGCCGACAATCCGAGTGTACATCTCGGACTTCACCAGACAGCGCACGGTCCGTGGTGCCTCGATCACGACCAGCGGGCCGTCCAGCCAACTGCTGTGGTTGCCGGCGAAGATCAGCGGCTCGCCGTGCGGGACGTTCTCCACGCCCTCGAGGTTGACCCGCATGACCAGCCGGTTGAGCACCGCACGGACCCCGGGCTTGAGCAGCCGATGCGGCCGGTCGCTGTAGACCGGCGACTGCGCCCCCCGGTGCGCCGCGGCACGGCCGGCGCTACCGGTGCTACCGGTGCTGCCGGCGCTACCGGCGCTACCGGTGCTGGTTCCCGTGCCAGTGCCGGCGCTGGTGCTCGGCGCGGGATCGGGATCGGGGACGGGGAGAGGATCAGCGGTCATGACACCGCATTGGTCGACCGGCCCACGGGGGCAGACTGGCCTACGGCGGTCGACTGGCCGCAGTGGCGCAGGACCTCCTCGACCACCTCGGGGACGCCCATCGTCGTCGAGTCGAGCACGATCGCGCCGTCGGGGACCGCCAGCGGGTCGGCGGCGCGGGTGCTGTCGAGGACGTCGCGGCGGTCGAGTTCGGCCAGGGTGCGGGCGACGTCGTCCACGCCCTTCTCACCGAGCTGACGGGACCGGCGCAACGCCCTGACCTCGGTCGACGCGGTCAGGAACACCTTGATCGCGGCGTCGGGGACGACCACGGAGCCGATGTCACGGCCCTCGACCACGATCCCGCCGGCCGCCTCGATGATCTGGCGCTGCTGGGCGACGAGACGGCCACGCACGGCGGCCACGGCGGCGATCGCGCTGACCGCGTTGGTGACCGCCCGGGTGCGGATCTCCGCGTCGACCCGGGTGCCGTCGACGGCGATCGTCGGGGCGTCAGGGTCGACACCCACCGAGATCACCGCCCGTTCGGAGAGCTCACCGACGGCGGCGGCGTCCTCGATGTCGATGCGCTGCTCCAACGCGAGCTGGGTGAGCGCGCGGTACATCGCGCCGGTGTCGAGGTAGCGCAGGCCGAGGCGACGCGCGAGTTCGCGGGCCACGGTGCTCTTACCCGACCCGCCGGGGCCGTCGACCGCGACGACCAGCCCCCGTCCCGACGAAATGGCCGCCTGCTGCGTCGCGTCGTCGGCGCTCGCGCCGGTGGAAAACGCAGACCCGTGGTCGGGCTCCACCCGATTCCTCCGTCCCGGATACGTGCGGATGATCGGGTCGCGTCCGTCGCGTCCGTCGCGTGCGACCCGGATCAGGCTACTCGGTGCCACTTCAGGATCGTCGGTATGCCGTCCATCCGGTGTTTACCAGCCGGTGGACGACCTCGTCGGCGACCGCCGGATCCACAGCGAGCTCGACGATGCCGGCGGGGGCGTCCAGGCTGTGTTCGAACGGGCCCACATCCTCGATGTTGACACCCCAGTCGCTGATCAGACCGACGATCGCGGCAAGCTGACCGGGCCGGTCGTCGAGCACGACCCCCACCCAGCCCCACTCGCGCACGGTGGCACCGGCCTTACGAGGCAGGCGGGCCCGCCCCGCGTGGCCGTCCCGCATCAGCGCGGTGATGGCAGTGGCGACCTGGGCCGCGTCCCCCGCCTCGAGGACGTCGGCGAGGGCGACGAGCGCACCGCCGAGCGACCGGACCCGGCGTCCGATCGGCTCCCGGTTGCCCTCGATGATGCCGGCCCACAACGCCGCGTCGCTGTCGGCCAGGCGGGTGGTGTCCCGGAAGCCCTGGCCAGCCAGCGGCACGTCGTGCGCGTCGAGTCCGGTCAGCTCCCCGGCCAGCACGCTGGCGAGCAGCTGCGGGACGTGGGAGACCGTCGCCATCGCCTCGTCGTGACGGTCGGGGGTGGTGCGCACCGGTGTCGCGCCGCAGGCCAGCGCGACCGCGGTGGTGGCCGCCAGGGCCGCGTCGACGGTCTGCGGCAGTGGGCACACCGCCCAGACCCGTTCGGCGAACAGGTCTGGGCGCGCGGAGACGGCGCCGTGACGTTCCCGGCCGGCGATCGGATGCGCCGGGCACCACGACGACAGGTCGCCGCCGAGGCGGACACCGTCCTCGACGGGCCGGGCCTTCACGCTGCCCGCGTCGCTGACGGTGTCGGCCAGACCGCCGAGCAGCAGTTCGTGCACCTGCCAGGCGATCGTGGGCAGCGGGGTGGCGACGACGGCGTGCTCGACCCGCTCGCCCGCCCAGCGTCGCCCCGCCCCCATCTTCTCGGCGATGGTGACCTGGGCGTCCTCGGCGTCACGCAACAGCACCTCGACGCCCTGCGCGGCCAGCGCGAGGCCGATGCTCGTGCCGATCAGCCCGGTACCGACGATCCCGACCCGGCGCGGCATCGATGCCCGGTCCGTGGCCGTCGACAAGGGTTCAGCTGGGCTCACAGTCCGACGTCGCGGTAGAGCGCGCCGACCTCACCACGACTGAGGTGCCGCGGCCGGCCGGCGCGCAGCGTCCCGAGGGTGACCGGGCCGAGCTGGGTGCGAACCAGCCGGTGCACCGGGTAGCCGACGGCCTCGAGCATCCGGCGCACGATGCGCGTGCGTCCCTCGTGGATGACGACCTCGAGCATGACCCGCCCGTTGGCGTTGTCGACGACACGCACCGAGTCGGCGCGGGCCGGACCGTCCTCCAGCTCGACGCCGGCACGCAGCGTGCGCGGAACCTCACGGCGCATCGGCCCGGACACCTCGACCAGGTAGGTCTTGGCCACCTCGAAGGACGGGTGGGTCAGCCGGTGGGCGAGCTCCCCGTCGTTGGTGACCAGCAGCAGTCCCTCGCTGTCGGCGTCGAGGCGGCCGACGTGGAACAGCCCCGGTCCGAACTCGGTGAGCAGGCCGGCGACGGTCGGGCGACCACGGTCGTCCGACATGGTGCTGAGCACCCCGCGCGGCTTGTTCAACGCCAGGTGGATGAGCCCGCTGCGGGTGACGACACGCACGCCGTCGACCTCGATGATGGCCGTCTCCGGGTCGACGCGCCGTCCCTGCTCGCGCACGACCGCCCCGTCGACGCGGACCCGACCCTCGTCGATCATCTCCTCGCTGGCCCGCCGAGAACCCACTCCCGCCGCCGCCAGGACCTTCTGCAACCGAATGCCCTCGGACGCGGCATCGCCCAGCCGGCCACGGCTGCTGCCGCCGCTCACCGGGGCCTCACGCCGCACCGCGGCGTCCCGGCCGACCGGCACGTCACGACGCGCTGGGGCGTCACGACGCACTGGGGCGTCACGACGAGCGGGGACATCCCGACTACCGGACGCCTCCCGGCGGGGCGGTGCGTCCCGACGGAAGGGCGCACCCCGACCAGCGGGAGCGTCCCGACGGACAGGTGCACCCCGACCAGCGGGAGCGTCCCGACGGACGGGCGCGTCCCGACGGGCAGGAGCGTCCCCACGGGCAGGGGCATCCCGGTAGGCGGGCGCACCCCGACCAGCGGGAGCGTCCCGACGGACAGGTGCACCCCGACCAGCGGGAGCGTCCCGACCAGCGGGTGCACCCCGGCGAGCAGGCGCCTCCCCACGGGCAGGAGCGTCCCGGTAGGCGGGCGCGCCCCGGCGGACGGGCGCGTCTCCACGGCTGGGAGCGTCCCGACGGGCAGGCGCCTCCCGGCGAGCAGGTGCGTCCCGATAGCCAGGCGCCTCCCGGCGAGCGGGCGCGTCCCGACGGGCAGGCGCCTCCCGACGAGCGGGCGCGTCTCCACGGCTGGGAGCGTCCCGACGGGCAGGCGCCTCCCGACGGGCAGGCGCCTCCCGACGGGCAGGCGCGTCCCGATGGCTGGGCGCCTCCCGGCGAGCGGACGCGTCCCGACGGCCAGGCGCCTCCCGGCGAGCAGGCGCCTCCCGGCGAGCGGACGCGTCTCCGCGGCCGGGTGCGTCACGGCGGGTGGCCTGCCGGCGGGGAGCGGAGCTTTCACGGCTGACAACGGCGCCTTCACGGCGGATGTCAGGTTCTTCACGGTGTGACAAAGTCATCCAGATCGTCGAGTCCTGGGAGCAGGGGGGCCAGCGGGGGCAGCTCCTCGAGGCTGCGTAGGCCCATCCGTTCCAGGAAGTAGTCGGTCGTGCCGTAGAGGATCGCACCCGTATCCGGGTCGTGCCCCACTTCCTCGACCAGCCTACGGGCGGTCAGGGTACGGATGACGCCGTCGGCGGAGACCCCGCGCACCGCACCGATCCGTCCACGGCTGACCGGCTGCTGGTAGGCGACGACGGCGAGGGTCTCCAGCGCCGCCTGGCTCAGCCGCGCCGACTGGCCGGCCAGGACGAAACCCTCGACCCAGGGGGCGCACTCGTCGGCGGTGTAGAACCGCCAGCCGGCGCCGACGTGACGCAGCCGGAACCCGCGTCCGTCGTGCGCGTAGGACTCGGCGAGCTGCGGCAGCAGGCGTTCGATCTCCCGTGCGGACGCCCCGAGCCCGGTGGCGAGTTCGGCGACACCGACCGGTTGTTCGGCGACCATCAGCACCGCCTCCAGCAGCGCGGCCAGCGGTGGCCGTTCGCCCCGCGGCACCCGCGCCGACGCCGACGGCTGCGACGGCTGCGACGGCTGCGGCTGGGTCGGTGACGTCGGCTGTGGTGGCACCGGGTGCGCGGGCGGTGGCGGGGTCACGAGGCCTCCCTGTGCGCGTCGTCGTCGGAATCGGGATGCGGGTCGTCGTCCCCGTACGAGGCGTCGTCCCCGTACAGGCCACGACCGACGGCGTACAGATCGGCGGCCACGTCGTCGGTGGCGATCCAACGCACGGTGAGCTCCCCGAGGGGAACCTCCTGGTCGAAGGACACCCGCCCCTCCCGAAACAGCTCGAGCAGAGCGAGGAACCGCGCCACGACCTCGATCGTCTGGCGGCAGCCGGCGCACAGGGTGCGGAACTCCGCGGTACCGAGTTCCCGCAGCAGACCGATGATAGCGATCATGTGCTCTCGGACGCTGACCCGGGGCAGATGGACGTGGTCCGTCGCGACCAGCGGTGGCAGCGGTGGCTCCCGCAGCCGGGCGGCCAGCGCCGCGAGCTCACTGGGACCGATGCCGATCTGCACCTCGGGCAACGCGTCGGCGTAGCGGGACTCCAGCGCCACCGCCCTGGGCACGTGCCGGGCCTCCAGCGCCATCAGACCCGCGAACAACGCCGAGGCCTCCTTGTACGCCCGGTACTGCAACAGCCGCGCGAACAGCAGGTCACGGGCCTCGAGCAGAGCGAGGTCCTCCGCCTCGTCCTCGGAGAGGGCGCCGGGCAGCAGCCGGGCGGCCTTGAGGTCGAGCAACGTGGCGGCGATGACCAGGAACTCGGTGGCCTGACCCAGGTCGAACCGGTCGCCCAGCCGTCGCAGATGCGCGACGAACTCGTCGGTGACCTGGGAGAGCGCCACCTCGGTGACGTCCAGCCGGTGCTTGGCGATGAGGGAGAGCAGCAGGTCGAACGGCCCGGAGAAGTTGGCGAGCTCGACCACGAACGGTTCCGGTGCCCCGCCCCGCGCCGTGATCATCGGCTTTTTCGCCGCCGCGGCGCCGGCCGACTCACCCACGCCCTCGGACGCGCCGGCGGCGCCCGTGGCCTGTGTGGCAGCGCGGGAGGGGGTCATACGGCAACGCTACGCCTGGCCATCCGGGCATGATCGGCCGACTCTGCGGCCCGTCCCACCAGGTACGCAGGACGTCCAACCCGGTGCGCACCGCCGTCCACACGGGTGCGCGGCGACCCCGCCGGTGCGCGCTCCGGCGCGGGACGACCAGGCCAGGCGCGGGCGGGACAGCCCCGGGACCGGTCAGACCAGGTGCAGGCCGATGAGCGAGCCGAGGCCGCGCAGCAGCGGGCCGATGAGCTGGCCGACCACGGACGGGAACCCGGGGAACAGCGCCGGCAGCAACAGCAGCGCCAGCAGGATCACCAGGCCGATGTTGCCGTCGGTGAGCCGGTAGTGGGTGTTGCGCCAACCCTCGGAGGTACCGCCGAGCAGGAACACCAGCCGGCCGCCGTCGGTCGGCGGGACGGGGATGAGGCTGATGATGAACATTGAGGCGAACGTCACCGCGAGCCACAGGGTGAACTCGGCGGCGAAGCTGTTCACGACCGTCGCCTCGATGACCCGATCGCCGAGGTCGATCGACGCGCGGTCGCTGACCAGGCCGAACAGCGCCAGCGAGCCGAGCGCGAGCAGCAGGTAGGCCAATGGCCCGGCGAGGATCGCCGCCGCCACGTGGAAGCGCCGACGCCGCCACACGTCGTTCATCGGCACCGACTCCGCCCAGCCGTGCCCGACGATGAACACGGCCAGCCCGCTGAACGGGGTCAGCCGTGTCCTCACGCTGGCGGTCAGCCGCCCGGCCCGCATCGGGGTGGGGTCGCGCACCAGGCGGGCGGTGAGCACCTGGGCGGCGTCGTGCACGAACACGCCGATCGCGAAGGCCACCAGCAGGGCGAGCAGGACCGCCGGTTCGGCGAGATGGAACAGCACCGTGTCACCTTTTCACGTACGTCCCGGTCCGGACGCCCCGGCGCCCGACTCAGCCGATGGCGGGCGGGGTGTGGTGACGGACCATCACTTCCCGGGCCAGGCGTCGGTATCCCGCGGCCCCGACCGACGTCGGGGCGTAGGTGGTGATCGGCTCGCCGGCCACCGTCGTCTCCGGGAAACGCACCGTCCGGTTGATCACCGTGTGGAAGACCTCGGCGGGGAACCGTTCGACGACCCGGGCGAGCACCTCGCGGGCGTGCAGGGTGCGCGCGTCGTACATGGTGGCGAGGATGCCGGCGACCTCCAGGCGCGAGTTGAGCCGTTCGCGGACCTTGTCGATCGTCTGGAGCAGCAGTGCCACTCCGCGCAGCGCGAAGTACTCGCACTCCAACGGGACGATCACGGCGTCGGCGGCGGTGAGCGCGTTCACCGTGAGCAGGCCCAGCGAGGGCTGGCAGTCGACCAGGATGACGTCGTACTCGTCCAGGACGGGGGCCAGCGCCCGGGCCAGCGAGTGCTCCCGGCCCACCTCGGTGACCAGCAGCACCTCGGCCGCCGACAGGTCGATGTTGCTCGGCAGCAGATCGAGTCGGTCGACCTGCGTCTCGACGATGACCTCCCGGACGTCGCTCGCCCCACCGAGCAGCAGATCGTGCACGGTCAGGTCGAACTGCATCGGGTTGATGCCGAGCCCGACCGACAGCGCCCCCTGCGGGTCGAAGTCGACGAGCAGGACACGACGGCCGTACTCGGCCAGCGCCGCACCCAGGTTGATCGTGCTCGTCGTCTTGCCGACCCCGCCCTTCTGGTTGCACATGGCCACGATCCAGGCCGGGCCATGGGATGTCAGCGGTGCCGGAATCGGGAAGGACGGCAGTGGTCGACCGGTCGGGCCGGGCTCGCCGACCCCGTCGTCCAGACTCTCGCCGCCGGTCTCGAGCTTCCCCTCCTCGGACAGTCGGGGTTCACCGACAGTCACCTCGCCATAGGACAAGCGGATGGGGGGATCGACGGACGGGGCGTCGGTGGAAGGGACCACGGAGGGGTTGCTCCTTCTACAAAGAGCAGAAACGGACCGGTTGGAGCGTACCGACCCGCACCCGCTCCGGGGGTTCCTGGGTGGCCATGAGGCGGCGTGTCGCGTGATGGGCGGCGTGTGCGCGTTGCCACGGGCACCTGTGGTGAAACCCGAATCAGGTACCCGGTGTAACTGGTGAGATGCAATCTGACCTGCATGTCCCGATGTCACCGCCCGTGAGCGCTAGCACCGTCCCGGCGCCACCGCCGCCGCGCCGTCGCCGTGTACTGCGACCTCCGGGCCGGTCCGCGGCGCACTCCCGGTGGCCCCGGCAGTGGCCCGTATGGGGCGGTCGGCCGGCCCTTCCCGCGTCCCCCGCGGACCGCACCCGCCCCTGTCGCGACGCCCACCCCACATCCCGCTCGTTCACTCCGCGTTCCGCCACGCCGCGGAGCTACCCCGTTTGGGGGCCGTCAGGGCGCGGTGACCGACCGGAGATCGCATCCGGACGGGCGGGGCGGGGCGGGTCACCAGTTCGGCGGATACGGTCTGGCCACGGGGACCGCCAGCGGGGGCCGACCGGACGGGTGCAGCACGCCACCCGACACCGGCCATCCCCGCGGGGCGGACCGCTCCGGGTTCGGAGTCAGGTTCGGGGTGAGGAGCAGGCGGCATGACCGGCAGTGCGAACCTCCGGGTGGACCGCGTCATCACACGTGGCGGGTTCACCCTGGACGGCCAGACCTTCATGGTCGACAACAACGTCTGGCTGGTCGGCGACGATGACGAGGTTCTCGTGATCGACGCGGCCCACGATCCGTCCGTGATCGCCGCCGCCGTCGGTGGCCGCACCGTCACCGGCATCGTCGCCACGCACGGCCACAACGACCACATCAACGCCGCCGCCGAACTCGCCGACCTGGTCCGGGCCCCGATCGCCCTGCACCCCGCGGACGACGAACTGTGGCGCATGGTCTACCCGCGCCGCCCCCCCGACCGTGCCCTGGCCGACAACCAGATCCTCACCCTGCCCGGCGGCGGCGTCCTGCAGGTCCTGCACACCCCCGGTCACTCCCCCGGCGGTGTCTGCCTCTACGGCCAGCTGCAGAACAGCCCCGTCCTGTTCAGCGGCGACACCCTGTTCCGCGGCGGCCCGGGCGCCACCGGACGCTCCTTCTCCGACTTCCCGACCATCCTCACCTCGATCCGCAGCCGCCTGCTCACCCTCCCGGCGGCCACCATCGTCCACACCGGCCACGGCGACGACACCACCATCGGCGAGGAAGCGCTGGACGTCGACGACTGGGCCCGCCGCGGCCACTGACAGCCGGTTCGGGATTCGTCCACCGGCCCCGGCCAGGGACACCAGCTCGGGGCCGGTGGACGCGCCCGCACGTAACCGTCAGGGGCGACCGTCAGAGGTGGCTGTCAGCAAGGACCGTCAGAGGCGACCGGCGGTGTGATGCCGGTCCTTGTCGTGGTGATGGGCGCTGCCCGGGCCGCGGGCGGCCCACAGCGGAGCGACCGCGAAGATGAGACCGACCGCGACACCGACCTGGAGAACGTGGCGGATCCAGTCGATACCGCCGGTGTGCCGGACCCCGATCGCGCTGGCGATGAGGTTACCGACGAGCGCGCCGACGATACCGACGGCGACGGTGAGCCACAGCGGCATATCCTGCCGTCCCCGCACGAGCAGACGAGCCAGCACGCCGATCACAAGACCGGCGAAGACTATCCAGATGACTTGGAACATCCTGCACCCCCAGGTCGAGATCCTCCCTGTTTTCTCTCCGCCCGCCCCCGTCCACAAACAACCCCGCCCCGTCCCCACCCCCGCCTCGAGCCCCGCCCCCGTCCCGGATCCCGTCCGAGGTCAGCGGACTACCAGGGGCCGGCGGTGGATCGGTGGCGCGGGTCAGCCGCTGCCGGGGAGCGTGTTGGGGTCGATGGCGAGCAGGTTGACGGCGGTGATGCCCGTCCGCGTGGTGCCGATGATGTGGACGCGGAAGTAGCCGTGCAGCCGGTAGAAGCCGCGGGACGAGTCGAAGGTCGCGCCGCGACCGGCCATGTCACTCAGGCGGTAGGTGGTTCCGGTGCAGCCCAGGGCGGTGTCCGAGCCGGGAGCCTGGCCGAGGGACAGCGTGTTGCAGGAGTCGTAGAGGGTGAAGTTGGGGACGGACTCCCCGCCGAGATCAGGGCCGGGGAAGAAGGACTGGCCGTTGCCGTCGGTCGGTGCGAGCAGATCCAGCAGGACGACCTCGGCCTCATGATCGGCGATGAAGTCGACGAACGACTGCCCGGCCGCGAGCTGGCTGACGGCGCCCCGGAAGGCCGGCACGTCGTCGAGGGCGGGCAACGGCGCGTCGGTGGGTGACGACGAACCGCTGGCCGACGTCGAGCCGCTGGCCAGCGCGGCACTGTTGGCCGCCGGTCCGGTCAGCCGGGTCCCGACCCTGGGATACGGCACGGAGCCGGCCATGTGCGGGGAAACCATGCGAACCACCGGCGTCGGCGTCGGACGACCCGCCCCGCCGGCACCGTTGCCGCCGGACCCACCAGCGGCATGGGCCGCCCCGAGGGCCGTCAACGTGGCGACCGCCGCGGCCAGCGCCGCGAGCATGGCGTTGCGACGAGGATTCCGCCCCGCCGATGCCCCCGCGGGCGCCCCCGCCGGCGATCCGCCCAGTGGCCCGCCACCAATCCGCACGATCTCGCGCGAACCGGAAGCAGCTCTGGTGTCGGCACCGGTGCCGACGCCGATCTGGGCCACGACCAGTCGTTCCCGAGCCCAGGCCGGGGTCGCCGGCCCCGGCTCCAGCCCCGACCCCGACTCGAGCGCCGGCAGGCTCCCGCCGACGTCACCGGCACCGTCGAGTTCGGTGCTTTCGCCGATGTCCGCGACGTCGCTGTGACTGTCGCCGACCACATCCTCGCCACGCTCGCGCTGCTCTGCGGCGGCCATCGACCAGGCCTGACCAGCGGCATCCTCGGCGGCTTCGGATACCGGGCCAAAGCCGCCGGATGCCACCGGCGACCGCTCGAGTGCCCCGCCGGAGCCGTCGGAGGCCTCCCGCGGCTGCCTCGTCGCCGCCTTGGGCGACTCGAGTGAGCCGTCCGGATCGGCCGGGCTGATGCCGGGGAGACGTCCCACGGTTCGCCGCGCTCGGTCCTGTGCCGGGCCATCGTCGCGCTGATCAACCCGGTCCACCGCGTCCGGATGATCAGCGCCCTCCCATGCCGCCTGGACGGACGCGCCGGCCACGGCCATCGCCATCGCCGCGGCCCGGCCGGAGCCGACCGGCTGCTCCCCGGACACCTCCGGGGCACGCCGCTGACCGGGAACGCCTGGCTCGCGGGCATCGTCCTCGTCCAGGCCAGCGCTCTCACCCCGACCGGCACGCTCATCCCGACCGGCGTCCCCATCTCGACCGGCGTCCCCATCCCGGCCGGCACGCTCATCCCGTCCGGGGTTGGCGAATCGGACGGGCCGATCACGGCAGGACGGATCGTTGCGGGACGGCAGTTGGCCGCCAAGGGTATGCCAGGGGGTCAGCGCCTGCGGGTCGAGCAGGCCGGTGACCTCGGCGACCGCTGGTGGTCCGGCTGGTGCGTCGTCGGGGCCGGTGTCGCCACCGGACCTGCCGCGGCGGGCCGCGTCACGGGCGGAGGGGGTGCGGCGGGCGGATCGTCCGCGACGGGCCGTGCCGGTGCGCCAGCCGGCCGGCGAACCGGTGACGCCGGGGGCGACCGGCGCCGGCGGGGTGGGAGGCATCCCCACACCTGTCGACCCCGGCACCTGGCCCGGCTGGACCCGTCCACGAGCGACACCGGAATGGTGGGCATCGCCTTCCGGCGCGGTGAATCCGCCGGGACCCCAGGCCCGCAGCCGACGGGCGGCCCGTCCGGGGGGACGCCCCCCCTCGCGGCGCTCATGGGACGGGTCCATGCTGACCGCTGATCGTGGAAGAGGCAGGCCGGCCAGCGTCTGACTGTCGTGGAAGTCGAGGTCGCGCAGACTGTCGCCCTGCGACGAACCCGAGAACCCCACATAGCCGGATGAACCGGACGGAGTGCGGGCCGCGGCGGCGAGCAGTTCGGCCGGGTCGACCGAGGGGATGTCCCAGGCGTCGTCGAGCAGACGTCGGGTGGCGGCGGCGGGATCATCGGAGCGGCCGATCAGGTCACGCAGCAGCGCGGCGGCGGTCGGACGGGCCGACGGATCCTTGGCCAGCGCCGAACGTACGACGCGGCGCAGCCGCCCAGGGACGTTGCCGGTGTCGGCCTCGCTGTGCACCACCCGGTAGAGCAGCGCGTCGGCCCGTCCGGTACCAAAGGGCGGCCGACCGGTGGCCGCGTACAGCACGGTGAGTCCCCAGGCGAACACGTCCGCGGCCGGGCCGACCTCACCGTGCCCGGTGACCTGTTCGGGGGCCATGTAGCCCGGACTGCCGAGCAGGACGCCCGTGCGGGTGGCGGCGGTGGCGTCGACGGCGGCGGCGATCCCGAAGTCGATCACCTTGGGTCCGTCGCCGCTGAGGATGACGTTGCCGGGCTTGAGGTCACGGTGGACGATGCCGGCGCCGTGGATGGCGGTGAGCGCCTCGGCCAGGCCCGCGGCGAGCGCGACGACGACGGGAGTCGTCATCGCACCCTTGGTCGCGATCGCCTCGGCGAGACTCTGACCGCCGATGAGTTCGGTGGCCATCCAGGGGTCGTCGGCGTCGGGGTCGGCGTCGACGAGCCGGGCGGTACAGGCGCCGCCGACCGCGCGGGCGGCCTCGATCTCGCGGCGGAACCGGGCGCGGAACTCCGGGTCGGCGGCGAAGTCCGATCGGATGACCTTGATCGCCACCGCCTGCCCGGTGCTGTCATCGGACCCGAGATACACCACGCCCATGCCGCCGGACCCCAGCCGCGCCTTCAGCGCGAACCGGGCGATCTGCTGGGGGTCTCCCGCGCGCAGTGGCCTCGGCGGCACGTCGACCTCCTCATGTCGTCGGTGTCCACGGCCTGTCCGGCGGTGGCTCCAACCTTCTGCAACTCCAGCCATGCCCGATATGCACGATGTGCCCGTTATTACCGGCAAGGCAACCTGCGGCGGGCCAATCGGCCCCCGGGTCGATCCACCTCGCCGGACTTCGCACTCACCGTGCCGCCGCAACCTGTGGTCCGGTTGTGAACCTGACCTGCGCAGCCCGTGAATCCCGGGCGTCCGCCGGGCCCTGCGCGGGCCATCGGCCCGGTGCCTGCGGCCGGATCGGGCGAGCCCGAACGGGCTACCCGGTCCGGGAGGGGCGACCCGTCACACCGGGCAGCCCCACACGGATGGTCTCGCGGGCCGCCCTCGGGACTTTCGGTACCGGCGCACGTACCGCGAAGGGCCGCGGACGGCCCCATCGGACGGATCGGTTCGCTGCGGTGTCACAAATGGGACTGTACCGATGGAACCGCAGCTACCCGGCCATTCGGCTCCCGACAGACACACCTATCGGTTACCCCAACCGGCCAGCGCTCGACATGATCTGGGGGCCGTTCTGCACAAACGCATCGAAGAGGTGGCGGAAATAGCAGCGGCGGCGCCCGTCGGACGCCGCCGCTGAAGTGCCCTGTGCGCTCAGTTCAGATGCGGGTTCCGTCGGCTACGAACCAGAATGAACCGCTCCACGAGTTCGCCCCCGGCATCATCCGCCGCGGCCGCCCGCGGCACCAGAACCGCTGCCGCCCGGGCGTTTTCCCGGGCCGCGGCAGCTCCCACGGACACTGCCGCGGACGCTGCCGCCGCCGGTGCGACTGCCCTGGCAGGCGCACTCAGCACCGTCCTTGTGACCTGCCCCTCGACGGTGACGCAGGACGCGCCCGAATGGATGACGACGTGCCGTACCGGGCTTCGACCCAGTCGGCGAATGGCGCGTGTTTCCGCCATGAAACCCCTCCCAGATCAGGATGCCAATTAAGGCCAACATGACCACTCCAGAACGACAGGAGCCCAACCGGATTTCTTTGCCACGAATCGGTCGGACGCGCCTGCCACGCAGACCCCCGGACACCGCTGGACCGCCAGGGCGATATTCGCCCGGCCACGGCGCTCGTCCCGATGATTCCGGGGATCACGAACATTACGACCAGCTATAGCCGCACCCCGCAGGACTACCCACCCGCCCCACCCATCCGCCCCTTACCCCACCCATCCGCCCCGTCCCCCACCGTCCGTCCCCGACCCCGTCCGTCCGTTCCCCCGCGCCGTCCGTTCCCGCGCTCCGTGCGTCGACTCGTTCCGCCCCTGCCCGGGCTCAGACCGGCGCGGCGGGATCGCGATCCCTGGTCCGCCATCGGGGGTCCGCGCGGCCCGGGGCTTGTCCCGGCGACCCCATCGCCGAGGAACCGGCGCTCAGCCGATCCCGCCGAGGCCTGGAGAACAATCGATCATCGTGGCGCCGGACTGGTAGGCCGGCGGCACCCAGGTCGACTCGGATCGCGAACGAGATCGCGACATGCCGAGGACTGTTCGAGGATGTCACCCCCCACACGCCGAACAGCCCTCGGCACGTGACCGAACAACCCTCGGCACGCGACCACGAACCGCGGAGAACCACGAACCGCGGAGAACCACGAACCGAGAGAAACCGCGAGCCGAGGGTGGCGCGGGGTCAGCCGCGGGCGGCGCGGCGCAGCTGGCGCAGTTCGCGGCGCAGCCGGATCTGCGGGATCACCCCGACCAGCAGACCGATGATCAGCCCACCACCGGCGGACGCGGCGAGCGCCCCGGCCACCGACATCTGCCGGGTGGTTCCGAACAGCCAGATGCTGACCTGGGCGTCGTTCTTGACCACGAAGATGACGACGAGGATGGCGATGACCGCGACCAGGACGGTGATCGCGTAGGTGGTGTACCCGATCCCCCGCCGCGCCGATCGACCCCCGGCCGGACCACCGGGAACAGGACCACCGGGAACAGGACCACCAGGAACGGTGGGGTTGGCGGGGAACGCGCCCGTGCCGGAGGCCGGACCACCCTGCGGACCCGCCGGATACGCCGAGGGCGTGGGTGACGGCCCTGGGACCTGCCCGGAGGCCGGTGAGCCGGCGGCCCCGGTGCCGACGCCGGTGGGTGGCGCGGACTGCGATGGACGGGTGGGATCGATCCGCTTGCCCGGCTGCTCAGGTCCCGCCATCGTCCCGCCCCATCGTGTACGTCGCCCATGGTCACCTGTCGGCGCGCGCCCCGAGCCGTCCAGGTTCCATCCCCTGACTGGAAGTCTAGGCCGCGGGGTGCCCTATGCTGAAGGAAGCGGATGAGGTGGCCGGACGGCCGCGTCGGTGTCGGGCCTGTCCCGGTGCCGCCGAGGAAAGTCCGGGCTCCGCAGGGCAGGGCGGTGGGTAACACCCACCCGGGGTAACCCGCGGGACAGTGCCACAGAGAACAGACCGCCGGTGTCGCATGCGGCGCCGGTAAGGGTGAAACGGTGCGGTAAGAGCGCACCAGCGCCCAGGGTGACCTGGGCGGCTCGGTAAACCCCGCCCGGAGCAAGGTCAATAAGGTTCGCGGCCGGTATCGGTCGCGGGCCGCGCAGGCGTCTGAGGGCTGCCCGCCCGAGCCTGCGGGTAGACCGCTTGAGGCCGTCGGCAACGACGGCCCTAGAGAGATGGCCGTCACCGGGGTGCCGCAAGGCTCCCCCGGCCACAGAACCCGGCTTACAGGCCACCTCATCCGCCCCATGCCCGCCGACCTGCGGCGATATCCCGCGCGGTCGGCGCTTCCCATGCCGGCCAAAGAAGCCAGAGCCCGCACCTGTAAGCCGTTGATTGAACATGTTCAACCAACGGCTTACGGTACGAAAATCCGGTCGACCAGAGGAGCTCGGCATGACCGTCAGGGGCATGGATGGCCACGACGCCGTCAGCGGGTCGGGCACAGCGGGCAGCGATGCGGCCGGCCGGCGCACTGCCGATGATCCGGTTACCACCGAGGGCGGCGCTGGCGGCGGCGCGACTCGGGCGCTGATTCTGGACGCGGCCCTGGCATCGTTTCGGGAGCGCGGATATGACCGCACGACGATGCGCGGGATCGCCCAGTCGGCCCACGTCTCGCTGGGAAACGCCTACTATTATTTCGATTCGAAGGAAGTTCTTGTCCAGGAGTTCTACGCCACCATCCAGGAGGGGCATCGACGGCGGGCTGCCGAGGCACTACAGCACGCCGCGTTCGCCGACCGGCTCCGCGGAGTGCTCCACGCCGGTATCGACGAGATGGCGCCCTACCACGCCTTCGCCGGATCTTTCATCAAGACAGCGATCTTGCCATCGTCGCCAGCCAGTCCGTTCAGTGGGGAATCCACCGCTGCTCGCGAGGCCGCCATCGGCCTTTTCCGGGAGGTAGTCGAGGACTCTGCCGGAGGAATCAGCGAAGCGCTGGCCCGGGATCTGCCGGAGCTGCTCTGGCTCGCCTATCTCGGTATCACGCTGTTCTGGGTCGGTGACCGCTCACCCGACCAGATACGCACCCGCCGGCTGGTTGACACGACCACTCGACTGATCAGCCGGCTCCTGCCGTTGAGTCGGCTTCCGGGGCTTCGCTCGGTGACCGCCGATATCCATGCTCTGCTGGTCGAGATGCGGCAGCCCACGCCTCAGGCAACACAGGCAACACCGCGTCGCGGAAGCCGGGCACGATGAAGATCGTCATTCCCGGTGGCACCGGACATCTCGGTCTCCTCCTCGCGCACGCGCTGGACCGCGCCGGGAACGAGGTGGTCGTCCTGAGCCGACGGGAGGACGCCCGTATACCCGGCGCGCGGGTGGTCTGGTGGGATGGTCGCAACACAGGAACGTGGCTGGCGGAGATCGACGGTGCCGACGCTGTGCTCAATCTGGCCGGGCGAAGCGTGAACTGCCGTTACTCCAAACGTCATCTGCGGGAGATGCTGGATTCGCGGGTGGATTCGGCCACGGTCGTGGGCGCGGCGATCGCCCAGGCGGCCCGCCCGCCGTCGGTCTGGCTCCAGATGAGTACGGCCACGATCTACGCGCACAGTGTCGACCGGGCCAACGACGAGGCGACCGGCGTTCTCGGAGGTTCGGAGGAAGGTGTCCCCGCCTACTGGGCCTACAGCGTGAGGATCGCACGGGACTGGGAACGCGCACAGGCCGATGCGCAGACCCCGAGCACACGGAAGGTCGCACTGCGAACGAGCATCGTGATGGCTTCCGGCGCGGGCGGTGCCTTCGAGATGATGACGCGCCTGACCCGGTGCGGTCTTGGCGGGCCGATCGCCGGGGGGCGGCAGTACATGTCCTGGATTCACGGCGTCGACCTGGTGCGGGCGATCGAGTTTCTGTTGCACCGTGGCGATGTGGACGGCCCGGTGAATCTCGCGTCACCGAGCCCGCTGCCGTACCGGGAGTTCATGGCGACGCTACGCCGGGCGGCCGGCGTCCGGGCCGGCCTGCCCGCCACCGCCTGGATGGCCGAAATCGGCGCGTTTGCCCTGCGCACCGACACCGAGTTGCTCCTCAAGAGCCGCCGGGTGGTTCCCGGGCGGCTGCTGGACGCGGGCTTCACCTTCGACTTTCCCGACTGGCCGGAGGCAGCTCGCGATCTTGTCGCCCGGCGCCGGAGCCACGACTGACGCCACGGGCCTCGTCGGTGGAAGGTCACACCGCCGGTGTACCCGGCTGCCCATGCCCGGACCGTCCTGGTCGGCCACGGCGGGAGACCACTCGCAGCCACCCGTCCTGGCCCTTCTCTGACGTCCGCGCGCAACTAGCGTCCGCGTAGTACGTGGTCGGGCAAAGTACGGGGGCGCACATGGAAGTGGGTCCGGTCCAGGTCCGTCCGCAAACGGACGATGTTCCCGCGCGGCGGGAGACCTACCAGGGCACAGGTGCACTATGCATGAGATCAGCAGGCGGCGGTTCTTCCGGCTGTCCGCAGACGCAGGGACGGCGTTTCCCGCCGGCCTGCTGCTGCTGCGAGGCGTCGGCATGATCCCGTCACAGGACGTTCTTGGGCACGTCGAGTCCCGCATCTGTCAGCTCACCGCTGGTTACGAACGGAACCCGATCGGTGCGACCGCGCTGTACCTGCGGCGACATCAACCGGTGGTACGCGCGATGCTGGTCGAGGGCGGACGTTCCACCGCCGTTGACGCCCGCCTGCACCGGGCCGCCGGCCGGCTGGCCGCGCTGTGGGCGACCACCCGCCATGACGTCGGCGACTCCACGTGTGCCCGGGTCTCGTTCGCGGAGGCCTTCGAGCACGCGGACCTGGCCCGGGATCGGCCGCTGCAGGCATGGGTTCGGCTGTGGCAGTCGTCGCTCGCCCGCAAGGCCGGTCGCCTTGACGATGCGCTGCAGCTGGCCCGGGATGCCTCGGCCCACGTCGGCACCCGGGCACCGGTGGCTGGCCGGGCGGCCGCGATCGAGGCCCGGGTGCTGGCCGCGATGGGTGATCGACCCGGTGTGCACCTGGCGATCGACCGGGCCTGGCGGGTCGAGGGCACGCTCACCGCGGAGCAGCGTGGCGTTCCCGGCTTCTCGATCGACACGTTGAACCCGCTCACGCTCGCGGAACTGTCGGCCGCCGCCTACGTGGAACTCGGTGCGACCCGTGCCGCCCGGGTCTACACCGATGCCGCCCTGCACCGCCTCGACCAGGCCGGGGCGACCGGGCTACGGTCAATGGCCCGGATCGCGGCCGCCACCGCCGAACTGCACCAGGGTGACGCAGACCGGGCCGAGGCGCTGGTCAACGAGGCCCTGGACATCTCCGCTCACCGGCCCAACGCGGTGATGACCCGCCGGGCGAGGCGCTTTCTCTCCGACGCCCGCCGCCGCGTCGGCCACCATCCCGGGATGACCGGCATCGCCACCCGCCTCGACACCTGGGATCTTCCCGCCGTCCCCGCCTGACGCCTTCACCCGCTGGAGGGGGCAACGGGATCGACGTTGCCGGTCGGGTCGGCAGGCGTGGCGGGGTCAGTGGCGGGGCGGATGAGGATGGTGCCGTTCTGGGTGCGGGCACGGACCTCGGTCTTGTCCTCGGCCGAGGAAGGGCCGCTGCGCGGGGGCAGCAGGGTGCGGACCTCACCGTTCTTGCTGAGCGCGTCCACCCAGGCGGCCAGACCCGCGCGGATACCGACCTCGACGTCGCCGGTTCCGGTGGCGAGGTCGACCCGCCCGCCGACCACCTCTCCGACCCGCAGGTTGCCCCATGCGGTGCGGACGGTGACGTTCGCGGCGGCGTGATCGACGGCGACGTCGCCGCCGGCGGTGGCCACCACCAGGTCGCCCCCGGCCATCCCGATGACAACCGGGCCGGTCGCGGCCTTGACGGTCGCCGCGCCACGGATCTCGTCGATATGCACCGAGCTTCGCCCGCTGCGCACCACGACATCCCCGTTCACACAGCCGATCCGCAGGTCACCGTCGGCGAGGTTCACCTGCACCTCGTCTGTCCGGTCCAGTTCGACGAAACCGGTGGCGCCGTTCAGCCGGCAGGCACCGAGAATCCCCCGGGCGCGAATGTCGGTGTTGGCGGTCCTCGTCACCAGACTGGACCGGCTCGGTACCTCGACCGTCACGCCGACCGGGCCACGGTTGCCGGCGCGTCCACCCGCGGGTTTTGTCGACCTGATCTCGAGCTTGTTGCCGGTGAAATTGACCCGGACGCGTCCCGATGCCGGGCCCGGACCTTCCGTTTCGACCTGGACGACAGTGTCCTGACGGTCACTGGCAATGATCCGCACCTGGCCGTCTCCCAGCTTCAGGTCGACGGTGATGGGTTCGGGTGTACTGAATGTGGCCACGCGAGCTCCTCCTCGTTCGCTCTTGTCCGGTCAGCTTTTCGATGCCTTCCGCACGATGTCCCGCTGGGATCGCGGGCCGGTCCCAGGGTCAGCCGACCCAGCCGACAAAGCGTCCGCCACCACCCGGGTCTCGGCGGGCCCGGCGCCGGCCGGCATCCGGTTCGGTCCCGGGATCGGCAAGAGCCGCGCTGACCACGCGGACGAGCCAGGCGTTGACCGACAACCCTTCCTGCGCGGCGGCGGCCTCGATGCGCAGCTTCAGCTGTTCCGGCGGCCGGAAGTTGATGCGTGACACGGCGCCGTCCCGGCCGTCCGCGAACTCCGCCGGCATCGGTGGCAGTCCCACCGACGACGCCCCCGCAGCACCCGCGCCCCCCGTGGCCACCCCCGACCGACCCGGTCGAACCCAGGTCGCCGACGCATCCCGCCACTGCGGCCCATCGTGCTCGTCATAGCCGCTGGGGCCACGCCGGATCTGCGGGCCGCTCGGTTCGCCCTGCTCGCCCGGCGCACTCTCGCCTCCCGCCGGCGTGCCCGTGACAGGAGGTCCTCCCTGGCCGTTGCGCTCACGGCCGGAGGTCTCCGGCGGGGTCACGACGAAGTACGGGTTGCGCCCGCGCAGCCGGACCTCCACCGACCCAGGGGCGAGGTCACGGGTGACCTCCTCCGCGGCGGCGGACAGCACCTCGAGCAACGTGAGCCGGGACGCCGAGGCCACCGCAGCTGTCAGCCGCTCGGCCAGCGCCTGGGCCTCCCCCGAGTCCGCCGCAGCCAGCAGCTCGCTCCGGAGGTTCTCCACATACGGCGTGAGGTCCATGACCATCAGTCTGGCGCCACTATGGCGCCATGTCAACGCCAACTTTGGCGCCACCCAAGTGCCCATTCGGGCGCCACTTTGGCGCCATGACTACCGCGTCAGCCGCGAAGGACGAGGCGGACACCGAGCCCTGCCACCGCCGCGCCCGGCGCCGCCCCTCGACCGTGATCACGTTCCGTCATGCCACTGCCGGGGGTCGCGGGTGTGCAGGGTGCACACGGGTCGCCGTGGGGGCAGTCGTGTCCGATATGCCCCCACAACGACCCGCGTGGACGGATCTTGCCGTAGGGCTCGTTGCGGACCGTGGGGACGGCGAGAGCAGCGTTGCTTTCCGCACTGGAGAGGCGCGATCTAGCTACGGAGAGTGCACAGGTGGACGGGCAGGTTCATGGCGATCGACGATGGCGTCGAACTCCTCGGCGATGCCGTCATCCGGGGGATGGTGCCGCACGTTCAGACGACAGACCCGGCTACTCGGCCCCGCCAACGGCCTGGCCACTCCCTGACTGTGACTACTCGGCAGCGGGCTGCTACTCGCCGGCGGTGGTGAGGTGCGCGACGTGGTGGGTGTCGTTGAAGCCGCGCAGGACGGCGGGACCGTCGGAGTACCAGTCGATGGTGGTCAGGGCCACCAGGTCGAGGTGCAGGCGGTACAGGACGGTCGGCTCGGCGGCGAGCGCGAGCTGGGTGAGACCCTTGATCGGGGTGACGTGCGAGACCATCAGGACGCGGGCGCTGGGGTGCTCGGCGAGCAGGCGGTCGCGGACGCGGCCGACCCGGGCGACCGTGTCGAGCAGGCTCTCGCCGCCGGGGGGCGGGACGGCGGGGTCGGCGAGCCAGGCGTCCAGGTCGTCCGGGAAACGCTCGCGGACCTCGGCGAAGGTCATGCCCTCCCAGGCACCGAAGCTGGACTCGCGCAGGTCGTCCTCGACGGTGTAGTCGCGGCCGAGGGCCTCGGCGGTCTGGCGGGCGCGCTTGAGCGGGGAGCTGAGGATGAGGTCGAAGGGCTCGTCGCGCAGCCGGCGGGCCGCGGCGGCGGCCTGTTCGAGACCGAGGTCGGTCAGCGAGGCCTCGATGGTGCCGGAGAAACGCTTCTCCACGGACAGCGGGGTCTGGCCATGACGCAACAGGACGGTGGTGGTCGGCGGCGCGGGCGGGGCCATCCAGCCGGAGAGGCGGTTGGTGGTGGGGGCGCGGTGGGGTTCGGGGTCGGGCGACTGGGGTTCGGTGGGTTCCCAGGTGCGGCCGGCGGCGGCCGCGTCCATGGCCTCGTTGGCCAGTCGGTCGGCGTCGCCGTTGCGCTCGCGGGGAATCCAGCGGTAGCGCACGGCGGCGAAGTCGCGGGCGAGGCCGGCGGCCTCCTCGGCCAGCGGGCGCATCGACGGATGCTTGATCTTCCAGCGACCACTCATCTGCTCGACGACGAGCTTCGAGTCCATCCTGACCTCGACGGTGACCGACCCGGTGGACGGCGCGGTGAGGTCGGCGGCGGCCCGCAGGCCCGCGATCAGCCCGGAGTACTCGGCGACGTTGTTGGTCGCCCGTCCGATCGACGCGGCGCGTTCGGCGATGACACGACCGCTCGCGGCGTCACGGACGACGGCGCCGTAGCCCGCCGGGCCCGGATTGCCGCGGGACCCCCCGTCAGCCTCGACGATCAGTGTGCGCTCGGTGCTCATCCGCGTCTCCCCTCACGCCGTTGCCCACACGCCGTGCCCGGCGTAAGCCTCCCACCGACAGCTCACCCCCCGACCGCCGACCCCACTTCGCCGCGGCGCGGCGCGTCCCCGTCCAGCTGGATCGTCCGGTTACAGGCCGGACTCGGCGGTGCGGATCAGAATCCGCTGGCATTCCTCGCAGCGGACCACCTCGTCGGCGGGCGCGGCGGCGACCTCACGCAGATCCCCGCCGGAGAGCTCGAGGTGGCAGCCCTGGCAGCGTCGCCGCAGCAGTGCCGCCGCGCCGACCCCACCGGACGTCGACCGAATGCGCTCGTACAGGGTGACCAGCGCGTCCGGCAGGGACGGGGCGAGAGCGCCGCGCCTGTCACGCAGGCGGACGGTCTCGGCGTCGATCTCGCCGCAGGCCTTGTCCCGGGCGGTGTTCGCCGCGTCGATCTCGGCGCGCACGTCGGCCTCGCGGCGTTCCAGGTCGGCGATGCGGCCGTCCAGGGCCTCCACGGCCTCCATCCGCTCGAGCGCCTCGTCCTCCAGGACGCCCTGGCGGCGCGCGAGCGAGGCCACCTCGGACTGGAGGTTCTCCAGCTCACGGGCGTTGCTGATGGCACCGGAGCCGAGCCGATCGGTGTCGCGCGCGGAGCGGGAACGGACCAGTTCGATCTCGTCTTCCAACCGACGCTGAGCTCGGGTCACATCACCGAGTTCGGTACGGACACCGATGAGATCGTCACTGATCGACGCCAGATCGGCGCTGCGGGCGGTGATGACCTCGAGCTCGGGCAGCGTACGGCGGCGCGCGGCCAGCCGGTCGATGCCGGAATCAAGCGCCTGCAGCTCAAGCAGGCGGAGCTGAACTGCTGGTTCGGCCTTCATGGACTCCTCACCGGTGTGCCCTCGAAATGCGTCGTGCCGTCGAACCGAAGCGTGCCGTCGAACCGAAGCGTGCCCAGGTGTCGCGACGGGCCCACCGCGGGCGCGGCCGCGTGCCTTCGCCCGCCGGGCTAGCGGGACGAGACGTGCAGGCGCCAGGGGTCGGTCACAAGAGTGGACACCGTCGTCCTCACCGTACGTCCCCGAGCCGCGAGACCTGCCGTCAACCGGGCGGCGGCCTGCTCGAGCCAGGGCCATTCACTGGCCCAGTGCGCCACGTCGACGAGGACGACCGGATGGGCGCTGACCGCGTCCAGCACGTGATGGTGCCGGCCGTCCGCCGTGACCAGCACGTCGGCGCCGGCCGCCCGGGCGGCACCGACCATCTCCCCACCGGACCCGCCGCAGACGGCCACCCGGCGCACCGGGGCGTCCGCGGGCCCGGTCGCCCGCACTCCCCCGGCCGTGGCGGGCAGTGCCCGCGCGACCCGGGCGCAGAACTCCCCGAGCGGCTCGGGTGCCGCCAGCTCACCGATCCGACCGAGCCCCCGGCACACCGCCGGGTCAGGCTCGCCACCGGCGTCGTGCTCGTCGACCGCCCCGGCCGCCCCGGCGGCCACCTCTGCGGCCTCGGCCTCGACGGCGGCGGCATGCTGTGCTTCCAGCGGGCGGACGTCGCGCAGGCCGAGCGCCGCGGCCAGGGCGTCGCTCACCCCGGGTGCGGCGACATCGGCGTTGGTGTGGGCGGTGAACAGGGCCACGCCGGCACGCACCAGGGTGGCGACCACCCGGCCGCCGGGGGTCGTCTCGGCCACTGCGTGCACGCCGCGCAGGAACAGCGGATGGTGGGTGATCAGCAGGTTGGCGGAGCGGGCCGCCTCAGCGGCCACCTCCGAGGTCGGGTCGACCGCGAACAGCACCGACTCGACCGGTGTGTCCGGGTTGCCGACCACCAGCCCGACCGCGTCCCACGTGGCGGCCCAGCTCGGCGGATAGACGCTTTCCAACACCGCGACACAGTCACGGACCGTCGCCGTCCCATCGTCCATCGGGAGAACCCTACCCGTACGGTCGCGGCTGTCTGCCATGCGGTCACGCCGGCCGCACCGCTGCCGAGACGACACCGACACGATGCAGAGTCGAGGCCGAGGCGCCGCACGCCGCGGACCCTTCCCCCCGTAACGTCACGGATGGCAACAGACCCGCACAGGTGCGGGCGGCCACAACGAAGGGGTACCTGACCATGGCGGACGTGTCGGTGCGGTTCCAGGTGGCGGGTGATTCGGAGATCGTGCTGAACCTCGGGACCGCCGAGGCGGTCCGGCTGGTCGAGGCCATCATGCGCAAGGTCGCCGAGGCCGTGGGTGGCCCCGCCCTGGGCAACAACGGGATGGGTAACCCGGCGATGGGTGGGCCGAGCATCGGCGGCGGCTCCCTGGGCAACAACGGGATGGGCGGCACGCAGCGTGCCGCCGTCGGCTCGAGCTGGCCCGAGATGCCGCAGTCGGGCAACGGCCTGCCGCCGACCCGGTAGCCGAAGCCGACGGGCCGATCCGGGCGGCCGCAGCGCGCCGGGCCCACCGGACGGCCCGGGGCGATCGGCCACGGAAAGCGGCTGCTTGGGCAAAAGCCCGACACAATGACCACCCATCGCGATACAACTCCGCACAGCCATTCCCACCGAAAGGACAATGATCACGCATGGCGGGGGACGTACCGGTCGACGAACGCGCGCTGATCATCCCGTCCGGTCCGGGCAGCGCCAGCGTGCTGCGCGCGGCGGCGAGTCCTGACCAGCCGGGGCGGGGGGCGACCCCACCGGCCACGACCACCTCGGCCGTCCCGACCGGTGCCGCCGGAACAGCGGGCACCGCGGGCACGACCGCCGGCGGCCCGGGCGCGGCGACACCCGCGGACCCCCGCGGCGAGCGGACCCTGCATCACTACGGGCGGGTCCAGGTGCTCGGTCGGCCGCGTGACCCCGATACCGCGCGCCCTTCGGCGACCACGCAGCACCAGCCCGGGGTGCGCGGGCTCGCCGCGCTGATCCCCCCCGCCGACGGCAGCGTCGTGTCCACCACGGGGGTCTCCCCCGGTCTGAGTCGCGCCGAGACGTTGGGTCTGGACGCCTTCCGGCTGCGGGCGAGCTCGGCCTACCGTCAGATGAAGGCCGAGCGCCCGCGGGACGGCCACGACTGGGACATGGACCGGCCCTGCACCGACGTCCCACCCCCGCGGACCTCCGCGCCCAGCACCCCGGCCCCGCCCGCGGCCCTCTCCCCCACCGCCACGCCGCCGGCCCCCACCGACCCGTCGTCCGCCGTGGGCGGCACCACGTCGGCGGGTGGTACCTCGCCCCTGGGGACAGCGGCCACGGGGACAGCGGTGCGGGCCACCTCGTCGAACGGCGCGATCGGCGACGGGGCGATCGGCGACGGGGCGATCGGCGACGGGGCGTCGAACGGCCAGCTGCCGTCGTCCGGTGCGGCGGGCGTGCCGACCAGCTCGCGGCTGGAGGGTTCGGTCGCCGTCGGGCTCATCCTCGTCGAAGGGCCCACCGCCGACCTGCAGTTCACCGCCGCCGAGCGGACGAAGGTCGTCGCCGAGGTACAGAACGGCCTGTCCTGGTACGCCACCACCAACCCGGCGGCGGACCTGGCCTTCCACTACGACATCCAGATCGTGCGGCTGTCGGTCGCGGCCAACCCGAACGCCACCGACCTCGAAGCGCTGTGGCGCGACCCGACCATGGACCGGCTCGGCCACAAGCCGAACTTCGACGGCGTCTACGACTACGTGGACGCGCTGCGCGGCCGGCTCCAGACCACCTGGGCCTACTGCGCGTTCTTCACCAAGTACCCGGTCGGCTACTTCGCGTACTCGTCCATCGGCGGGCCGCGCATCGTCATGTCGTACGAGAACGACGGCTGGGGTCCCGACAACATCGACCGGGTGTTCACCCACGAGACCGGGCACATCTTCGGCGCCCCCGACGAGTACGGCGGCGCCGGCTGCGACTGCGGCGGCGAATGGGGTGTCTTCCACGCCCCCAACGGCAACTGCGACAGCTGCGCCTCCGCCCCGGTCGACTGCCTGATGCGTTCCAACAGTTTCGCGTTGTGCCGCTACACCCCGAGCCAGCTCGGCTGGGGACGTGGCGTGACCGGCAACCCGGTGCTCATCCAGTCGAAGGGTCTGGGCCGCACCGGCAACTTCGAGGTGCTCGTCCCCTCGGTGTTCGCCGGGCTCACCCACGTCTGGCGCGACAACGACGTCACCAGCTATCCGTGGCGCGATCCGTGGCAGACCGCGCAGTCCCTCGGCCCCGTCGACGCCGTCTCGATGGTGCAGAGCACGCTGGCCAGTCCGGGGCCGCTGGAGGTCGTCGTCCGGGTCGGGGACGGGCTGCAGTTCCTCTGGCGGGAAAGCACCGGCATGTTCGCCTGGCACGCACCCGTCCCGATCGCCTCGGGTCAGGGTGTCCGGGGTGTGCCGTCGCTGGTCCAGAGCCGACTCGGCGCCAAGGGCAACTTCGAACTGCTCGTGCCCGCCGCCGACGTCGGCCTCGTCCACCTGTGGCGTAACCACGACGTGCAGGGCTTCCCGTGGAGCAGCCCGACCCGGTTCGGCGCGAACCTCGGCAAGGTCGACGCGGTCAGCCTGATCCACGGCACCCTCGGCGGCGGCACCGGCATGCTCGAGGCCGTCGTGCGGGTCGGCAGCCGGCTCGTCCACCTCACCCGGGACAACACCGCGGTGTGGCGAACCGGCCCGACCTTCGGTGAAGGTGTCGCCGGCAACCCCGCGCTCATCCAGAGCACGTTCTCCGGTGGCGCGCGCAACTTCGAGGTCGTCGTTCCCTCCACCGGCGGCGGGCTGATCCACTACTACCGCAACAACGGCGCCTCCACCCCGTTCTGGAGCGGCCCGCGCCCCTTCGCCCCCTCGCTGGGGCGCGTCGACGCGGTCTCCATGATCCAGAGCAACTTCGACGGCCATCTGGAGGTCCTCGCCCGCGTCGGCGACGAACTCCACATGATCTGGCGGTCCTCCGGGCCGACCGCCACCTGGTCCACCCCCCGCCGCGTCTTCTGACCCGTTCCCCCAGGACCAGAACCGCCGGCGGGCGGGCGCACGCCGGCGGCCGGCCTATCCGGTCGGGTTCGGCGCGTCCGGGGGCGTGTGGCCGGGGGCGTCCCAGGGCCTGCCGTCGGAGGGGCCGCGGGACTTCTCGGCGTGCCGGGCGAGCCAGCCGTCGACGAACAACGACTCGGCCGGACTCAGCGCCGCGCGCAGGTCCGCCGGCACCGCGTCCACGCACACCGCCCGGACCCCCGGCAGCGCGGCCACCTCCTGGGCCCGCGACGTCGGTGCCGCCAGCAGCACCAGCCGGGGCGGAAACGTCGAGGTGACCTGCCCGAACCCGCCCACTGCCGGGTCAGCGTCCCCCCGGCCACCCGGACCTCCCGGCCGCCCGCTCACGGGCCCCGGGCCCGCCTCGCCCTCGCACGTCTCCTCGGCTGGGGCGGCCGAGCCAGGGTCGTCCGACAGGTCCAGAATGACGAGTAGTTCCGGTTCGGTTCCCCACACCGGCCCATTGTCCGGCGCGCACCAGCGAATGTCCCGATTACCTCCCCATCGGAACGCATCCCCCGGTCGGGCCACCCCACACCACGGCGGACGGCCGGCGCGGCGGGTGTGGGACGCCTGTCGGCCGAGGAAAGGGAAGAATCACAGAGCCTGCCGGATGGACACCGTGCCCGTCCCGGGACAAAGTTGCAGAAAGGCTCGGCCGTGGACCGGTGCAGAGCGCCGGAGGGGGGAGAACGCCGGCGATGAGCACCCGACTGCCGCTGTTCCCGCTGGGGACCGTCCTGCTGCCGGGGCTGGTGCTACCGCTGGAGATCTTCGAGGAGCGGTACCGGACGCTGGTCCGCGAACTGCTCGCCCAGCCCGACGACCACTCCCGCCATTTCGGGGTGGTGGCGATCCGGCGCGGGCGCGAGGTGGGTCCGGCGGTGCCGGCGCTGCACCAGATCGGCTGTACCGCGGTGCTGCGCCGCGTCCAGGAACATCCCGACGGGCGGTTCTCGCTGCTGACGGTCGGCGGGCGGCGTTTCCGCATCGACGAGGTCGATCAGCGGGGCGCGCCCTACCTGCTCGGTCAGGTCGAGTACCTGCCGGACGAGGTCGGTGACGCCCAGGCTGCCCAGGAGGCCATCGGCCCGGTGCAGCGCCTGATGCGCACCTACGCCGAGCGGCTCGCCGCCACCGGCACCGTGCAGATCTCCCTGCCGGACCTGCCGGACGATCCGATCGCGCTGTCCTACGTGGTGGCCGCCGCCGCGGTCACCGACCTGTCCGAACGCCAGGGGCTGCTCGCCCAGGCGGACGCGGCGCAGCGGTTGCGCGCCGAGCGGGCGCTGCTGCACCGCGAGGTCGGGCTGCTGGGGCGGATCACGACGATCGGGTCGAGTGAGCTGCGCCGCGTCGACCCGAGCCCGAACTGACCCGCAGGGACGCCACCCACAGGCCGAGCCCGAACACCAGCAGCGCCGTCACCGGCAGCACCAGATAGAGGCCGTGCGCCCGGACCCGCACGTCCACCAGATCCACCAGCACCGAGGACGCGTTCGCCGGCAGCCCGTGCAGGGCGTCCGCCGACCGGCGCAGATGACCGGTCCACCCGGCGATGAGCGCCCCGGCGGCCCCACCGGCGGCGAGCCCGAGCGGCACCGGCCACCCGGCGTCCCGTGCCCGCCACAGCGCCACCGCGCCGCCGATCAGCCCGGCGACGGCGCAGATGAGCCCGAACCGGGCGTCGATGTCGCTCTGCACCGCGAACGCCGACTCGTTACCGGCCAGCGCCCCGTTCACATTCAGATGCGGCGCCGCCGCCGCCCACAGCAGACCGAGCGGAAACCCCGCCACCACCATGACCGCCGCGCAGATCAGCCCGGCGAGATATCCCCGTCGCCCCGGCGACCCGAGCCCCGGATGCGCACCGCCTCGCCCGGGCAGGACCGCGAACCACCCGGCCCGCTCACCCGCATCCCCGTGGATGCCGGCTCCCAGCGGTGACGCGGGGGGCGCCGACGGATCCTGCGGACCAGCCGAGACCGGCCCGGATTCGGATGATCTTTCCCTCACGTCGCCCCGCTCCGCCACCAGGCACCCGCTCGGCGGTCTCATCGCGGGAACCGCCATACCGACCGCTTCTGACACCTGACCCTATCGTGCCGGTACACCGGCCCCGCCGCCCAAGCCAGCAGCCGACCCGCCGGCCGCGCGGGCGCGCGAGGGCGGCGAGCACCGGGGCCGCGGCCCGTCCTTCAACGCCCCGGGACGGGCCGGTCAGCGCCCCGGGGACGGGTGGGTCAGGAGGTGCCGACGCGGCGCAGGGCCAGGACGGCGATGGCGAGGGCGCCGACGCCCACGGCGGCGCAGACGGCGAGGTCGGCGACCACCGTCGTCCAGTTGACGTCGCGTTGGAAGGCGGCGGCCAGGGCGTCGACGGCGTAGGTGCTGGGCAGGGCGTCGCGGGCCAGCCGGCCGACCTCGGGCAGCCGGTCGGCGGGGATGACCCCGAGGAACAGCACGATGCTCATGCCGAGCTGACCGGCGATCGTCGCGAGTTCCGGGCGTGGGGCGAGCAGGCCGACGGCGGCGCCGATACCCGACAGGCACACCCCGGAAAGCAGCACGACCGGCGCGAGCAGCCACAGCCCGGACAGCGACAGCCCGTACAGCAGACTGCCGAACACCGCGGTGACCAGCGTGCCGGGGGCGGCGAAGGTCGCATAGGACGCGGCGGTGCCAAGCACCACGGCGGCCGGTGGGATGGGCAGGGTGAGGTAGTAGTCCAGCGCACCGGCGGCCCGCAGCGCCCCGAAGCGCTGCGCCAGCAGGTTCAGCGCGACGAACGCGACGACGAGCACCGTGGACCCGGCGACGACCTGCCCGGCGGCGGCGTTGTCGCCGACGTCGAGGATGCCCCGCAGCAGCACCAGGATGCCGATCGACTGGAACGACGCGACGAACAGCAGGGGAATCCGTCCGACCTTCGACCGGGCGAGCTGCCCCCGGTAGACCGCGCCGAAGGCGGTCCCGAAGCCGGTGGCCGCCGGGATGCGCGGCAGCATCAGTCCCGCGGGCCCCGTGGACAGCGCCTGGTCGCCCGACGACTGGTCAGCGGATGCCTGGTCAGCGGACGACTGGTCGGCCGACGGCTCGGCGCGCGGCAGTGGGTCGGTGCGGGGCGCGGTGGCCTCCGGCGCGGTCAGCCCGGGCAGGTTCGCCACCGGGACGCTGCGGACGACGTTCATCGTGGTGCCACGGGCGTCGGGAACAACGGTCATCGGGCCCACACCTGCTGGGCCGGACGACAGAGAGGTTCGGTCACGTCCGCTCCAGGTCTCGGGACGCCCCGCCAAGGGTGAGGTACACGTCCTCCAGGGACGGTGTGGCGAGGCTGAAGTCGTCCAGGGCGGCGAAGGCCGCTCCGGTGGTGAGCCGGCCAAGGGCCTCGCGGGCGGCGACGGGGGCCATCCGCACCGTCCAGCGGCGGCCGCGGATGGTGGCCAGGCCCGCGAGCATGGCGATGGTCGGATCGTCGGTGGGCGGGTCGTGCCGCCAGGCGAGGTCGAGCCGGACGTCGCCGGAGACGGACGCCTTGAGCTGACCGGGCGTGTCACAGGCGATGACCCGCCCGGCCTCGAGCACGGCCACCCGATCAAGCACCGACTCGGCCTCCAGAACGTTGTGCGTGATGAGCACGATGGTGGTGCCGGCGGTGTCCCGGCGGTGCTGCAGTGCCCCCCACACCGCCCGGCGGGCGACCGGGTCAAGGCCGGTGGTCGGCTCGTCGAGAATCAGCACCGGCCGGTCGCCGACGAGCGCCGTGGCCACGCACGCCAGCCGCCGCTGCCCACCGGACAGGCTCGACAGCGGCCGGTGCGCGACCTCGGTCAGGCCCAGTTCGGTCAGGATGGCGTCGCGCGCGGACCGGGCGTCGGCACGGGACAGCCCGCGCATCCGGGCGGTGGTGCCGACGGCCGTGGCCACCGGAAGTTCGGCCAGGGCCAGGTCAGCCTGACCCAGGTAGCCGGCCAGCCGGGAGGGCAGGTCGGGTTCGGCGCGGACGTCTCGACCGAACATCGTGATCGTGCCGGCATCCGGGCGCAACAGGCCCATCAGCTGGCGGACCAGAGTCGTCTTGCCCGCACCGTTGGGGCCAAGGACTCCGAACACCTCACCCTGGCGCACGTCGAGGTCGATGCCGTCGTTTGCGAGGACGGAGTGCTCGCCCACCCCGTGTCGCCGGGTGAGCCCGCGGACGGCGTAGCTCAACACGCCGCCCATTCTCGCAGCCGAACCGGCGAGCGGGCCGCCCCGGTCGTCGGGGAAGCCTCACACCCCCCGCATCGGCGCCTATGTCGGGGCACTGCGTATCAGACCGCGCTGCTCATCCAGACCACGATGTCGAGCATCCGCAGCGGGGTGACGGGCGGACCGCCCTCGGGCACCAGGCTCGCGAGCCGACGGAACTCCTCGGCGTTCTCCCTCAGGTCGTACTGCATGGCCCGAACGAGCAGGCCCATGTACTGCCGCCAGCTGCGGCCGTCGCGGGGGGACGGCGGGACGCAGTCCTCATGCTGGTAGAAGATCCGCACCTTGGAGTCGAACAGCGGCACCAACGCCGGACGCTTGCGGTGCAGCACCTTCGCGATCAGCGAGCCCTTGACGTCGCGGTCGGAGACGTCGGGGTCGTCAAGCGGGTCGTAGAGGGCCGCGACCAGGTCAAGGGTCACCTCGTCGGCCTCGACCAGCTCGATCCCGGGGGGAAGCTTGTCCAGCGCGCGTTGCAGCAGCGGCTGCAGGGCGGTCAGGGTGTGCATCCGGTCGACGGCGACGTGCACGCCGAGCAGACTCGGGGCGAGCAGATCACTGGTACACAGCAGGTCCGGGTCGCTGTTGGTGACCAGACCGTCGTAGTAGGGGTAGGCGTACCGCAGTCCGCGCCGACGAGGGCCCAGATACTCGGCCAGCAGGCTTTCCGCGTCGAAGACCTCTCGGGTCCCTCTCGCCAGCTTCACCGCTGGGCTCCTTGTCGTTGTCCGGAACCTAAACCATGTCCGCCGTCATCCTGCCCGGTCCCCGCCGGTCCGGGAGCGTCGGGGTTGGCCGCAGTATGACCTGGAACTGACCGCGACCAGCGCCGATGATGCGATACGCCACCAGGCGAGTCAGCGCCGATCCGGTACCAGTGGGATGAAGGTCACAGTCGGCGGGGCGGTGTCGGGTGGCGCGGGGTCGACGACACGGACCCTGGGGTCGGCGGCGAGCTGGGTGAGTCGTCCCGCCGGGGCACGCACGACCGCGGCGAACAGGCAGGCGCAACCGGCCCGCAGGTCGGCCGCGGCGCGATCGTCACGTTCCTGGGCGTGCGCGTCGCCGGCCCGCCCGTCGGCGGCGGCGCGCTCGGACGCCTGGCTCGCCGCGGCGGCGAACGCGGCCTGGACATCGGCCACCGGGTCACGCACCGTGACCTGCTCGGTTTCGCCGCTGATCCCCGCGGTGAAGAACACCTGCACGATCCGGTAGCCGCCGACGACGTCGAGCAGCCCGCCGGGGGCGACCGCGGCGGTCAGGCTGGCCACGGCGTACACGTCGGTGGCGGGTGCGGCCGCGGTCAGTGAGGCCAGGCTCTGCCGGCTCGCGCCGAGATAGTCAGCGACCGTGTCCTGCGCGGCCGGCCCGATCCGCACCGCCGGCACCGCGGCGGCACCCTCCGACGCACCGCCTTGCGACGCACCGCCTTCGGGGGCGCTGGCCGGCACCGGAGCGGGTGCCGAGCCGCCCGGTAATCCCCTGCCGTGCCCAGCCCCGCCCGTGGCGACCAGGGTCGGTGCCCGGTCGCGGGCGCCCTGCACGATGGCCGCCACCGCGCTGACCACGATGAGGGTCACCACGCCGAGCACGACGATCCGCCCACCCCTGCCGCCCGGCAGCACGATCGGACCGGCGGCACCGTCGTCGCCCTCGGTGACCCGTAGCCGGTCGACGACCTGCCGGGCCCGCCGCGCGGGCGGGTCGAAGCCGGCCACCAGCAGACGCCGCAGCGCCACGACCAGATGGCGGGCCCGGGGCACGACGACGTCGTCCAACCGGTCAAGCGCCCCGAGCGCCCCGTGCCCGCTGGCACCCAGGCCCGTACCGGCGCCGGCGCGGGCACCGGCCGCCTCGGTCATGTCTGGTCCCGTAGCCGTTCCAGCGCGTCGGCGAGATCAGCCGGATCGGGGCTGGTGAACGTGACCTGGCCACCATGCCCGGGATGTTCGAACGACAGCGAGGCCGCGTGCAGCCACTGGCGGCGCAGCCCCAGCCGCTCGGCCAGGGTCGGGTCGGCACCGTAGGCCAGGTCGCCGACGCAGGGATGCCGCAGCGCCGACAGGTGCACGCGGATCTGGTGGGTGCGGCCCGTCTCCAGGCGCACCGACAGCAGCGACGCGGCCCGGAACGCCTCGTCGAGGTCGTAGTGGGTGACGCTGGGCCGGCCGTCGGCGACCACCGCGAACAGGCCCGGACGCCGCGGATGCCGGTCGATCGGGGCGTCGACGGTGCCACGGGACGGGTCGGGATGGCCCTGCACGACGGCGCGGTAGCGCTTGTCCACCTCCCGCTCCCGAAACGCCCGCTTGAGCAGGGTGTACGCCCGCTCGCTCTTGGCCACGACCATGGCGCCGGTGGTGCCGACATCGAGACGGTGCACCACGCCCTGGCGCTCCGCGGCGCCGGAGGTCGACACGCGGTAGCCCATCGCGGCCAGCGCGCCGATCACCGTCGGCCCGGTGAACCCGGGGGCGGGATGGGCGGCGACCCCGACCGGTTTGTCGACGACGACGATGTCGTCGTCGTCGTGCAGGATGCCAAGCCCCGCGACCGGCGTCGGTTCGACGGTGATGGGCCGCGGCGGCGCCGGCAGGCACACCTCCAGCCACGAGCCACCACGGACCCGGTCCGACCGGCCACGGATCTGACCGTCGAGGCTGGCCTGGCCGTCCTCGACGAGGGTCGCGGCCGCCGTGCGGGACAGCCCGAACATCCGCGCGATCGCCGCGTCCAGGCGGACCCCGTCCAGGCCGTCGGGCACCGGGAGGCTGCGCAGGTCACCACTGGTGTTCACCCGCGCGGCGCCTGCTGCTCGGAGGGCTCGGACCGTTCGGTGTGCTCGGGGGTCGCGCCATCCCCGCGGGCACCGTCCGGGATGTCCGTGTGGTGGCTGCCGTCCAGACCGACGCCGCGCAGCGACAGCAGCACCGCCAGGACGCCACCGCAGACGATCGCCGAGTCGGCGACGTTGAAGATCGGCCAGTGGTGCAGGTGGACGAAGTCGACGACGTGGCCACGCAGCGGACCGGGCGCGCGGAAGATCCGGTCGATCAGGTTGCCGATGGCCCCACCGAGCAGGGCACCGAGCACGACCGCCCAACCCGTCGAGCGCAGCCGGCGGGCGGTGAAGACGACCACGCCGATCACCAGCAGGGCCACCAGGCTCAGCACCACGGTGGACCCGCCGGCGATGCTGAACGCGGCGCCGGAGTTGCGGGTGAGTTCGAGGTCAAGCACACCCGGGATCACTTCGACCGGGTTGCGGCCCGACAGCTTCGCCACCGCGAGATGCTTGGTGATCACGTCGAGGGCGATCAGCGCCGCGGCGGTCGCGACCAGCAGGGCGACGGGACGGCGGGCCGCTCCCACCCCCGCCGGGCGGCTGGCGGCGGAGGCGGGGGCACCGCGGCCGGTGGGATCTTCGGACACGCTGCTCCCGATGCTTGTCGTCGCGCTACCGGCCGGCGCGACACCGGCCGACGCCACACTGGCCGACGCCACACTGGCCGACGAGACGCTGGTGGACGAGAGGCTGGCCGACGAGACCCTGGTCGTCCCGATACCTGTCGCCTCCCCCATCGGGTCCACTTTACGGGCCACCCCGCGGCTTGCGGACGCCCCACGCCCCACGCGATCCCGACCGGGAGAACTGTCGGCCCGGTCGACTAGACTCGGTCGTGCGCGACACGGCGTCGATGGGGACGAGTAGCGGCGAGTGCGGCCCGAGCGAGCCGGGGTTGGTGGAAGCCCGGTGGCCAGCACGTCCGCGAAGATCACCCCTGAGCTGCCGGCAGAACGGAGCCCGCGCCCTGGCACCTCCCGGTGCCGCGGGCCCTCAGTAGATCCGGTCGTCGCGCGCGTGACGAGAGGCCGCCCGGTCCGCCGTCCTCGCCGTGAGTTCCGCGGCGGTGCCGGCACCGGGCGTGCAAGGAGGGTGGTACCGCGGTACCCCCGGCTGCCCGTGCGGGCGTCCGGTGGCGTCGTCCCTCTGCCTGGGCACCGATGCCCCTGTCCGGCACCGATGCCAGGCAGAGGGACGACCAGCCAGCGACGACGACCGAGGAAGACCGGGTCCGCCACGATGAACGACGCCCCACGCACCCCCCGTTACGCCCCGCTGCCCGCGCAGGCGGACCTGCCCGCCCTCGAACGCGAGACGCTGGCCCGCTGGCAGGACACGAAGGTCTTCCACCGGTCGCTCGCGGCGAGCGCCGACCGGCCGCTGTGGCGTTTCTACGAGGGCCCACCGACCGCCAACGGCAAGCCCGGCGCCCACCACGTCGAGGCCCGCGTCTTCAAGGACATCTTCCCCCGGTACCGCACGATGAAGGGCTACCACGTCCCCCGCCGGGCCGGCTGGGACTGCCACGGCCTGCCCGTCGAGCTCGCCGTCGAGAAGGAACTCGGTTTCACCAGCAAGAACGACATCGAGGCGTACGGCATCGCCGAGTTCAACGAGCGCTGCCGCGAGTCGGTGCAGCGCCACGTCGCCGAGTTCGCCGCGATGACCGAGCGGATGGGCTACTGGGTCGACCTCGACACCGCCTACCGCACCATGGACACCAGCTACATCGAGAGTGTCTGGTGGTCGCTGCGCCAGATCTTCGACAAGGGCCTGCTGGTCGAGGACTTCCGCGTCACCCCGTACTGCCCGCGGGACGAGACCCCGCTGTCCGACCACGAGGTCTCCCAGGGTTACACCGACGTCGACGACCCGTCGGTGTACGTCCGTTTCCCCCTGCTCGCCGACGGGCTTGGCCTGGCCGAGCGGGGCGCGCACCTGCTGGTGTGGACGACCACGCCGTGGACGCTGGTGTCGAACACGGCCGTCGCCGTGCACCCGGACGTCGAGTACGTGCTGGTCCAGGCCGCCGGCGGCGAGCTGTTCGTCGTCGCCGAGGCGCTGGTGGCCGCGGCCGTCGGGGAGGATGCCCGTGTCCTCGAGCGCTTCACCGGCCGCGCGCTCGCCGGTGCCCGCTACGAGCGGCCGTTCGACCTGCTCGACGCCGCGCTGTTCGCCACCGGCACCGGTGTCCCGCACACGGTGGTCACCGCCGCGTACGTCACCACCACCGACGGCACCGGGCTCGTCCACCAGTCCCCCGCGTTCGGCGCCGAGGACCTCGCCGTCTGCCGGGCCGCCGGGCTTCCGGTGGTCAACCCGGTCGGCCGCGACGGCCGGTTCGTCGCCGACACACCGCTGGTCGGCGGGCTGTTCTTCAAGGACGCCGACGCACCGCTGAACGCGGACCTGACCGCCCGTGGCCGGCTGTGGCGTGCGCTGACCTACACCCACAGCTACCCGCACTGCTGGCGCTGCCACACCCCGTTGATCTACTACCCGCTGCCGTCCTGGTACATCCGCACCACCGCGATCCACGACCGTCTGCTCGAGGAGAACGCCCGCACCGACTGGCATCCGTCCCGCATCCGTGACGGCCGGTACGGCGAGTGGCTGCGCGGCAACGTCGACTGGGCGCTGTCCCGCAACCGCTACTGGGGCACCCCGCTGCCGATCTGGCGGTGCGCGGACGACCCGTCCCACCTGGTCTGCGTCGGGTCGCTCGCGGAACTGTCGGAGCTCGCCGGACGCGACCTGACCAGCCTCGACCCGCACCGCCCGTTCGTCGACGAGATCACGGTGGCGTGCCGCACCTGCGGGGCGGACGCCCACCGGGTGCCCGAGGTGATCGACGTCTGGTATGACAGCGGCGCGATGCCGTTCGCCCAGTGGGGTGCCCCGCACCGGGGCGCCGAGGAGTTCGCCCGGCACTACCCGGCGCAGTACATCTGTGAGGCGATCGACCAGACCCGCGGCTGGTTCTACACCCTGATGGCGATCGGCACGCTCGTCTTCGACCGCTCGTCCTACGAGACGGTGCTCTGCCTCGGGCTGCTGCTGGACGCCGAGGGCCGCAAGATGAGCAAGCACGTCGGCAACGTCCTCGACCCGTTCGAACTCTTCGACCGGCACGGCGCGGACGCGGTCCGCTGGCTCATGCTCGCCGGCGGCTCCCCCTGGTCCGATCGTCGGGTCGGCCACGAGGCGATCGAGGACATCGTCCGCCGCGTCCTGCTCACCTACTGGAACACCGCGTCCTTCTTCGCCCTCTACGCCGGTGCCGCCGGCTGGCGCCCCTCCACCAGCACGGACACCACCAGCACGGACACCGCCAGCACAGACACCGCCAGCACCACGGCCGCCGGTGAGACGGCCCCGGCCGGTGTGTCGGCGCGCCGACACGTCCTGGATCGCTGGGCGCTGTCCGAGCTCGCCGACACCGTCGCCGAGGTGGACGAGGCCCTGGACGGCTTCGACTCGCTGCGCGCCGGACGACGCATCGCCCGCTTCGTCGACGACCTGTCCAACTGGTACGTGCGCCGTTCCCGCCGCCGTTTCTGGGCCGGCGACCCGGACGCCCTGGCCACCCTGCACACCTGCCTGGACGCCCTGACCCGGATCATGGCGCCGTTCACGCCCTTCCTCACCGACTGGCTGTGGGCGCGCCTGTTCGCCGACACCACCCCGACCACCCCCGACTCCGTGCACCTGACCAGCTGGCCCGAGCTGCCCGCCGACCTGCACTCGGCGCAGCTGTCCGCGCAGATGGAGCTGGTGCGCCGGATCGTCGAACTCGGCCGGGCGGCCCGCGCGTCCAGTGGTGTGCGCACCCGTCAGCCGCTGACCAGGGCCGTCGTCGGCGCCGCTGCCTTCGCCACCCTCACCCCCGAACTGCACGCCCAGATCGCCGAGGAGCTCAACGTCGGGACGGTGGAGGCGGCCACGTCCGACCTCGTCGACGTCACCGTGAAGCCCAACTTCCGCGCCCTCGGCCGTCGCTTCGGCAACCGCACCAAGCCCGTCGCCGCCGCCATCGCCACCGCCGGCGCACCGGTGGACGGCCGCCTCACCCTCACCGTGGACGGTGAGACCATCGAGCTCTCCGGCGACGATCTGATCATCACCGAGACCCCCCGGCAGGGCTGGGCCGTCACCGCCGAATCCGGCCTGTCCGTCGCCCTCGACCTCGAGATCACCCCCGATCTGGCCCGCGCCGGTGTCGCCCGCGACATCGTCCGCATCCTTCAGGACGCCCGTAAGGCCGCCGGTCTCGACATCACCGACCGCGTCGACGTCCGGTGGGCGAGCACCCTGGCCCCCACCGCTCTCGCCCTGCGCACCCACAGCCAGACCGTCGCCGAGGAGGTCCTCGCCGTCACCTTCACCGAGGTCGACCCCGCCGACCTGGCCCCCCTGCCCACTCAGACCACCCCCCTCACCGGCACCAACACCGACCTTGGCGCCGGCACCGGTACCGACACCGGCGCCAACAGCGACCTCGGCCTCACGTTCAGCCTGACCCGCGCGACCCTCCCCACCCCGGCCGCCACCGCCAGCTGACCGGCGCTGCGGCGCTGCGGCGCTGCGGCCGCCATGTCCCAGCGCAGCGCAGCTGCCGAGGGTTGTAAGGGCGCGTGCCGAGGGTTGTTCGGGCAGTCGAGGCCGATTTCCCGAACAACCCTCGGCACGCCATGATCTTCATCGCGAGCCACGGCCGCAGGCGTGCTCGTTGCCCCAGCGGCATGACCCGACAGCCGCACCTGTCCGGCCGTACCGAGCGCCCGGCAGACGGTGATCAGATCGTGCTGAGGGCTGGCGACCCGTTGGCCCCTCGTACATCCAGGGGCTGGCGCGGTCAGGGTGACATCTCGTGGATGACAGAGATGGTCGAGGAGCCACGGGAAGCGGCCCGGGCGAATCCCGGGGGAGGATCATTTTCGGATACCCGAAGCAACCGCTGCACCACAGGACGACCCGGGCGGCGGGCGGGATCGCGGCGCACCCTCGCGCCGCGATGTTCAGGGAGCGGGGGTTCGGCGCAGGGCGCCCAGGGGTAGAAGAGCCCACGCGACCAGAACGACGATCACGGACGCGTAGACGAAGCCGCTGCTGGCGACGATACCCAGCACAGCCAGCACCAGGCCGACCGCGAGCAACGCGCCACAGAGCGTCAACACGCGGCAGACTCCTTCACAGTGTCAGGCACAGCCATCCAGCACGCGGCGCGCTCAGCCGGCCCGTCCGTCAGGTCGAAACCACCGACGGAACCGAGAGCGCCAAGCCGGGGTGCGTCGGGGCGTGCCGAGCCCCCGAGCTCAACCGGAAGCCCGAGGCCGGGGCCGGGGCGCCGGGGGCGTCAGTACTCCTGGATGCCGGGGCCGTCGCGGCGGGCGGGGTCGAGGTCGGGGCGGCCGTGGCCGTTGTCGCGGGCCATCGCGCCGGCGGGCATGGGGGGGCCGGGGGGGAAGGTCGGCTGGTGGCCGGGGCTCTGCGGAACACCGCCCTGACCGGGGCCGGGGCCCGGGCCCATGCTGACGGCGGTGGGCGCCGGGGTGGGGGCGCCGGGGTTGAGGCCGGGGCGCTGTGGGGCGCCGGCGCCGACGGCGGGCTGGGTCGGCATGCCGTCGAGGTCGCGCAGCTGCATCTCGAGGTAGGCACGCAGGCGGGTGCGGTACTCGCGTTCGAAGGCGCGCAGCTGTTCCACCTGGCCCTCGAGGCGACGCTTGTCCTCCTCCAGGCCGCCGAGCTGCTCGGCGACGTGGGCGCGGGCCTCGCCGATGATGCGGTCGGCGTCGGCGCGGGCGTCGCGGCGGGCACGCTCGGACTCGGCGCGGGCTTCCCGCAGGGCCTCGTCGGCGGTGCGCTGGGCCAGGACGAGCGTGCGGGCGACGCGCTGCTCGATCTCGGCCTCGCTGGCCTGGCTGGGGCCGGTGCGGGCGAGGGCGCCGCCCTGACCGACGGCGGGGATGACCGTGGTCGGCGCGCCACCCTGCTGGGGCTGGGGGGGCTGCGGGCCGGTGGGGGGTGCGGCGGCGCGCTCACGGGCGGCCTGAGCGGCCTGGGCCTGCAACTGCGCGATCTGGCGACGGGACTCGTCCACCTGACGGCGCAGGCCCTGGTTCTCCTCCAGGATCTGCGCGGGCACCGCGGGCCCTCCGCCACCGGAGCGGCGGGCCTCGTCGAGCTGGCGACGCAGGTCGCTGTTCTCGTCGAGCAGCCGGGTCAGTTCCGCTTCGACCTCGTCAAGGAAGGTGTCGACCTCATCCTCGTTGTAGCCGGTGCGAAACCGCGTCGGACTGAAGACCTTGTTCTGTACGTCCTGTGGTGTCAGAGCCACGTCGCCTCCTCGTGCGGCATCGCCGCTCCCCGAAGAGAGGGCGGTCTGCGGGCAGTCTCCCGCGCCCGCGTTCGCGGTGTGCACACAACCCCGTTACAGCTTCTGGGCGTAGCTTCGCAACACGACGATCACTAGAAACAGCACCAGAAAGCCGAGGTCAAGTTGGACACTACCCACCCTCAACGGAGGCAGGATGCGCCGGATGAACCGTAACGGGGGGTCAGTCACCGTGTACACAGCTTCGAAGATCACCAACAGCGGCCCGGTGGGGCGGAACGAGCGGCCGAGGACGAGTACCAGGTCCGTGATCCAACGCGCGATCAGGAACAGAAGGTAGACCAGCAGCAGCCACGAGAGCAGCTGTCCTAGCGTGCTGATGGCACCCTCTCCTGTGAACCAGGGGGACGCGACCAGCTCGCGAACCCCGTCATGACTGGTTGTAGAACCCACCCTCACGGATGCGTCGCTTGTCCGTCTCGGTGACCTCGACGTTGTGCGGCGAGAGGAGGAAGACCTTGTTGGTCACCTTCTCGATGTCACCACGCAACCCGAAGATCAGCCCGGCGGCGAAGTCGACCAGCCGCTTGGCGTCGACATCGTCCATGTCGGTGAGGTTCATGATAACGGGCGTGCCGTCCCTGAACTCCTCACCGATCTGGCGAGCCTCATTGTAGCTACGTGGCTGGAGCGTCGTGATCCGGTAGGGGTGTGGCTCCTCGACGGGGGCCACCCGGCGCACCGGCACGGGTCCGGTGGGGCGAAGCGGTTCGACCGGTGGACGACGTGGCATGGCGACCGACTCCTCCCGTGCGTCGATCCGGCGGACCGAGCGGTCCATCGGAACCGGATCATGCACCATTCGGCGATCGTCAAGACGCCGATCGTCATGGTCTACCGCACGACCGTCGTCGTCGTAGTCGTCATCGAGATAGTCGTCGTCCTCCTCGGCCAGACCGAGGTAGACCATCGCCCTGCGCCCGAGCCCCATGGGCGCGACTCTAAGGGACACCAGGCCGTTCACCGAACAAAGCGGTCCCGATCCGTAGGTGTGTCGCGCCCTCGGCGATGGCCGACTCGAGATCTCCTGACATGCCGGCACTGATCACCGTGGCTCCAGGGTGGTCTCTGACCAGGCGTTCCGCGACGTTCCGCAGACGGGCAAATGCGCCACGTGGTGACTCACCACGTGGCGCAACCGCCATCACCCCGCGCAGTGTCAGCCCGGGTGCCCGCGCGACGAGATCGGCGAGCTCGCTGACGGCGCCCGGATCGATGCCGCCACGGCCCGAAACGGCAACCCCACTCGAATCCGCCCCACTGGAGGCCCTCGGGGGGTCCAACGAGATCTGCAGGCAGACCGACAGTGGCCGGCCACGCTCGACCGCGGCCCGTGACAGGCCGTCCACCAGGGCCGCACGGTCCACAGACTGCACCCAGTCCGCCCAACGGAGCACGGATCTGGCCTTGTTGCGCTGGAGTTGTCCCACGAAGTGCCACACCGGCCGGTCGGGCACCGCCAGCCCGGCGCCCGGCGTCGACGCCGCCTTCGCCGGGTCCGCCGCCGCCCCCGCCCCCGCCTCGGGTCCCCCCGCTCGTGGCGCACCGCCCCCAAGGAGCTGGTGTGTGACGAGGTTCACCTTGGGTCCGGCCTCCTGCTCCCGGTTCTCCGCGAAGTCGCGCAGGCCAAGAGTGTGCAGGATCACGGCGTCCTCGGCCGGATAGGTCTTGCTGACCGCGACAAGAGTGAGCTCGGCGGGGTCTCGTCCGGCGGCGACGGCCGCGGTGGCGATCCGCTCCCGCACCGCGGCCAGCCGGCCAGCAAGATCCGCCCGGCGCCGTTCGTCGGCGTGGCGTGGCTGGTCGGCGTGGTGCGCTGGTCTGGCGGCGTCCGTCATGACGGCAGCCAGGCGAGGCCGGCGAAGCGGCCGGTTCGTCCGTCGCGGCGGTAGGAGTAGAGCGAGAAGTCCTCGGCCGGACACCGAGCGGACACCGCGACGCGAGTCACACCCATCCTGGTGAGCTGGCCGAGGATGCCGGCCCGCAGATCGATGGCCGCACTGCCCTGCCGGGTGTGGGCCGCGCTGCCCGGCACGAGACGTTCGACCTCGGCGCGCAGCGGCGCCGGAACCTCGTAGCAGCCCGCGCACACGCATGGCCCGATGGTGACCTCGAGCTGGTCGGGGCGGGCCCCCAGATCGGTCAGCGCCTCGACCGTCGCGCCGATGACGCCCTCGGCCATGCCCACCCGGCCGGCGTGGGCGACCCCGACCGCGGTCGGCGCCTCGAACAGCACCGGTGCGCAGTCGGCGACCATCACCGCGAGTGCGAGCCCAGGCACATCGGTGACCAGCGCGTCCGCCTCGGGCGGCGGCCCGGGCTCGCGCACCAGCGCGACCTGGCGACCATGGACCTGGCGCATGTACCGGACCGGCACGCCCAGCCGGGCGGCCAGCCGAGCCCGGTTGGCCGCCACCGCGTCCGCGTCATCCCCGACATGGTCGCCGAGGTTGAGCCCACCGACCACGTCGGGCCGGCCGGCCGCGTCGAGCCCGGTGGCGGTGTCGGGCCCGCCGAAGGGTGGTGCGCTGACCCCGCCCGCCCGGGTCGTCACGAGAACCGGCATGGCCGGGGTCTCCCCTGGGTCGGCTACTTGAGGAAGTCCGGCACGTCCAGTTCGTCGTCGTCGGCGACCGGGCGGACGGGACGACGCGGCGGGTAGGTCGGCCGGGGGCCGCTGGCGCGCGGCGGCTCGGACCGGTGCTGGGCGCCATAGCCGTGATCGCCCGTGGACGGTTCGATGTTCGTCTCCCGTGCCGGCGGCGCGACCCGGGACTCGACCGTGGGGATGACCGTGGAGTCGCCGGGGTTGGCGCTCGGGCGGGTCGCCGGCGGGTCGGGCAACGGGTCGGGGTGGTAGTGCCCGACGTTGGACGAGCTGATCGGCGAGGGAGGTGCCTGGAGGTAGCTGGGCGTGGGCGCGGCGGCCTGCGCACGGGCCGGGGCCGGCGCGGGAGCCGCGGGGGCCGCTGGTGGAGTCGCCGGGGGCGGCGAGGACGGCGCCGCGGTGACGGTACGTGGTGTGCCCGGGATCGTGGGCAGCGGCGGGAGGATCGTCGTCGACGCGGCGCCGGTGGCGCCGGGTGGCAGGGCCGCACCCCCGCCCGCCCCGCCGGGACCGGTCGCGCCGGGACCGGTGGCACCGGGAGCACCCGGGCGGCGCTGGGTCGCGTTGAGCGTGCGGGTACGGCGGTCCTGCACCGTGTCGAAGCCGGCGGCGATGACCGTCACCCGCACCTCGTCCCCGAGCGCGTCGTCGATCACGGCACCGAAGATGATGTTCGCCTCGGGATGGGCGGCGTCCGCGACCAGTTCGGCGGCGGCGTTGATCTCGAACAGGCCGAGGTCGGAGCCACCGGAGATGTTCAGCAGAACGCCCTGGGCACCGTCCATGCTCGCCTCCAGCAGGGGGGAGGCGATGGCCTGTTCGGCGGCCACGGTGGCACGGTCGTCACCTCTGGCTCGGCCGATACCCATCAGGGCGCTGCCGGCATGCGACATGACCGTCTTGACGTCGGCGAAGTCGAGGTTGATCAGACCCGGGGTGGTGATCAGGTCGGTGATGCCCTGAACACCGGAGAGCAGCACCTGGTCGGCGCTGCGGAAGGCGTCCAGAACGCTGATGTCGCGGTCTGTCATCGCGAGCAGTCGGTCGTTCGGGATGACGATGAGGGTGTCAACCTCGTTGCGCAGGGTGTCGATACCCGTGTCGGCCTGGGTAGCCCGGCGCCGGCCCTCGAAGGTGAACGGCCGGGTGACGACACCGATGGTGAGCGCGCCCAGCGAGCGGGCCACGTTCGCCACCACGGGGGCGCCACCGGTTCCGGTGCCACCACCCTCGCCGGCGGTCACGAAGACCATGTCGGCCCCCTTGAGGACCTCCTCGATCTCCTCGCGATGGTCCTCGGCGGCCTGTCGGCCCACTTCGGGATCGGCCCCGGCGCCAAGGCCCCGGGTCAGCTCACGGCCGACGTCCAGTTTGACGTCGGCGTCGCTCATCAGCAGGGCCTGGGCGTCGGTGTTGATGGCGATGAACTCGACGCCCTTGAGACCGACTTCGATCATCCGGTTTACGGCGTTGACACCACCACCACCGATCCCGACGACCTTGATGACCGCGAGATAGTTCTGGGGGGCAGCCATGCGGTGTCGGTCCTCCAGCGGCGTCGGTGGTCGGACGGGGATTAACCCCGCCCCTGCGGCACCGCGGGACGGCATTGCCGCGCGGCGAGCGGGGGAAACAGTCAGAGTCTCAACCTTCACCGTCAGCTAGACGGTTACAGTTATGTCAACTTCCGGCTGTGGATCGGACAGTAGGCACGGCTTAGGCACTGGTCAAGGAAGCTGCCGGCGCGTCATCCCGCTTCGTGTCCCAGCTCTCCCCAGAATCCTGACACAGCCCGCTCCGCACCCCTGACACCGCTGTGTCCCTCGCACCACCGTGCGCACCCGGATGACACGTGCGGACTCACCCGGACGGCCCTACCCGGACGCATCAGGTCAGGTACCGAGGATGATGTACTGCCCCCGTGACCCGTCAGCGGACCCAGCACGTCCACTTCCTCGGCATCGGCGGTGCCGGGCTGTCGCCCCTCGCCCAGATCCACCTGGCTGGCGGCGGTACCGTCAGCGGAAGCGACGCGGAGGACTCCCCCCGGGTGGCGACGCTGCGCGCCCGTGGCGTCCCCGTGCGCGTCGGCCCCGCCACCGGGCCGGGGGCCCTCGCCACCGAACTGGCCGGGGTGGACGTTGTGGTCGCCTCCAGCGCCCTGGCCGACGACCATCCCGAGATCGTCGCCGCCCGTGAGCTGGGCCTGCCGGTGCGCCGCCGGTCCGAGTGGCTGCCCGAACTCACCGCCGACTACCGGCTGGTCGCGGTCGCCGGCTCACACGGCAAGTCGACGACGTCCGCGATGCTCGCCCTGGTGCTGCGCGCCGCGGGGCTCGACCCGACCGCCGTCATCGGGGCGGAGGTCTCCCAGCTCGGTGGCAACGCGCTCACCGGGGCGGGGGACGTCTTCGTGCTCGAGTCCGACGAGTACGGCGGGGCCTTCGCCGGCCTCAGCCCCACCCTGGCGATCATCACCAACGTCGAGTGGGAGCATCCGGACATCTTCCCGGACGAGGCCGCCGTGCGCGCCGCCTTCACCGCCTTCGCCGGGCGCATCCGCCCCGGTGGTCACCTCGTCGCCTGTGGGGACGATCCCGGCGTGAGCGCGGTCCTGGCCGCCCTGCGCGCCGACCCCGCCTGGTCCGCCGGTGTGACCGTGACCGACTATGGTTTCGGCGCTGGTCGCCGCTGGCGGGCCGTGGACGTCGTCCCCGCCGCCGACGACACGACCCGGGCCAGGGTGCTGCGGGCGGGCGAGGAGGTCGGCAGCCTGGTCCTGGCCGTGCCCGGCCACCACTCGGTGCTCAACGCGCTCGCCGCGCTCGCCGTCGCCACCGAGCTCGGCGTCGAACCCGCCCAGGCTCTGGGCACCCTGGCGACCTATACTGGGGCCGCGCGCCGGTTCGAGTTCGTCGGCTACTGGCAGCCGTCCGTCCGTCCGCCGGCGGAGATCCTGCCCGCGGGTGTCTCCCCCGCCGCCGCGCCCCTGACCGCCACCGCCGTGGACGGCACACCCCTGCCCGTCACCTCCGCCGCGGCCGATCCGGACGGTGTCCACAGCCTCGAGATCATCGACGACTACGCGCACCATCCCACCGAGATCCGGCTGACCCTCGCCGCGGCTCGCTCCCGCGCCGGTGACCGCGACGTGTGGGCGGTCCTGCAGCCCCACACCTACAGCCGCTTCGCGGCCATGCTGGACGGTTTCGCCGCCGCCTTCACCGACGCCGACCGCGTCTACGTGACCGACGTCTACGCCGCCCGCGAGACCGACGACCTCGGCCTGCATCCCAGCGACCTGGTGAGCCGCATCACCGCGCCGCCCGCCCACTACGTGCCGTGGTCGGCTCTGATCGACCGCCTCACCGCCGATGTCCACACCGCACTCGACGACCCCGCGTCCGTCCCCCCCGCGCCCCGTGTCCCACCGTCCAGCGGCCCCGTCGACGGCAGCCCCGCCGCCCCTGAATCCTCGGGGCGGGGAGCGACCCGGGGTGTGCTGCTGCTGACGCTCGGCGCCGGGACGATCACGACCGTCGGCCCCCGCCTGCTCGCCTCGCTGGGCATCCCCCTGCCCGCCTGATCGCGCCGCGGTCCACCAGTCCGACGCGGCGAGGCCGACCGATCCTGCGTGCCCTCACGCGGGACGGATGGTTGACTGCCGCAACACGCCCACCGCCGGCTCCGGCCGGCGGCGACCGGTGAGAATGGATTGAGACGATGGCTGACACGCAGGTTCCCCGCACACCCGGCTTCGACCTCAAGGCCGTCAACCAGACCGTGATCGCCGAGTACCGGGCGACCGGTGGCGTCCTGGAGAAGACCCTGCCCGGCTCCCGTCTCGTACTCCTGACGACGATCGGACGGCACTCCGGCAAGGAGCACGTCACCCCGCTCGGCTACGTCGCCGAGGCCCCCACCCCCGACGCCGGCCCCGCCGCCGACGGCAGCACCACAACCGACAGCAGCAGCATGGGCGAGGGCGACCAGCCGGCCGCCGCGGGCGGGTCCGGGGTCGATGCGCGGCGATCCGACCGTCTCGTCGTGTTCGCCTCGAACATGGCGTCGTCGCGCCATCCGGACTGGTATCTCAACCTGACCGCGAACCCCAAGGTCGTCGTGGAACTCGGCCACGAGCGCGTCGACGCCGAGGCGACGACCGCCACCGCCGACGAGCGGGTCCGCCTGTACGCCGCGCTGGTGGAGACCATGCCCGGTATCCGCGGCCACCAGGACCAGGTCGACCGCGAGATCCCGGTGGTCGTGCTCGCCCTGCTGCGCTGATCGCCCCGCCGTCCACCCCGGTCCCGTCCGGGTGGTGCGGCCCCAGACCCCCTGACGTCCACGGCCCCCTGACGTCCACGGCCCCCTGACGTCCACGGCTGGCGGACGTCCACGGCTGGCGGACGAGCTCAATAGGCCAGGCCGAGGACCGGACAGCGGCCGGCAGCCGCGACGACGGCCGTGCTCAGGAGGCCGCGTGGCGGGGGCGGGAGCGACGGGTGCGCCGGCGGGTGGCGGCGGCGGTGTGGATCAGCTCGACGATCGCGGCGGCGGCACGGGGATGGCCGGTGCCGGCGCAGGCCGCCGACATCTTGGCCAGACGTTCCGCCGAGGTGAGGACCGGCAGGACGTTCTCGAGCAGCCAGTCGGGAGACAGCGCGCTGTCCTCGACGAGCAGACCACCACCGGCCTCCACGGTCGGCAGGGCGTTGCGGCGCTGCTCACCGTTGCCGATCGGCAGCGGTACGTACGCGGCGGGCAGGCCCACCGCGGCGAGTTCCGCGCAGGTCATCGCCCCGGAGCGGCACAGGGTCAGGTCGGCGGCGGCGTAGGCGGACGGGATGTGGTCCAGGTACGGCCGCAGCTCGTAGGGAGCCGGCAGACCGCGGGGCAGGGCCGCGGCGACCTCGTCGTAGTTCTTGGGGCCCGCGGCGTGCAGCACCTGGACGCCGGCGGTGGCCAGCGGACGCGCCACCGCGGTCATCACCTGGTTCAGGCTGCGCGCACCCTGTGATCCGCCGAAGACGAGCAGGGTGGGACGGTGCGGGTCGAGGTGGTAGCGGCCGCGGGCGGCGCGCACGGCGGCGGGAGAACGATCCAGGGTGAGGATCTCCGCGCGCAGCGGGATGCCGGTGAGGGTCGCGCCACGCAGGGGCGTCCCCGGGTAGGACGTGGCGACGTACGGGGTGAAGCGGGCACCGAGACGGTTGGCCAGACCCGGCAGGGGGTTGGCCTCGTGCACGACGATCGGGATGCCGCGGCGGCGGGCGGCCAGGTAGGCCGGCACCGAGACGTACCCGCCGAAGCCGACGACGACGTCGGCCCGGGTCTCGTCCAGGACGGAGCCGGCCTGGCGGATCGCGGCGCGCAGCCGCCCGGGCAGGCGCAGCAGATCGGGGCCGGGACGGCGCGGCATCGGCACCTTCGGCACCGTCGCCAGCTCATGGCCGCGCGCCGGCACCAACCGTGCCTCGACACCGACCGCCGTGCCCAGCAGGGTCAGCCGTAGCCGCGGGTCAACGTCCCGCAGGGCATCCGCCACGGCAAGGGCGGGTTCGACATGGCCGGCTGTCCCGCCGCCGGCGAGCACCACGCTTCGCAACATCGGTCAAGACGATGACACATCACGGCGCACCGATGTCACCCCGGGCCCGCCGACGCGCCCGGCGGGCCCTGACGGCGTGCCCATCCCACGTCCCGGACGGCGCGGCCCGGTCGGCGCCCGGCCACCGATGTCCCGACTGTCCACCCCCCGTGACCTGCGGCGACCTGGCGGATGACCCTCCGGACCCACCGGGTCGTCACCGTCGGGCCGCCCGCTCCCCCGCCCGGAGCTCCGCGAGCCACCCGCCGAGCGCGTGTCCCGCGTCTCACCCGCCTCCCGCCGCCCGCCGGACTCGCGCTGGCCCCCTCCACGCGGTTCACTCGGTTCACGCCGTCCACGCGGCTCTGTCGACGCACGCGGCTCGCGGCGTCCACGCGGCTCTGCCGGCTCACGCGGTGCGCGCGGTGTGCGCGGCTCACGCGGTGTGCGCGGCTGGCTGGGTACGCGTGGCTGGCGCGACCCGCGCCCACGGGGCCGGCCGCGGCCACCCGAGCGGCCGGCCTGGGACGGGTCGATGCGGTTGCCCTCGATGGTCACCAGGCCGAGCACCGGACGGCGCGGACGCCGACCGGGGAGCAGCCGCTTGGTCCGCACCCGGATCGGGATGGCCCGGGCCGCCCGCCGTTCCTCGGCGCGTCGCCGCAGGTACTCGGCGGCAGCCGGTTCGGACCGGGCGAAGGCGAGCAGCATGCCCAGCGCCAGCAGTGTGGGCAGCAACGACGAACCGCCGAACGACACCAGGGGCAGGGTCACTCCGGTGATCGGCAGCAGGCCGACGACGGCGCCCATGTTCACCACCGCCTGCACGATGATCCACGCGGTGACGCCGGCGGCGGCGAGCCGGACGAACAGGTCGTCACTGCGGTGCGCGATGCGCAGCCCCGCGTAGCCGAGCACCCCGAACAGGCCCACCACCACCAGGCTGCCGACCAGCCCCAGCTCCTCCCCGATGATCGCCAGGATGAAGTCGGTGTGTACCGCCGGCAGAAGGTCGGGCCACTTCTCCACGGACGCGCCGAGCCCCTCACCCCACCAGCCACCCGTCGAGAGCGCGTAGATGCCCTGAACGGCCTGGAAGCCATCCCCGTTGGCGTCCGCGAAGGGATCGGTGAACGACAGCAGGCGGCGCATCCGATAGGGCTCCAGCACCGCCAGCATCGTCGCGGCGACGATGATCGCCACGAGCATCGCGGCGTAGAAGCGCTTCGGGGTGCCGACCACCCACAGGATGGTCAGCGGCACGACGGTCACGCAGATCGCGCCGCCGAGATCCGGCTCGAGCAGGATCAGCAGGTCGATGAACAGGAACATCGGCACCAGGGGCACCAGCAGGTGCTTGGCCTCCGTGAGCCGGCGGCGCTTGCGCACCAGCAGATCGGCGCACCACAGCACCAGCGCGATCTTCACCAGCTCGCTGGGCTGCACCGTGATCGGACCGACCACGATCCACTGCCGGGCACCGCCGCGGACACTGCCGATCCCCGGGACGAGCACCACCAGCAACAGGAAGATCGTGAGGCCGAGCAGAGGGTAGGCCACCCCCCGGAAGACCCGCACCGGCAGGCGGCTGGCCAGCACGGCGATCGGCACACCGATGCCCACCCAGATCGCCTGCCGGATGAACAACGTGTAGGACGAGCCGGAGTCCGCGTACGACCGTACGCTGGACGCCGAGAGCACCATGACCAGGCCGAGCAGCAGCAGCAGACCGACCGAGGACAGCAACAGGTAGTAGGACGCCAGCGGCCGGTCCAGCAGCGGCATCCGCGACACCGCCTCCCGGTCCTGCTCGCCTGCCCCGCCTACCACCGCGACCGACCGCGGCCGCACCGGAACCTCGTCACGTGACGGCCCGTCACGCCGCGGCGACCCGGAGCCTCGTTGCGGTCCGGAACCGCGCGGTGACCCGGCACCCCGCGGCGCCCCGGAACCCCGTTGTGGCCCGGAACCGCGTTGTGGCCCGGAACCGCGTTGTGCCCCAGAACCGCGTTCCGGCCCCGACCCCGCCACGCCTCACCCCTCTCGCGCGTGTACCGCCTCCGCGAACTGGTCACCGCGGGCCGCGTAGTCGCGAAACATGTCCATGGATGCGGCGGCCGGCGCGAGGAGCACCGTGTCGCCCGCCCGGGCGAACGATGCCGCAACCCTCACCGCATCGTCCATGCCGGCAGCCCGTTCCAGCGGGACATCGGGGGCGTGTCGGGCGAGGGCGGCAGCGATCTCATCCGCACAGGTACCGATCAGGACGGCCGCGCGCAGCACCCCACCGGCCGTCCGAACAAGGTCATCGAAGTCCAGGCCCTTGTTCAGCCCGCCGGCGATCCACACCACCGAGGAGTAGCCGGCCAGCGACGCGGCGGCCGCGTGCGGGTTCGTCGCCTTGCTGTCGTCCACCCAGCGGACGCCGTTCACGACGGCCACCTGCGCGTTGCGATGGGCCCCGGCGCGAAATCCCGTGAGCGCCGCACCGATCGCGTCGGGCGCGATTCCCCGGGCACGCGCGAGTGCCGTGGCGGCCAGCGCGTTGGAGATCATGTGATCCCCCATCACCTGAAGGTCACGGACAGCAACGATTCGGCCGCCACCAAAAGCATGATCCACAATGTGACCTTCAGTGACTGTAACGCCCTCACCAGGAAGTTCACGTCCGAACAGGACGTGGCGGCCGTGGGCTTTGGCCAGCAGACGCAGGCTCGCGGGGTCGTCGGCGTTACCAATGGCAATGGTCTGCTCGGCCGCGAAGATCCGTCCCTTCGCCGAGGCGTACGCCTCGGCACCGCCATGCCAGTCGAGGTGGTCGGGTGCGATGTTGAGCACCGTCGCCGCGAACGGGACGAGGCGCTCGGTGTAGTGCAGCTGGAAGCTGGACAGCTCGACGGCCAGCGCCTCATAGGGAGGATCGGCGTCGACAGCCTCGACGATCGGGGTGCCGATGTTGCCGGCGGTGGTCGCGCGCAGCCCACCGGCGACCAGGATCGCGCCGAGCATCTCGGTCGTCGTGGTCTTGCCGTTGGTGCCCGTGATGGCCAACCAGTCGGCCGAACCTCGCAGCCGCCAGGCGAGCTCCACCTCCCCCCAGACGGGTACCCCCGTCGCGGCCGAAGCGGTGATCAACGGCGCGGTGGGGGGCACGCCGGGCGAGGTGACGACCAGCGACGCACCGCCCGGGCCGGCCGGGAGTCCGCCAAGCTCGACCGTGGCGCCGAGTTCACGCAGCCGGGAGGCCGCAGCCCGCTGCCGTTCGCCATCCCCGGCGTCGACGACGCGCACCCGGGCCCCGCGGGTCAGCAGCGTCCGCGCCGCCGCCGCCCCGGACACCCCGATCCCCACGACCAGCACCGACCGTCCCGCCCACTCCGTCTGGCCAGCGGACTCGGCCTGGCCAACGGACTCGGGCCAGCCAACGGACTCGGGCCAGCCAACGGACTCGGGCCGGCCCGTGGGCGTCGCAGGGTCGGCTGGTGCCGGTCGGATGGGGTCGTTCGAGGCGCCGCCCGACATGCTGCTACCCTCCGCCGTGATTCAGGAACTCGGCGTAGAACAGGCCGAGGCCGAACGCCACCGCGAGGCCGGAGACGATCCAGAAGCGGATGATCACTGTTGTCTCGGGCCATTCGGCGAGTTCGAAGTGATGGTGGATCGGCGCCATGTTGAACACACGCTTCTTCGTCGCCTTGAAGAAGGCCACCTGGATCAGGACGGACAGGGTCTCGATCACGAACAGCCCGCCGAGGACCACCAGCAGCAGTTCGGTCCGGCTGACGATGGCGATGCTGGCGAACGCACCGCCGAGCGCCAGCGACCCGGTGTCCCCCATGAAGATCTTCGCGGGACTCGCGTTCCACCACAGGAAACCGAAACAGGCGCCCATCGCCGCCGCCGCGACCAGTGCCACGTCCAACGGGTCACGCACCAGGTAGCAGCCCGACTGGTCGGCAGCCGACCCACACTGGTTACCGAACTGCCAGAACGAGATGACGACGTACGCGCCGAAGACCATCGCCGAGGTTCCGGCGGCGAGCCCGTCCAGACCATCGGTGAGGTTCACCGCGTTCGACGTCGCCGCGATGATGATCCAGGCCAGCAACGGGAACGCGATGATTCCCACCGAGATCGACGTGTCCCGCACGATCGAGATGTACGTCGAGCCCGGCAGCAGCCCGTCGTGGTTCTTGAACCGCACCGCGAGCAGGCCGAACGCCAGCGCCACCGCGGCCTGGCCGGCGAACTTCATCCGCGCGGTCAGGCCCAGGCTGCGCTGCTTACGGATCTTGATCCAGTCGTCCAGGAACCCGACCAGCCCAAGCCCGGTCATCACCAGCAACACGAGAAGTCCGGACGCGGTGAAGCCGATCCCGGTCACCAGATGGGCCAGGAAGTAGCCCACCAACGTGGCCAGGATGATCACGGTGCCGCCCATCGTGGGGGTACCGCGCTTGGTCAGGTGGCTGGACGGCCCGTCCTCGCGGATCTCCTGCCCGTAACCCTGCCGGCGGAACAGCCGGATCACCCAGGGCGTGCCCAGCAACGACACCACCAGCGCGACCAGCGCCGCTATCAGTACGCCCCTCACCCGGACGTCCCACCCGCAGGATCACGTCGATGCCGACAGCCGTCCGTCCTCATATCCCCTCGATCTCCGCACCGACCCGCGTGCCGACTCCCCGGCCGACCCCGCTGTTCTGACCAGTTCCCCTGTCACTGCCGGCCGCACTGCCGCTACCGGCCGCACTGTCACTGCCAGCCGCACTGCCGCTGCCGGCCGCACTGTCCCTGCCAGCCGCACTGTCCCTGCCAGCCGCACTGTCCTGCGCTGGGCCGAACGCCGCGGCCAGGTCCTGCGCGACCCGTTCCAGCCCGTACGACCGGCTCGCCTTCACCAGGACGACGTCACCCACCCGCGCCTGCGCCACCACCGCCGCGACCGCCGCGTCGGCATCCGCGACCCACGTCGACGACCTGCCGCCGACAGCGTCCTCACCGACACCGTCACCACCGCTGACACCGCTGGTGGCCAGTGCGGTCTCGGCGGCGGCGTGGACGCGGCGGGCCGCTGCGCCGACGGCGACGAGCCGGTCGATGCCGAGGTCGACGGTGAGCCGTCCAAGGTCATCGTGTGCCTCGTCGGCCACCGTACCGAGTTCACCCATTCCACCCAGTACGGCGAAGGCCCGGCCCGACCCGCGCAGACCGATCAGGGTGTGCAGCGCGGCACGCATCGACTCCGGGTTCGCGTTGTACGCGTCGTTGACGATCGTGACCCCGGCCCCGGTCCGGCTGACCTCCATCCGCCAGCGGCTGCGTGGCCGGGCGGCCGTGAGGGTCGCCGCCACCCGCGCCGCCGGCAGCCCCAGCCGCAGTGCGACCGCCGCCGCCGCCAGCGCGTTGGCGACCTGGTGCGCGCCGACCAGCCCGAGCGTCACCGGATGCCGCTCTCCCCCGGCGACCAGCACGAAGGACGCCCGCCCGGCCGTGTCCACCCGCACCTGCCGCGCCCCCACCTCGGTCACCAGCGCCGCCGGTGGCGAGGCCGGTGGCTGCCCGCCGACGTCGGCGGCCTGGGTGAAGGTGATCACCTGGGCGGTGCGACGGACACGGGTGGCCATGGCGGCGACGAGGGGGTCGTCGGCGTTGAGGATGACGGTGTCGGTGGCGCTCTCGGCGAGTTCGCCCTTGGCCTTCGCGATCCCGGCCCGGCCGTCGGCGTACTCGCCGACGTGGGCGCTGCCCACGTTCAGCACCACGCCGACGCTGGGACGGGCGATCGCGCACAGGGCCGCGATGTGACCGAGCCCGCGCGCGCCCATCTCGAGCACGACGAACGCGGTGTCGGGTTCGGTGCGCAGCAGGGTCAGGGGCAGGCCGATCTCGTTGTTGAACGAACCCGGCGGCCAGATCGTCGGACCGATCTCGCCGAGCAGATCCGCCAGCAGATCCTTGGTGGTGGTCTTGCCGGCGGAGCCGGTGACCGCGACGACGGCCGCCGGCGACCGGTCACGCACCAGGGCCGCCAGCCCCGCCAGTGCCGCCAGCGGGTCGTCGACCCGCACCGAGGGCACCGTCACCGCGCGGGTGGCCAGCACCGCGGGGGCGCCCGCGGCGATCGCCTCGGCGGCGTGGTCGTGCCCGTCCACCCGTTCGCCGACGATCGCGACGAACAGGGTACCGGGGGCGACCAGCCGCGAGTCGACCGTCACGCCACGCACCAGGGCAGCCGGGTCCGCACCGGCCTCGAGGCGGCCACCGGTGGCCGCGGTGACCTCGGCGAGGGTGAGCGGGATCATCCACGCACCCGACCCGTCGGGCCCTCGGCCGCGGCCCGATGGCCCGCGTCCAGGGCGTCCAGCGCGGCCCGCAGCACGATGCGGTCGTCGAACGGGGTGATCACACCGGCCTGTTCCTGGCCGGATTCATGGCCCTTGCCCGCGACGACGACGGCGTCCTGCGGGCCGGCGGCGGCCACCGCGGCGGCGATGGCGGTGGACCGGTCCGGCCGCACCAGGACGCGACTGTCCACCCGCAGGTGCGCGGGAACACCGGCGAGCATCTCGGCCAGGATGGCCGCCGGGTCCTCGGAGCGCGGGTTGTCGCTGGTCAGGATCGCGAGGTCGGCGAGTGTCGCGGCGGCCTCGCCCATCAGCGGACGTTTGCCACGGTCCCGGTCACCGCCGCAGCCGAGCACGGTGATCAGGCGGCCCTTCACCAGCGGCCGGACGGTCTCCAGCAGTGTGGTCACCGCGTCGGGGGTGTGCGCGAAGTCGACGAGGGCGAGGAACGGCTGCCCGGCCTCGACCCGTTCCATCCGTCCGGGGACGCCGGGCAGCGCGCCGATGCCCGCGGCCGCTCGGTTCGCGTCGACACCGACCGCGACGAGCAGTGCCAGGGCGCCGAGCGCGTTCGCGACGTTGAACCGGCCGGGCAGCGGCACCGACAGCGGTACCCGCAGGCCGCGCGGGCCGTGGGCGACCAGGTCCGAGCCGGTGGGGCCGGCGGACAGCTGCGCGACCGTCCAGTCCGCCGGGCCCTCGACGGCGAAGGTGATCGCGTCCGGGCGGCGGGCGGCGAGGCGGCGGCCCCACGGGTCGGCGACGCCGATCACGGCCACGTCGGCGCGTCCGGGCGCGAACAGGGTCGCCTTGGCCTCGAAGTAGTCCTCCATCGTCGGATGGAAGTCCAGGTGATCCTGGCTGAGATTGGTGAACAGCGCACCGGCGACGTGCAGCGCGTCCGCGCGGTGCTGGGCCAGCGCGTGGCTGGAGATCTCCATCGCGGCGGCGTCGACGCCGCGTTCCACCATCAGCGCCAGCAGCGCCTGCAGATCGCTGGCCTCCGGGGTGGTGTGGGCGCTGGCCAGCCGCTGCGCGCCGACGCGGGTCTCCACCGTGCCGATCAGCCCCGTGGTGTGGCCGGCGGCCCGCAGACCCGCGTCCAGCAGGAAGGCGGTCGTCGTCTTGCCGTTCGTGCCGGTGACGCCGAGCAGCCGCAGCCGGGCTGACGGGTCGCCGTACACCCGGGCGGCCACCGCGGCGAGGTCGCGCCGCGGATCGGCGCTCACCAGCACCGGTACCGGCGCCGACCCTGCGGCCGAGAGCGACGACAAGGCCAAGGCCGGAGTCGGCGAACCATCGCGGTCACTGTCGGTGGCGATCAGATGGGCGCCCGCGGGATCGGTGAGCACGGCCACCGCACCCGCGGCGAACGCCTGCGCGGCGAACCGGGCACCATGCACATGTGCCCCGGGCAGGGCCGCGTACAGATCCCCCGGACGAACCTGCCGGGAGTCGTGGGTGACACCGAGGACGGCCGCGGCGTCGAAAGCGGCGTCCGCGCCGGTGTCGGCGAGGACCGTGCGCAGGTCAGCCAGGGCACAGGGCGCGGTGGCGGCCGGTCGGGGTGCCGGAGAGGTCACGCTGACGACCTTAGTGGGCGCCGGCACGGGCATCCGCACGGGCGCCCGGGCATGGGGGTGGTCCTGCCCCGGACACGCCCGGGCCCGGGCCCGACTCGCCGAACGAGCCTGGACACGCGGGGCATCCGCGGCTATTGGTCAAGGTCGAGGACGAGCGGGGAGGGCTTCGTCGTCGGCTGCGGCACCCCGAGGGTGGTCAGCGCGAAGCTCATCACCTTCTGGAACACCGGCGCGGCGACCTGCCCGCCGTAGTACCCGTTCTTCGGGTTGTCGAGGACGACCTCGACCACCACCCGCGGGGCGTCGGCCGGGGCGAACCCGATGAACGACGACGTGTACCCCTGGTAGCCGCCGTGCACCGGGTCGGGCCGGTAGGCGGTGCCCGTCTTGCCGGCGACCCGGTAGCCGGGAACCTGGGCGAGCGGCGCGGTGCCCTCGTTGGTGGCGACCGTCTCGAGCATCGCGGTCAGCGTCGAGGCGGTCTGCGCGCTGATGACCCGCTGGCCGGGCGGATGCGCGGCGGTGGTGACGACACCGTCCGGGCCGGTGACGGCGTCGACGAGGCGCGGGGTGACCCGCACGCCGCCGTTGGCGACCGTGGCGTACACCGAGGCCATCTGCAGGGCGGTCGCCGACATGCCCTGACCGTAGGAGATGGTGGCCGCCTGGCTGCCCGACCAGTCCTTCGAGGATGGCAGCAGGCCGCTGCCCTCACCAGGGAAGTGCAGCCCGGTCCGGGCGCCGAGACCGAAGGCCCGCAGCGCCCGTTCGAGTCCTGCCCGCCCGACCTGGTCGGCGATCTCCACGGTGCCGATGTTGCTCGAGCGGGCCAGCACACCGGCCGTCGTCAGGTGCTCCACACCGTGCTTCTCGGAGTCCTCGATGCTCACCCCGCCTCGCACGATGGACGGCGGGATGGTCACCGGTGTCTGGTCGGTGATCAGCCCCTGGTCCAGCGCCGCCGCCATCGTGATCACCTTGTTGACGCTGCCGGGCTCGTAGGCGTCCCGAGTGGCACGGTTACCCAGCGCGGCGGTGTCCTTGGCGGTGATGTGGTTCGGGTCGAACGTGGGCGCGTCGGCCATCGCCAGGATGTCGCCGGTGCGCGGGTCCATCACGACGACGGTGCCGCCGTCTGCCTGGGACGACTGAACGGCCTCGGCGATGGCGTTCTGGGCGCTCCACTGGATGTCCCGGTCCAGGGTGAGCCGCAACGCCGAACCCGGCACCGGATCTGTCTGGGAGGTACGTCCGGAGGGGATCTCGATGCCCTCCGGGTTGGCCATCAGCTGGCGTTTGCCGTCGGCGCCGCGCAGCTGCTGGTCGTATTCGAGCTCCATGCCGCCACCGCCGACGAGAGCGTCGCCCTCGCCGCTGCGCATGAACCCGATGACGTTCGCCGCCAGCGACCCACCCGGGTAGGTGCGCCCGCGTTCCTCGGTGATCCCGATACCGGCCAGTCCCAGTCTGGTGACCTTGTCGCCGACCTGCGGGGTGAGTCGCCGGGCCAGGTAGACGAACTTGACGCCCGCGTCCGGGTCGGTGGTCATCCGCTTCGTCAGCGTCGCGACGCTCTCGCCGAGCAGCGGGGCGAGCCTGGCCGCGGTGAGCGGCACGTTCTTGATGTTCGACGGGTTGGCGTAGACGGCGCGCAGCTCGACGTGCTGGGCGAGGGTGTGCCCGGTCCGGTCGGTGATGGCACCGCGGGCCGCGGGCAGCTGGATGACCCGCAGCCGCTGCGCCTCGGCCTGGGCCGCGTACCTCGACGCGGAGATCCCCTGCAGCTGGGTCAGTCGCAGCGCGAGAACGCCGAGCAGTCCCACCATGAGCACGACCGTCACCCGGACCCGCCGACGCGGGCTGCCCAGGCGGTAGGTCCGCGGTACCACCGGCCGTGGCGGTCGCCGGCCGCCGCCCGGACGCCCCCCGCCACGCAGACCGTCAGCCAGTCGACCCGCCGAGCCCCGCGTCCTCGACGCGCGCGTCACCGCCCCCCGGGTCGCCGACCCCCGCGGGGACGACTCCCCCCGCGTGGACGCCCGGGCGCCGACGCCGCGACTTCCGGTGGTCCCGGTGCCAGCGCCGCGCGGTGCGGACCCGCGTGTCCCAGCACCTCGTGTCCCAGCACCTCGTGTCGCCGAGCTTCGGGTCTGCGAGCTACGGGAGGTCGATGCCCGGGTGCCCGACGTCCGGCCGGCCGGGGATCTGCCCGATTCCGACGGGCGCGCGGCTGACGTGCGAGACCCGGAGGTCCTGCCCTCCGATGGGCGGCGGGCGTCGGAGCCTGACGGGCCGCGCTCGCTCGGGCTCACCGTCCGGTGTCACCCGGCCCGGCCTGCGCGCCGGTCGCGGCGGCGTCACCACCGGCCGCGGGGGCATCCGCGGTGGTCGCGCTCGTCCCGGTGGTCGCTGCCGTCGTGTCCCGCGGATCGGACGCGGCCGGCTGTTGTGTCGCGGCCTGCTGGTCGGCCGGCGCGGGCACGATCACGAGGATGGCACCGCCTTCCGGCGACCGGGACAGCACCCGGGCACCGGCGGGCAGCGGCGAGCCGGGGGCGACATACTGCGGGACGCCACCGGGCACCATGCCGTCGCGGGCGGCCGCGGCGGCCAGGGCCGCCGGGTCGGAGAGCTGGTCGGCCTGGAGCGTGAGGGCCTGCTGGGCGTCCGCGAGCGACGCCGCCCGGGTGCGCAGCTTGGACTCCTGGAAGGAGCCTTCCATCAGCGCCAGGTTGAGCAGCAGCAGCCCGAGCAGCCCGGCGCCGAGCAGTATGAGCAGCAGGAAGACGAAGGGACCCTTGCGGGCTCCCGGCGGCGCCGGCCGCACGACCGTGAGCCGCACCCGCACGGGTGCGCGTCGCGATACCGGCTCGAGGACAGGAGCGGTCGCGGCGGCCGAGCGGGCCGGTGCCGCCGCCCGCATCGACGCGGCGCGACCCGGCGGGATCGGTGGGCCCGCCGGCGGTTCCTGGGCCGACCGGGTCGCCGCGGACCGGGCGCGACCGGCCGAACCCGTCCGGCCCGACGAACCGGTACGACCCGTCGAACCGGACCGGCCCGAGGTGGCGGCGCGACCGGAGGAGGCCGGACGGGCAGCGCGATCGTCGCGGGAAAGCGGCTGCGCGGTGGCGGTCACGATGCACCTCCGATGGTGGGCCGGGCCTGACCCGGGTTCGGGGCCGTACGTTCGGCGGCCCGCAGTCGGACGGAGGCCGCCCGCGGGTTGTCGGACTTCTCTGCTTCGCTCGCGGGTTCGGCACCCCGGGTCAGCCAGCGCAGCCGGGGCGCGGCACCCGCCGGGATCACCGGCATGTCCGGCGGGACCAGCGTCTGCGCGTACGGCGCCAGCTGGTGCTTGACGATCCGGTCCTCCAGCGAGTGGTAGGACAGGACCACCACACGCCCGCCGACGTCGAGGGCGTCGAAGGCCGCGGGCAGCGCCCGGGCCAGGACGTCCAGCTCGGTGTTGACCTCGATGCGCAGTGCCTGGAAGGTGCGTTTGGCCGGGTTGCCGCCGGTGCGCCGGGCCGGCGCCGGAATCGCGTCGCGGACCAGGTCGACCAGGCGGGCCGAGGTGGTGAACGGCGTGTCGGCGCGGGCTCGCACGACCGCCTCGGCGATGCGTCGGGCGAACCGCTCCTCGCCGTAGACCCGCAGAACGCGGGCGAGGGCCGCGGCGTCGTAATGGTTGAGGATGTCGGCCGCGGTCTGCCCGCCGCTGTCGCCGCCGTCCATCCGCATGTCCAGCGGGGCGTCCCGGGAGTAGGCGAAACCGCGTTCGTCGGTGTCGAGTTGCAGCGACGACACCCCGAGGTCGAACAGCACTCCGCGCACGGAGGCCCGACCCAGGCGCGCCAGCACCTCGCCGATCTCGTCGTAGACGGCCTGGACCAGCCGGAACCGGCCGCCGGCGACGACATCCAGGCGGGCCTGGCTGCGCGCGAGCGCCTCCGGGTCGCGGTCGAGCCCGATCACCTGGAGCTCGGGGAACCGTTCGAGCAGCGCGGCGGTGTGCCCACCAAGACCCACGGTCGCGTCCACCACCACGGAACCCGGCGTGGTCAGGGCCGGGGCGAGCAGATCGAGTACCCGGTCGGTCAGCACAGGCGTGTGCATCGCGTTCAGTGCTGAGCCTCCCTCGACCGCTCGTGAACCTCGTCTTCTTCAGCTGTGCGTGAGGGCTTCCACGCCCACCTGGCGCCGGTCGCCGGGGAAGAGGCGGCCGGTGAAGGTGAACGGGAGGCGGGCCGGGCGGGCCGCGACAGGCACGGCCCAGGACGACTCAGATCACTCCGGGCAGGACCTCCTCGGACAGCTCGGCGAACGATTCCTCCTGGCTGTCCAGGTAGGTCTGCCAACGCGTGGCGTCCCACACCTCGACCCTGGTGTTCGCACCGTTGACGACGCACTCGCGGACCAAACCCGCATAGGCGCGCAGCGGGCCGGGAATGGTAATTCGTCCCTGCCGATCGGGTACGTCGTCAGCGGCGGACGAGAAGAAGATCCGGCTGTAGTCACGCAACGCCTTGGCGGTTACCGGAGCTGTGCGCAGGGACTCGCTGATCCGGGTGAACTCCGCCATCGGAAAGACGTACAGGCAGCGTTCCTGACCCTTGGTGATCACCAGCCCCCCTTCCAGCTCGTCCCGGAACTTCGCGGGCAGCGTCAACCGCCCTTTGTCATCCAGCCGCGGCGTGTGACTGCCGAGGAACACGGCGCCCTCGACCTCCCTGCCACGACCCCTTACCGGGAGGACAGCGCCCGACAGCCCAGAACCGGCCGCCGGGCCCATCCGCAGGACCTGTTCGCCGGGCCCGTTCGCCAGGCCCACCCGCTGGGCTCACCTACAGAACCCATCCGCAGGCCCATCTGCACGCTGATGCCCCCCACTGCGCGCCACTCTACTCCACTACCCCCCACCCAACACCCCCTCGACACCCCGCACCAACCCACCAGGAACACTCCATCAGCGGGCGTCTGCTATGCCCTGTTACGGGGTGGTATAAACCGCGAAAACCAGACAGAAACAGGCTCTACCTGCAACGCCTCGGTCGACCAGATCGCACGTCGGTGGAACGCCTCCGGCACGGGTGGGTGACCCCCGCCCGGGGGCCCCGACCAACCCCGTACCAACCCGGCACCGATCTGTGGGCGTCGGTCGAGTCCGTCCGGCGGCTGTCCGTACACAAGCGCGAGGACGTGAGATTCCGCGACCACCGTCTCCTGCGGCGGACCTGCGGATGTCACACTCAAAAGAAACGGGCACCGCCTGAACAAGCCGCGCACCGACCGGTGACGAGACGCTCGCGGGCGGTGCCACCCGGTGCCGAGCCCCTCGCGGTCTCGGCACCCGAACGCGCGCCCGAACGCATCGACACCCGAACGACCGACTCCCGGAGGGGGACACTGGTGGTGACCGATCCTGGTCTGCGTCACTGGCGTGACCCGGTGACCGACATCGGTCATCTCGCCGAGGTGGCCGGGCGCGTGCGCGCCTCGGTCGAGACCGTCATCGACGGCAAGGGCGAGGCGATCACCACCGCGCTCGTGGTGCTGCTCTCCGAAGGCCACCTGCTTATCGAGGACGTGCCCGGCGTCGGCAAGACGATGCTGGCCAAGGCCCTGGCCCGTTCCATCGACGCCCGCGTGCGCCGCATCCAGTTCACGCCGGATCTGCTGCCCGGTGACGTCACCGGCGTGAGCGTCTACAACCAGGGCACCCGCGACTTCGAGTTCCGGCCGGGCCCGGTGTTCGCGAACATCGTCGTCGGCGACGAGATCAACCGGGCCGAGCCCAAGGCGCAGTCGGCCCTGCTCGAATGCATGGAGGAGCACCAGGTCACCGTCGACGGCGTCACCTACCGGCTCGAACCGCCGTTCATGGTGATCGCCACCCAGAACCCGGTGGAGATGGAAGGCACCCGGGCGCTTCCCGAGGCCCAGCGCGACCGTTTCACCGCCCGTATCTCGATGGGCTACCCGTCACCCGCCGCCGAGATGGCGATGCTCGACTCGCACGGCAGCAACAATCCGCTGACCGGCGTCACCCCGGTCACCGACGCCGCCGAGATCATCCGGCTCGTCGCCCTGGTTCGCACGGTGCACGTCTCCCCCGAGGTACGCCAGTACATCGTCGATCTGGTCGGCGCCACCCGCGCGCATCCCGATGTGTCGCTCGGCGCCTCTCCGCGGGCGGCGCTGCACCTCATCCGCACCGCCCGGGCGCGGGCCGCCCTCGACCAGCGGGCCTTCGTCCTACCCGACGACGTCCAGGAGATGGCGATTCCGGTGCTGGCCCACCGGCTGCTGGCCCATCCGGAGATCCTGCTTTCCGGTGAGCCGGCCACCGAGGTATGCGGCCGTATTCTGGCCGACATTCTGGATCGGGTGCCCGTTGTCCGACCCGGCGGGGCACGCCCGCTGCGCCACGGTCGTTAGAGCTGCGTGTGCGGGATTTTGTCGCGGCACTACGCGGTCTGACGATCCGGGGCCGCTCGTTTCTGGCGGCCGGAGCCGCCTGCGTGGTGTCCGCCGTCCTGCTCGGCGAGCAGGATCTGCTGCGCATCGGGATTCTGCTGGCCTGCCTGCCGATCCTCGCGGCGGCCGTGGTGTGCCGCACCCGGTACCGGTTGTCGTGCACCCGGCGCCTCGAGCCACGTCGGGTCACCGCCGGTGACCGGGTGGCCGTGCGCATCCAGTTGGAGAACGTCAGCCGCTCGGCGTCCTCGGTGCTGCTCGTGGAGGACACCGCCGGTTCCGGGCTCGGCGGCGGGGCGCGGTTCGTCCTCGACCGGATCGAACCGGGTGGCCGCCGTGATCTGACCTACGCGCTGCGGGCGACGACCCGCGGGCGTTACCAGATCGGCCCGATGGCGATCCGCCTGGGCGACCCGTTCGGCCTGTGCGAACTGACCCGCAGCTTCCGCAGCCTGGACGAGCTGGTCGTCGCCCCGGCGCTGGAGCGGCTGCCCCGCACGCTGCCCCGCGGGTCGGCGAGCCAGCGGGCCGAGCAGCGTCGCGTCAGCGGCCTCGTCGGGGAGGACGAGACCACCACCCGTCCCTACCGGCCGGGCGATGACCTGCGCCGGGTGCACTGGAAGACGACCGCCCGCTCCGGCGAGATGATGGTCCGCCGGGAGGAGCATCCGCACACCAGCGCCGCCACCCTGCTGTTGGATTCCCGGGCCCAGGCGTGGCCCGGCTCCCCCGGCTTCACCGGCGCCCCCGGGTCGGACGCGTTCGAATGGGCGATCGGCGCCGTCGGCGGCATCGGGATGCACCTGGCCCGCGGCGGGCATCGCGTCCGGCTGATCACCGACCGTGGCCCGGTCACGACGATCGCCGGCACGGCCCTGTCCGGCCTGCTCGACGAGTTGTCCACGCTGTCCCCGGCGCAGACGGCGTCCCTGCGTCCGGCGTTGGCCGCGGTGCGGCGTCCCGGCGCCGGCGCCGGTGCCGGCCAGGGCGGCATGATCGTGGCGGTGCTGGGGCACGCCGATTCCACGCTGGCCACGGCGCTGTGCGGGCTGCGTCCGACCGGCGCCCCGGCCATCGCCGTCCTCCTCGACGTGACCAGCTGGGATCCCGGCGCCGCACCCGAATCGGCGGCCGGCGACCTGGTCGCGGTGCGCGGAATTCTGTCGCGGGCCGGCTGGGCGGTGCTCGTCGCCCCACGTGGGGCGCGGCTGGCCGCCCTGTGGCCGGGCGCCGGTGGCGCTGCCCGCGGTCCGGCGGCGGCGAGCGGTCGCCTCGGCGCCACGGCCACCGGCGCGGGTGGGCCTGGCCGCCCGGGTGATCTCCCCGGCCGGGGTGTCGCGGCCGGTCGTGACGGCGCGGTCGGGCCGAGTGTGTCGCCCGGGCGGGGTGCCCCGGCGGTTCCGGGGCTGCGCGGCGCGGCGGTGGGCAGGTGAACCGTCGCTTCGCGCCCACCGCGGTCACCACGGTGGCCTGTCTGCTGTCGTCCAGTGCGCTGTCCCGGCTGTTCGACGGCACCCGCTGGTGGCTGGTCCCGGTAGTGATCGCGGTGGTCGTCGCCGTGGTGACCGCGACGGTGAGCCGGCTGCTGCGGCTGCCCACCGTGGCCGGGCTGGTGATCAGCCTCGCCGGCCTGGCCGTGACGGTCACACTGCTCTGCGCCCGTGGCACGGCGCTGCTCGGGCTCATCCCGACCCCGCTGACCGTACGCACCCTGCGCGATCTCATCGCCGACGGCGGCTCGGACATCTCGCGGCTGGCCACGCCGGTCCCGCACCGGCCGGGTCTGGTCGTGCTCATCGTGCTCGGCGTCTATCTGACCACCATGCTCGTCGAGCTGATCGTGGTGACCCTGGAGCGGCCGACCCTCGGCGGGCTGCCGCTGCTGGCGTTGTACGCGGTGTCGGCGGCGATCCTGCCAGGCGGGGTCGGCGCGCTGGCGTTCGGCCTCGGCGCGGTGAGCTTCGTCGCCCTGCTTCTGCTGGATGGACGGCTCGCCATCGGCCGGTGGGGCCGTCCCGTGGCCACGTCCACCGGGGCCGGCGCCGACGGGTCGGCCGGTGAGCCGCCGCGCCCCCGGGTGGCCGTGACGGCCCTCGGGGTTTCGCTGGCCGCGCTGGTCGTCGCGGTCACCCTGCCGCTGGCACTGCCGTCGCTGGACGGTTCCGGGCTGGTCTCACGGCGCAGCGGCTACGGCGCTGGTGACGGCCCGAGTTCGGCCAGTGTCGTCCAGCCGATCGTCTCGGTCAGCCAGCAGCTGCACTCCGACGCCACCATCCCGCTGCTGCGCGTGCGCACCGAGACTCCCCGCTACCTGCGGCTGACCGCGCTGGAGAACTTCGACGGCCAGCTGTTCACCCTGCGGGCGCTCAACGCCACCCGCGACGACCGGGTGAGCGAGGGTCTCCCGAAACCACAGCTTGGTGGGACGACCAGCATCGCCAGCGCCGAGGTCACGATCAGCGACCGGTTCAACGAGCTGTACCTGCCGGTGCCCGGCATCCCGACGAAGATCAAGGGCCTGGTCGGCGACTGGCGGCTCGCCGATCCGACCGGCACCATCTTCTCGACCCGCACCTCGACGGCCGGTGTGCGCTACCAGGTCGAGGCGGTCAGTCCGGATCCGACCCGGGCGCAGCTGCTGAGCTCCAACGGCCGTGTGCCCGCGGACCTGGCCATCGACACACTGCTGCCGGCGAACCTCGACGGCCGGCTGCGCACCCTGCTCACCACCCTCACCCAGGGTGCCGCCACCACCTACGAGAAGGTCTACGCCATCCAGGAGTACCTGCGTGGCCCCACGTTCACCTATGACCTGCAGGGCGCACCCACCACCCAGGACGGCGCGCTCGCCGCGTTCCTGTTCGACACCCACCGCGGCTACTGCGAACAGTTCGCCTCGGCGATGACCGTGCTCGTGCGGATGCTGGGGATACCCGCGCGGGTCGCGATCGGCTTCGTACCAGGTGAACAGCAACCGGACGGCACCTACCTGGTCACCAATCGGCAGGCGCACGCCTGGCCCGAGGTCTGGTTCCCGTCGGTGGGCTGGCTCGGCTTCGAACCGACCCGCCGCGCTGATGGTGCGACCACCGCCCCGTCCTACGCCCCCGCCGGCGTCGAGGACCCGGACGCGGCGCTGGCGCCCGGCCCGCAGACCCAGGTCGCCCCCGAACCGGATCCCAGCACCGGTAGCGGGCAGGACCCGAGCGCGACTCCCACCGCCACCGCCACAGGTGGCGCGTCCGACACCGCCGCCGACGCTCCCCACGGCGCGACCGGCGGCGGCTTCCCCTGGTGGGCGATCGTGCTGCTCGTCGCCGCCGGCCCGGTGCTGCTCGCGCTGGCGGTGCCCGGGTTGATCCGGCTACGCCGCCGCCGCACCCGGCTGCGTCCCGGCCGCCATGCCGGCGGTGCCGGCGCCGCTTCCGGCGCCGGTGCGCCTGGCTCGGTCGACCAGGTACATGACGCCTGGTCGGAACTGCTCGACGTCGCCGCGGATCTGGGCGTGACGATCCGCCCGAGCGACTCCCCCCGAACCGGCGTCGCCCGTCTGAGCAGCTACCTCGACGCCGAACCCACCCCCGGCGGCGGACCCGTGCGCGCCCACGACTCCCCTGCCATCAGCGGTTCCCCCGCCCCTGACGAGCCCGGCCCGGACGACGACCTGACCCCGGACGCCGCACCGTCTCTCCGATACGCCCAGGCCCGCGAGGCACTCGAACGACTCGCGGCCGCCGAGGAACGCGCCCGCTACGCTCCGCCGGAACTCGCCAGCCCGCCCCCGCCGGCCGAGATCACCAGGGACGTGCTGATCGCATCGGACACGCTGTGGTCGATCGCCCCCCGCGGACGCCGCATCATGGCCCGCCTGGCACCGGCGTCCGTGCTGTACCGCGCGCCGCGACCCGCCGCCCCGCCCACCCCGGACTCTGGCATCCCGACCGAGGAGCCTCCCGCGCCGATCGACCCGCACCATCCGGACGAGTCGGACACCGGCCGCCCAGAACCAGCCATCAGCTCCCGCCGCTGACCCACACGGGTCGCCACCGGGGCCAGCGCGGAGCCGAACCCGCCACGATGACCCGTGCGCGCACCCGCACACCCGCACACCCGCACATCCACGCACCCGAGCGGCCAATGACCACGCGCCAGCCATCGCCGAACCACCCGGACGCCGACGGCTGTACCGCCGATGTCCGACATACCACGGAGCGGATGCTCAGGGGCGGTCCTCCCAGCGGCGACGCCAACGCTCCTCGATGCGCTCCATGAACGGCGCCCTGGTGCGGGGCCGCGACTTCCCGCCGCGCCCACGGGCCGCTGGACGACGCCCGCCGGTCTCCCGACCGCTGATCCGCCGTAGATCAGCGGCTCCGCGCAGGGCGGCGAGGAGCATCATCGTGAACCCGAGGATGCCCAGAATCACCGTGAGCGGCACCTGGTTGAGCACCACGCCGACGACCAGAACCACAAGCCCGAGCAGGAAGACGAACGCACTGCGGCGCACCCGGCGCAACAGGTAGGTGCGGGGCTCCGTCGACCTGACTGCACTGGCGAACTTCGGATCATCCTCGACGAGAGCGCGCTCGATCTGCTCCAGCAGGCGCTGCTCGTTCTCCGAGAGCGGCATCGACGCTCCTCCCACGACCTCAGACCCGCAGTGACGGGTCCGCACAACCAAGAATAGGCATGCCGGGGCGGCGGCGGTAGGCAACCCGTCATGCCGGCCGGAACCGCGCGATTCCCTTCCCTTCCTGCGGTGCCCGCAGCCGCGCCGTTCATGCTTGCTCGCGCCGGCCGGACTCGCCCGACCGGCGTGGCGCCGCGGGCCCGCCAGCCAGCCCTGGCCTGTTGAGCAGCGAGGCGGGTCCGAGGGCGGCCGCACCGAAGCGCGCCCGGGCCCGGTCGGTGACCTGGTACAGCTCCGCCCAGCCTGCGGGACGCTTACCGAGGCGGAGCTGGCGCCTGGACGTCCCGGCCGCCACGAGGTTGCCGGCGCGCACACCGAGTAACCGCACCGCGGGGAGCACCCACCCGGTGCGATATCCGTCACCAGACGGCCCCTGGTCGAGGTCGACGGCGGTGGCGTGCACCGTTCGGGTGACGTCGGTGGGCTCGTGCAGGGTCCGGGAGCGGGTCACGGTCCGCAATGGTGCTCTCCGGCGCGGCGCCACCCGCCCCCACGCACCCCTCATTCATGATCATCGATGTGGGGCTGTCGAGCCGGGCGGCGGGCGAGGACGTGCAGGTGGGCGGCGAGATCCCGGTACGACTCGTGCCGGGCTGCGGCGAGTTCCAGGCGGCGCAGGCTCTCGACCACCCGCGGGTCACTCAGCCGCTCCCCGGGCACCAGATCGGTGAAGATCCGCGCTCCGTGCACATCCGTCACCTCCCCACCGGCCCTGCGCACCAGCGCGACGGCGTCGGCCACGCTGAAGCGCCGGGATGGCCGGGGAGCCCGTCCCAGCTCCCCGGTGAACACCGCGAACGCCTCGTCGATCCGCCCGGCGAGCACCCGGCGCAGCACCGCGGCGCCCTGCCCCGCGACCAGCAGGCTGAGCGTTCCGCCTGGCCGCAGCACCCGCAGCGCCTGGGCGAGCGCGGTCGCCGGATCGTCCACGACGTCGAGAACCGAGTGGCACAGCAGCACGTCAGCCCGGCCCACCCCGACGAGGTCGCCCAGGTCGCCGAGGTCGCCCTGCACCGCGGTGATCTGGTGGTCGAGGCCGCGTTCGGCCGCTCGCAGCCGCAGCGCGGCGAGCGCGTCCGGGGACGGGTCGACAACGATCACCGGATATCCGGCCGCCGCGATCGGTACGGCGAATCCCCCGCTGCCACCGCCGGCGTCCACGATCAGTGGCCTCGGCACCCCGCAGGTGGACAGCAGGGCCCAGACTCCCGGCCAGATCGCCGCCTGTCGCAGGTCGGCTCCGCTCTCACCGAGGCTGACATCGGATGCCGCCACGAGCTCCTCGATCATGTGTCGACTCCTGCTCGCGGTACGGCGACGGGCCTGCGCGGGACGGCAGGCTTGCTCGGGACGGCAGGATCAGCGGCCGACGGTGAGGCCGATCGCGACGCCCACCGCGAGCCCGCCGATCGACAGGCCCAGGACCGAGAGCCCCCAGGCGTGGCGCAGCACCCGTGCGTTCTGGGAGATCCGCGTGTCCCGGAGGATGCGTACCTCGCGCAGCACCCGTACATCCCGCATCGACGCACTCCCGCCTCGTCACCGACAGCACCCGGATGGCTGACTGATAGTGAGCGATAGTGACACAGTGCGCTGGCCGCCGACATCTGGATCACCGGAAGTCCCGGGACTGGGGGGGAACGGAGACCGACAGCGGCCACATCCGCTCGGCGATCACGTTGACCACGCCCTGCGCCCGTTCGACGCGTCCTCGCACGACAAGGGCGGTCGCGGTCCGTGCCACCGTGCGGTGGCGGGTCCACAGGCCCGGCGAGCAGATCACGTTCACCAGGCCGGTCTCGTCCTCCAGGCTGACGAAGGTGGTCCCGGCGGCGGTCGCGGGACGCTGCCGGTGGGTGACGACGCCGGCGACGAGCACCCGCCGGTCGGCGAGCACGGCCCGCAGGTCGACGGCGGTGGTCACTCCCCGGGCGGCGAGGCGTTCCCGCAGGAACCGGGTCGGGTAGCCGTCGGTGGTGATCCCGGTCGCCCACAGGTCGGCCACCGACTCCTCGACCTCGGTCATCCCCGGCAGGTAGGGCGCGACCGCGCCGACGTCGGCGCCGAAGACCATGCCGTCGAGCCGGTCCGGCCGGGCCTGTGCCACCGCGCCCGCCGCCCACAGCGCCTCGCGGCGGGTCAGCCCGAAGCAGCCGAACGCGCCGGCGGTGGCCAGTGCCTCCAGCTGGTCGACGGGCACCCCGACCCGACGGACCAGATCGGCCATGTCCGCGTAGGGACCGTCGACCGCGCGACGTTCGACGATGCGCCGTGCGAGCGCCTCCCCGACCCGCCGGACCCCGGCGAGCCCCAGCCGGACCCGCGGTGGCTCCCCGGCCAGGCTCGCCCGCGCCGCCGAGGCGTTGAGGTCGGGTCGCAGCACTTCGACCCCGTGCCGGCGGGCGTCGGCGACGAGGCTCTGCGGCGAGTAGAAACCCATCGGTTGCGCGTTGAGCAGCGCGGCGCAGAACACCGCGGGGTAGTAGAGCTTCACCCAGGAGCTGGCGTACACGAGCAGCGCGAAACTCACCGAGTGACTCTCGGGAAACCCGAAGTTCGCGAAGGCGGACAGCTTGGCGTAAAGATCGTCCGCGAGTGCACCGGTGATGCCGCTGGCCGCCATTCCGGCGTAGAGCCGACCCCGTAGCCCTTCGATGCGCCGCGCGGACCGTCTGGCACTCATCGCCCGCCGCAGCTCGTCCGCCTCGGCCGGGGAGAATCCGGCGATGTCGATCGCCATCTGCATGAGCTGTTCCTGGAACAGCGGGACGCCGAGGGTCCTGGCCAGGCTGCGCCGCAGCAGCGGATGCGGGTAGGCCACCTCCTCGGTGCCGTCTCGCCGGCGAAGGTAGGGGTGCACCGAGCCGCCCTGGATCGGGCCGGGGCGAATCAGCGCGACCTCGATCACCAGGTCGTAGAACCGGCGGGGCCGCAGCCGGGGCAGCGTCGCCATCTGCGCGCGGCTCTCCACCTGGAACACCCCGAGGGAGTCGGCCGCGCAGAGCATGTCGTAGACGGCGGGGTCCTCCGGTGGAATGGACGACAGGTCCAGGTCCCGCCCGTGATGATCGCGGATGAGGTCGAACGCCCCGTGCAGCATCGCGAGCATGCCGAGCCCGAGCAGGTCGAACTTGACCAGGCCGGCGGCCGCGCAGTCGTCCTTGTCCCACTGGATGACGGTGCGCCCGGGCATCCGGGCCCACTCGACCGGCACCACCTCGCCGACCGGCCGGTCACAGATCACCATGCCGCCGGAGTGGATGCCCAGATGTCGGGGGAACCCCTGGAGCTGCTCGGACAGCCCGGTCACGGCGGAGGGGATGTCGTGTTCCCGCTCGGCGCCGCCCTGGGTGGGCAGGGACCACCGGTCCAGCTGACGGGACCAGGCGTCCTGCTGGCCGGCGGAGAACCCCAGGGCCCGGGCCACCTCCCGGACCGCCGACCGCGGCCGATAGGTGATCACGTTGGCGACCTGCGCGGCCCGGGAACGCCCGTAGCGCCGGTAGACGTACTGGATCACCTCCTCCCGCCGCCCGGACTCGATGTCCAGGTCGATGTCGGGCGGGCCGTCCCGTTCCGGGGCGAGGAACCGCTCGAAGAGCAGGCCGTAGGAGACCGCGTCGACCCCGGTGACACCGAGCGCGAAGCAGACCGCGGAGTTGGCCGCCGACCCCCGCCCCTGGCAGAGGATGCGGTGCCGTCGGCAGAACTCCACGATGTCGTGGACGACCAGGAAGTAGCCGGGGAAACCGAGCCGCTCGATCAGGGTCAGTTCGTGGGCGAGCTGCTCGTAGGCGCCGGCGACCCGTTCCCGACCGGGTGGACCGTAACGGCGCGCCGCGCCCTGCATGGTCAGCAGCCGTAGCCAGCTGGCCTCGGTGTGTCCTGGCGGGACGGGGAAGTCGGGCAGTTTCGGTGCGACCAGGTGCAGGTCGAAGGCGCAGGCCGCACCGAGGCGCGCGGCCTGTTCCACCGCGCCGGGGTACCGGGCGAACCGGGCTGCCATCTCCGCGCCCGAACGCAGATGCGCGGTGCCGGCCGCCGGCAGCCAGCCGTCCATCTCCTCGAGACTGCGCCGGGCCCGCACCGCGGCCATCGTCGCGGCGAGCCGGGCCGCGCCGGGCACCGCGTAGTGGACGTTGCCGGTGGCCACCAGAGGCAACCCCGCGGCCTGGGCGAGCTCGGCGAGGGCGTCGTTGCGATCCGACTCGTGTGGATGGCCGTGGTCGGTGATCTCCACAGCCACGTTCTCCCGGCCGAACAGGGCCACCAGTTCGGCCAGGGCGATGCCGGCCGCCGGTGGCCCGCCACGGGTGAGCGCCCGGGCGACCGTGCCCTTGCGGCAGCCGGTGAGCACCTGCCAGTGGCCACCGGCCGCCTGCGCGCACCGCTCGGGCCGGGCCACCAGCCGGCCTTTCTCCCCGCCGGCCAGGTGGGCGTCGGAGAGCAGACCGGACAGCCGCCGGTAGCCCTCGGGATCACGTGCGAGGACGAGCAGATGATCCCCACCCGGGTCGGCCTGCCCGGCACGGGCGCCACTCGCGTCGAGGGAGATCTCCGCGCCGAACACGGTGGGCAGCCCCACCGCCCGGGCCGCCTCGGCGAACCGGACGACCCCGTAGAGCCCGTCGTGGTCGGTCAGCGCCAACGCGGTGAGCCCGAGCCGCACCGCCTCCTCCACCAGATCCTCGGGCTGACTCGCCCCGTCGAGGAAGCTGAACGCGGAGTGACAGTGCAGCTCCGCGTAGGCCACCTGGGGACCAGCCGGGCCGGGCAGTCCCGTGCTCGGCGGCTGACAGGGCGTGCGTCGACGCGACCAGGCCGGGGCGTCCCCGCCGTCCGGCTCGACCAGCCGAGAGCCTGTCGCCGGCGGGCCACCGGGCGCCCCACGGCTCGGCTCGCGAAGGCCCGGTGCGCTGGGATCAGTCATAGGAGGCCTCCACCCACCATCGGCCGCCCACCAGGGCGAGCAGGTATCCACCGCCGTCCGCCACGCGCAGCTGGAAGCGGGCCCGGCGCCGCGCCCCCGACTCCCACCACCGTTCGTCGACCGGCCAGGGCCCGGCCCAGCCGGTGACCGCCCGGGGTTGTTCCGCCCCGATCGTCAGCCGCGCGGGAGGTGCCGTCACCGTGCAGCGGCCGCTGACCCGCACCCGCTCGCCGGCCTCGTCCAGCACGTCGGCCGCGAGCGCGGGGCGGTGCACCAGGGTCGGGGCGGGCGCCGGAAGCGTCCCGGGCCACGGCCGATCCAGGCCAGCGGCCGCCCGGGGCTCCCCCCAGGGGACCAGCCGAATCCGGTCGGCGGGGTCACGCCCGCCCTCGACGACCGCGGTGAGCACCGCCTGCGGGCCGAGCAGCCCCTGCACCCGGGTGAGGGCGCGCGCGACGCGGGCCGCGGCCGCGCCCGGCTCCCCCCACAGACCGAGTTGGCGACCCTCGGCTGGCACCAGCCCCACCGGTTCGATCCGCAGCCGCACCAGCCCCGCCTGGATCGCCACCTGACCCTCAGACACCGATCCAGGTGGCGCGGACAGGGCCGTGCTGGTCAGCCAGCCGTCGAGCTGCCAGCGGACCCGGTCGGTGGTGGCCACGGCGGACAGTGGGCCGTCGTGGCGCCAGATCCGCGTGTGCCGTCCGCCGCGGTCGGTCTCCGCCTCGATCTGGATGCCGGTGCAGGCGAGCCCGGCGGCGCGCAGTAGTTCGTGGACCTCCTCGGCGAGGCGGCGGGCGGCGAAGGCGGCCTGCTCGACCTGGCCCTCCGGAGGGTCGAAGGCGATGGCGACCCCGAGGTCGACGGGCTGCTCCCGGGGTGTGACGGCCCGGGGATCGGCGCCGCGGGCGAGGGTGTGCGCCCACGAGCCGGCCGGACCGAACCGCTCAGCGACGTCGGCGGCGGGCAGCGCCGCGAAGCTGCCCAGCGTCTCCAGACCAAGTCGGCGCAGAAGATCGACGAGATCAGCGTCGCCCAGCAGCTCCACGGGCAGCGGGGCGAGCAGGGCCGGGGTGCCACCGGGCACGACGATGGCATCGGTACGCGCGGCGATCTCCGCCGCGAACGGCCCGTCAGCCACGCCGATCCCGACCTCGGCTCCGACGCCGATCTCGGCCCCGGCCTCCGTCGGTGTGCCCGGCCCGGGCCCGGCGGCCCGGCTGACGACGGCCGGCCAGGCCGCGGCCAGGGCCCGGCGGACCTGCTCGACCGCGGCCCGGTCTCCCCCGAAGTACCGGGCGGCGCCACGAGCCGGGACGACACAGGTACCGGCCGCACGCACCTCCACACCGGGGATCACCGTTTCGACGACGCCCACCACGGGTTCGAAGACACGAGCGGCGCGACCCGGGTCCTGCGCCACAATGGTGATCTCCGGGCAGCGGGCCTGGGCCTCCCGGCGCCGCTGCCCCGGCCGGACGCCCAGCCGCCGGGCGGCCGGCGTCGCCGCCACGATCCGCCCGCTGGCCAGCACCGCGGCGGGCACCCCCGCCGCGAATCCAGCGGCCACGACCGGCCAGTGCGGATAGTGCACGGCCAGCATCCGCACCGGCATCAGGCCACCCCCGCCGGGCGCAGCGGCACCGCCGCGGCGCGCTCCACACCGGGGGGCCCGGCCTCGGCCAGGCCGGTGCCCGCCAGCCAGCCGCGGCAGGGACGACGGGCCGCGCCGCGCCCGGATACCTCCACCAGCAGGTGGCCCATCCGCAGGTGGCCGTGCCCGGCGCCGACGCCCTCCCACCGTCGCTCGAGCACGACCAGGCGCAGGTCAGCCCCTTCCCAGGCCCCGACAGCGACCAGGACCGCCCCACGTTCGCGGGCCCGGGCCATCAACCGCCCGCCGGCCGCCCCGGGCGCGGCCGGCGGGCGGACCACCACGACATCCATCGCGTCGAGCAGCGCGGCCACGACCACCGGCCAACGCGGCCCTGGCGCCGGTACGAGGGCGAGCCGCTCCAGCGCGATCCCCGACTCGGCCGCTGCGAGCAGACCGAGTTCGGCGAAGCCCACCACCGCGCACCACCCACCCGCCTGGGAGGGGCCGCGCAGCAACGTCAGCACCAGAGACGCGGAGCCGGTGACCGTGACCGTCGTCCCTCGACGCAACCCCTCCTCGGGGAGCAGAGCGGCCAGAGCGGGCACCGTCGGCACCAGCCGCTCACCGGCCGGCCCGGCCCGTCGCGCCGGAATCCGGGTGATCTCCCGCAGGACGGTGAGATTCTGCGGGGCGGCCCGCGCCGCCGGGGCAACCACGGCCGGCTACGCCCGCGCCGCCGGCCCGCTACCGGCCAGCACCGGTTGGGAGGGCAGCCCCAGCTCCTGCTCCACCGCGCCGAGAAACAGGTGGACCTGACGGATCAGGTCGTCGGCCTCCCGGCGACCCACCACGTTCAACCCGGCCTCGGCCGCGGCCCGGCGCCTGGCGCCCGCCGCGAAGAAGTCAGCCCATTCGGCCAGCTCGGGAGCCACCCGCACGAGGAGGCACCAGGCGCTCAGCGGCCGGCCACGCCGCCCCGGCCGGGGCCGCGCCCGATCGGCCAGCACCGCCGCGGCCGCCCGCAGGGCGGCCAGGTGGGCCTGGGCGTACCGCTGCGGGATACAGGTGGCGTACTCGGCCTCGTCGAGGCCGTGGCGGGCCGCGGCGAGCAGCTCGTCCCGAGAGCGGTGCGGAAGCCCGGCGGCAGGCAGCAGGGCACGCTCGGGCGCCCCGCCGGCTGGGGACGCCGCGGCGCGCACAGCCTGCGCCCGGACGCCCTCGCCGCCGGGGCCGGCCCCGAAGGACCGACCTGACACCCCGCCCGGATTTCCACGTGGATCGCCGTGTGGTGTCGACATGACGCCCTCCCCGAAGTCGAACATGGGTTCGAATACGGGAAAAGGTAGCCTCCGCCGACCGGCCCGTCAAACACCCAGGTGGCGAACGCCTGAGCGAATGTCGACGGACGGGGTAGGCCACACTTCCAGCAACCGCACGAACCAGCTGAGCACCAGGAGCGCTACCAGGTCGGGCAGCCAGCCCCGCCGTGGGTCCGGGAGATCCCCCCGACCGGTATCCCCCGAACCCACCCGCGCCGACCCGGCCAGCTCGAGCGCGGCGAAGACGAGTGCCGTGCCGTCCATGGCGAACCGGACGATGCTGGCGTCCCGGTAGCCCACCAGGCCGCTCTCGAAGACGCCGCGGGTCGGCTGGAGCCAGCGCAGCGTCGTCCCGTCGGCCAGCAGCACCCGTCCGCCGACCCGCGCCGGGGTGAAGGCGGCCACCGGGTCACGCCCCATCGGCTCGACCAACCGCACCCCCCGTCCGTCCAGGTCACGCTCGAGCACGAAGGGACGTCCCGCGGCCATCAGTTCGACCCGGTCGCGCTCGTCCCAGTCGGCGAGCACGCCGGCCTCGTCCGCCTCGAACCACACCTGCCGGACCGCCCGGTTCCCGCCTGGGACGTTGCGCAGCACCAGCTCGTGCGGCAGGCCACCGGCCCGCCGGGGCAGCACGCCCACCGGATCATGCTCCGGGGCTCCCGTCGTCGCCCTCGGCGTCGTGCTCCTTGTCGTGGTCATCTGTGCGTCTCACCTCCGCGGCAGGACCGGCCTCCCGGTCACCCGTCGCCCGTCGTTCGTCGATGTCGTCCGACTCAGTGCACCTCCGGGGGATCAACAGACCGTTCCCCCCACCTCAACCACAAGGGTTGACACTCTGTTGATCGAAGACGGCGACGACAGCGGTGCAGCGACCGGCGGATGCTCGCGAACCCGCAAGCGGAGACCGGATAATCCGTGGTCAGAGCACCGCGCACGCTCCTCGATCGCACGCTCGTGACCACCCAGGGCACGCTCGCGCGACGGCGGTGACGCGCAGGTGACACCGGTCAGGTCGAATCGGTGGTTGCCGGCTCGCCCCCTCACGGCGCACGCTGCGGTGGACACTCATCGCTCGGCGTCGCAGGTGATCTCCGGTCGACGCCAGGAGCGGACTGGACGAGAGGACCCGATGCCCGAACGCGACAGTCTGCGGTTCGCGATCCTTGGTCCGCTGGAGCTCACCGTGGCCGGCGTTCCGCTGGCGATCGGCGGCACCCAGCGCAAGGTGCTGTTGACCGTGCTGCTGCTCGAGGTCGGCCGGGTCGTGCCGACGCACCGGCTGCTGGACGCGATCTGGCGGGAAGCCGCGCCGGAGCGGGCGCAGGGCACGCTGCGCACCCATGTCAGCGAGCTGCGGCGGCGCATCGAGGCCGGCCCCGCTCCCCAGGTCCTGCAGCGTCGAGGCGAGGGGTACGTGCTCGACGTCCGCCCGGAGCAGATCGATGCGAACCGGGCCCGCCGGCTGCTGGCGCAGGGTCGGCGGGCGATGGAGGACGGCGACCCGGTCAGCGCGATCGCCCCGCTGCAGGAGGCCCAGTCGCTGTGGCGTGGGCCGTCACTCGCGGATGTGGCCGACCATCCGTTCGCGCACAGTTACGTCAACGCGCTCACCGAACTGCAGCTGGACGTGACCAAGACCAGGATCGACGCGGACCTGGCGCTGGGCCGCCACCGGGAGCTGCTCGGCGAGCTGAAACTGCAGGTCGACCTGCATCCCACCGACGACGGGCTACGCCGGGAGCTGGCGCTGGCCCTCTACCGCGACGGCCGGGTCGACGACGCCGCCCGGGCCTGCCAGGCGGGACTCGCCGCCCGGCACGAGCTGGGGCTGGAATCCCCGTTGCTGCGCCGGATGCAGGAGGACGTGCTACGCGGAGCACCGTCGCTGGCCTGGACACCACCGCGGTCGCTGAACCGCCCCGTCGTCGTCACGGCACCCGCCCGCGGTGGCAGTTCACTGCCACCGGACGTCAAGGAGTACACCGGGCGTGACACCCTCCAGGCCGACGCGCTGGCGCTGCTCACGGAGCCTGCGGCGCTCACCCAGGGCACGGTGGCCATCGCCTACGCCGGCAAGGCCGGGACCGGCAAGACGGCCCTGGCCGTCCACATCGCGCATCGGATCCGCGCGCACTTCACCGACGTGCTGTACGTGGACCTGCGCGGCACCAGCCGGCCGCTGGAGCCCGTGCGGGTGCTGACCAGGTTCGTCCAGGCGCTCGGGGTCAGCCGGGCGGCGGTGCCGACCGACCCCGACGATCTGGTCGAGATGTACCTGCAGCTGTTGTCCACCCGCCAGGCGCTGATCCTGCTGGACAACGCGGCGAACGAGGCGCAGCTGCGGCAGCTGATCCCGTCCGGCCCGGGATGCGCGGTGATCGTCACCAGCCGACCACGGCTGTCCGGGCTGACCATGCCGTGTCGGGTGCTCGACGTGCTGATCCCGGACGACGCGGTGCAGCTGCTGGAGCGGGTCGTCGGGGCCGAGCGGGTGGCCATGGAGGAGAAGGCCGCCCGTGACATCGTCGGGCTGTGCGGCTATCTGCCCCTGGCGATCCAGATCGCCGGCCGCAAGCTCTTCGCGCATCCCCACTGGCGACTGTCGCGGATCGTGACCCGCCTGTCGACGGAACGCGATCGACTGACCTGGTTGGAGCTCGGTGACCTGGAGATCCGGGCGAGCTTCCAGCTCAGCTACGACGGCCGACCGTCGGACGAACAGCGCGCCTTCCGGCTGCTCTCCCTGCCGGGAGTCAGCGACTTCACCACCTGGGCCGCGGCCGCGGTCCTCGCCGGCGAGGTCCGCGAGGCCGAGGACCTCGTGGACCAGCTCGTGGACGCACAGCTGCTGGAACGGCGCGGTCCGGACCCCAGCGGCATCGAACGGTACGGCTTCCACGACCTGCTGCGGGTGTTCGCCCGCGAACTGCTGGCCGAGCACGCGGCCGGCGCGCGGCCGGCGGACGATCCCGACGCGGACCCTCCCGAGGCGGACGGACGGCGCCCGCACCAGCCCGAAGGTGGGGTCGACCGGCAACTCGCCGTCGACGCCGCCCCCACCGGGGGCGTGGTCGCGGGTCCCCTGACCGCGATACCGGTACCTTTGCCAGCCGAACACGCCGCGACACTCGAGCGCTTGCTGTACGCCTATCTGGTGATGCTGCGTACGGCGGTCGCCACCTTCAGCCCCGGCGGGATGCCGGCGTTGCGGCCGACCGCGGCGATCCCGACCCGGATCGCCGACCGCGACCCGGGACAGGTCGGCGGCCCCGCGTTCCTCGAGCTGACGCACCGTCCGCTGGTCTGGTTCGCCGCCGAGCGGTCGAACCTGCTCGCGCTGCTGGAACAGGCCGCCGCGGCCGGTCTGGACCAGCCGACCTGGCTGCTCGCCGCCGAGGCCGCCGACTTCTACCTGTTCGGGGCGCACTGGTCGGACTGGGACCGTTCGCACGAGCTGGGCCTGGCCGCGGCGCGCCGCGGTGGCGACCGGCAGGCCGAGGCGGAGCTGCTGACCAACCTCGGTGAGCGGGAGATGACACTGGCCTTCGAGGAGGCGTTCTGGCGGCTGGACGCCGTCGGACGCGACCCGGGTGGACAGCCGGCGGTGGCCGTCGACCGGCGGGCGGCCGACCATCTGGCGTTGGCCACCGCACGGTTCTCCCGGGCCCGGGAGATCCTGGCCGGGCTCGGAGCGGACCTCGGTGAGGCACGGGCGGTACGCGGTCTGGGTAGCACCTGTCGCGGCCGGGGCGAGCAGACCAGCGCGTTCGAGCACTTCGAGGCGGCGCTTGACACGATGCGGCGCACCCGTGCCCGCCGCGCCGAGGCGGAGACCCTGGTCAGCCTGGCCATGACGTACGGCGATCGGGGCGAACTCACCGACGCCATCACCTGCCTGACGATGAGCCTGACGATCGCGCGGGACCTGGGCAACCGTCCGCTCCAGGCCCAGGCCCAGCGCCGACTCGGTGATCTCTACCGCTACCAGCACCGGCCCGAGCAGGCGCTGACCGCCTACAACGAGTGCCTGCCGATGCTCGCGGAGCTACCCGACCCGGTCTGGGAACCGCGGGTGCTGGTGCGCCGCGGCGACATCCTGGCCGAACTCGGCGATCAGCCCGCGGCCCGCCGGTCCTGGCAGCAGGCCGTCACCCTGCTGCGCGAACGCGGATCCACCGAGCTGGCCGCGGCCGAACGTCGACTGTCCGCGCCGATGGCCACCGAACCCGCCCAGTTCACCGGCGGACGGCTGCTCGATACCTTCGACCCGGCCGGTTTCACCGCCCGGGTGGCGGGCTCCCGGCGCAGCGTCCGACTGCTGAACACCTGGACGGACCTGGTCATCGCACCGCACCGGGAGATCTTCACCGGCGCTCTGCGGGCCGCCGTCGCGGCCGGCGCGATCGTGCAGATCCTGCTGCTCGACCCCGACTCTCGGGCCGCCAGCGCCCGCGCCGCCGACCTCGGGCACCGCGTCGACGTCTCGGCGCTGATCCGGGCGAACCTGCTGGCGCTGGCCGAGCTGCGGGCCCGGCTCGACCCGGTCGGGCAGGCCCGCCTGGGCGTGCGGCTCTACGCCGAGCAGCCGCTGGCGAGCTACCACCGGTGGGACACCGGCGCGCTGGTGTCGAGCTTCCCGGTCGGGGTCTCCTCGTCCGCGGCGACCCAGCACGAGGCGACGATCTCCTCCACCCTCGTCCAGTTCGTCGAGCAGTACTTCGACCGGATGTGGGGTCCGACGGGCAGCGTCTCGTTGGACGACTACCTGCGGGTGACGCTGCGGGTGTCCTCGACCGACGCCGACCCGCTCGAGGTGCGCTGCGCCTACGTCCGCGTGGACGACGCCGTCTACCTGCACTGTCCCGAGCTGCACGAGCTGCTGCACGGCGGCGGCCCCGACGATCTGGTGGCCACGCTGCCCACGGTCGGCACCCATCCGCTGGGCGCCGAGGGGCACTGGCGGGTGGTGCCCCTGCGGGACAACGACGGTGCCGACACGGTGGCCGCCGCCTTCACCCGCAAGTACGGCACCCCCCACGAAGCCCTGCTGTGCCTGACCTCGATGCGCAGGTGAACATCACTGTGCGTCGGTACGCGGATCAGAGGAGATGCGCGGATGACTGGGACGAGCTCGTCGAATCCGTCGGGTCCCACGGGAGCCGGCGCACCGCTGGTGACCGTCGACTTCTGGCGGGTCCCCCGCCGCCGGGTGGGGCATGCCGTGGCCCGGGTGGCCACCGACCGGGCGGCGCTGCGCCACATCAGCGGGCTACGGTTCGCCAAACTGCTGGGGACGGGCTCGGCGAACAGCCTGGGCATGCGTGGGGCCGACCCGCGGCAGTGGGCGATGCTGTCGGTCTGGGAGACCCGGTCGGCGGCGCGGTCGTTCGAACGCTCGGCGCCGATCCGGGCCTGGGCTGCCCTGGCCGAGGAACGCTGGCGTATCGATCTGCATCCTCTGTCGGCGCGGGGCCAGTGGTCGCGGCGGGAACCGTTCGGTGACCCGAGCACCGCGCACTGGCCCGCCGCGGCCGAGGACGCCCGGATCGCGGTGATCACCCGGGCCCGGCTCGCAGCCCGGCACACCCTGACCTTCCGCCGGGCCGTGCCGGCGGTGGTCGCCGACCTCGCCCAGGCCGAGGGGCTGCTGTTCTGCGCCGGGATCGGGGAGGCGCCGGTCGGTCTGACCGGGACGTTCAGCCTGTGGCACGACACCGCCTCGTTGCGCCGGTTCGCCTACGGCCGGCCGGCGCACGCCGAGGTCGTGCGGCGCACCCCGGAGGTCGGCTGGTACAGCGAGCAGATGTTCGCCCGTTTCGCCGTGCTCGCCTCCCGCGGCACCCTCGGCGGACGTGATCCGCTGCTGCACCTGGCGCCGACCCCGGGTTGACGCTCCGTTGAAGATCGGCGCCGCGGCTGCGTCGGACCGGCCGGTCTGCGGGCGTCGTTGACATCTCGTTGACGCCGGTTCGGCACGGTGGACGCATCCGACGGGCCACCGGGTCTGCGCCCCCCGCGTGCCGACGCGGCACCCCGCGGAGCCGACGCACGCGCCCCCGACGAACCGGGATGAAGTACATCGCATGTTGACGTCTCGCGATCAGGCACCCCCAGCCGCATCCGACCGCCGACGGACCCTGATCTCCACGGCGCTCGGCCCCCGGGCGGCCGGCCGGCTTGCCGACACCGCGGCCGTGACGTTGCGCCCCGACCTCGCCGGCAGCCCGGCGGAGCTCGTCGAGGCACTGGTCACGCTGCGCCCACACACCCTCGTGGTCGGCGCGAACGCGGTCGATGCCACCGTGCTGACCCGCTGGGCCATGGCCGTCCGGCGCACCCACGACCGCCGGTCGCTGCTGCTGGTGCGCCGCGGCACCTCACTGGCCGCCATCGATCTCGGCGTCGCCACCGAACTCGGTATCACCGTGCGTAACACCCCCGAGGTGAACGCCCGTCACGTCGCCCAGTTCGTCATCGACCGGCTGTTCCCGGCGCCCCCCACCGCCCACGCCCCCACCGGCGCATCCGGGACGGCCGAGGCGGGCAGCGCGGCGGCGGACGGTGCGCGTCCGATCCTGGGGCTCGTCGGCGCCGGCAACATCAACGGACGGGTGGCCAGAGCGGCCGTCGCCCGGGGCCACCGGCTGGTGGTGTGCGCGCCGTCGCTGGTGGCGGACCGGTCGGCCGCCGCCGTCTGGGCCGGCCGGCACCGGTTGCCCCTGGACCGAATCCAGGTGGCGGCCCGCGCCGAGGAGGTGCTCGAGGCGGCGAACGCCGTCAGTGTCGCGGTGCCACTGACCAGTTCCGGCCGGTGGGCGAGCGTCGACCTGCTGGACGCGGCCCGCCTTCGGACGTTCGGCGGCGACCGGCTGGTCTGCGTCAGCGAACCCGAGATCTGGACGGCGCAGGCCCTGCTCGATGCCTACGACCGGCGCGATCTCACCGTCGTGCTGGACAACGCCCCCCGCCTGCTCGTCGGCGTGCGCACCCTGCTCGCGAGCCGGATCCAGGCGGACGGCGGGGTGACACGCCCCGGGTTCACCCTGTGCTCCGCGGCGATGCGCGCCCCGGCCTGCGAGGCCGATCTGGACCAGGCCGTCCTCACCGCCCTCGGCCGAGCGGATCTGGACGATCTCACCGGGACCGAGCTGTTCCCACCCCCGGCCGCCACCGATGCCATCCTCACCGCCCGCGGCGCCACCAGCGTTGCCGCCACCGGCGTTGACCGCGTCAACGTTGAGGGCGGCAGCCCTGACATCGGCGCCGGCGCCGGTGCGGTGGACGGGCCGCAGGTGGTGGTGCTCGGCGGGGGGATCGTCGGCCTGACCACCGCCCTGCTGCTGCACGCCCAGGGACATCGACGGATTCTGCTGCTGGACGCCGCCCCCGCGGACCGCGCCGACCACGCCGAGCAGGGCACGACGTTCGGTGGGGCGAACGCCCGCCACCTGTCCGCGACCGAATCCCTGCCGCAGGCGGACCTCGGCCGCATCGACGTGCTCACCCGCTCCCCCGCCGCGGGTGGCTGGGCGCTGCGGGACCCCGCCACCCTGGATCCGGTCGAGGCGGCCTGGGCGCGGGCGTTCGCCGACCGCGCCGACCAGCCCGGTCTGCACGCCGCCACCGAGGACCTGGTGATCGCCCTGAACCGCCTCGGTCTGCGCGGCTGGTCGCATCTGTTCACCGGGGTCGAGGCGACCTGGCTGACGGGACTGCGCCAGGACAGCCGGCTCACCCGGGTCTACCTGGGCGGCGCCGACCTCGACGCCGGCGAGCAGCTGCAACGACGGGCCGGCGGCGATGTCACGCGGCTGTCCGACGAGGTGCTCCGGCGGGACTGGCCGGGGCTGGGCCGCACGATCCCGTTGCCCGGTGGGCCGCGCACCGTCGCGGGGGCGGTCGAGGTGGACGGCTACGCCGTCAACATTCATGATCTTGCCGGACGGCTGCTCCGACACCTCGTCGGTCTTGGTGTCGAGGTGCGGGCGGACAGCCAGGTGGACAGCCTCGAGGCGACCGGGAACGCGGTGCTGCTGCGGCTGGCGGCGGGCCGGCTGGTGCGGGCGGGCCAGGTCGTCGTCACCGTGGGTGGCCGTGAGCTGGTCCGCCTGTGCGGATCGGACTGGCCGGGCGCCGGCGCCGTCAGCCAGATGCTGGGGGTGTCGCTGACCCTGCCGAACCCGGGGCTGCACCGACCCGTGAAGATCCACGCCGGTGATCCGCTCGGTGTGATGAACGTGACGCTCTGCCCCGACGGGACGCTCATCCACGTCAGCGCCGGCTTCGGCTACCTGGGGCTGACCGCCCGCGACGCCGCCGCGGCGGCCGACGGCCTCGCCGAACTCCAGGAGAGCACCCTCGCGGCGGTGGGCGGTCTGTTCCCCGACCTGCACCGCGACGACGTCCGCGACATCCGGATCTGCACCCGTCCCGCTACCCCGGACGGGCTACCCCTGGTCACCGCCCTTCCTGGCCATGACGGTCGGGTGGTGATCGCCGCGGGCACCAACGCCGGCGGCGCCGTGCAGGCACCAGCCATCGCGATGTTGGCCGCTGACCTGCTCCAGGGCACCGCACGCTGCGCGGGACTGGCCATGGCGGGCGACCGGATCGGCCTGCCCTCCATCCGGGAGAAAGCGCCCTGCGCGGCAGAGTGACGACGTTACGTAGCAGGCGCTCCCGTCGGCCGGCGCCCTCGGCGATGGCCGCGTTATCGTCAGGCGATGTGAGGATGCGCCCTGGCCCGCTGGCCCGCCGGTACCGCCCTGCGGGCCTGTTCGGTGCCGGGCTGTGCGAGCAGGCCGCAGGGGGCGGACAGGAGGCGACGCCGGTGACCGACGTGGACATCAGCGTGGTCCGGTGGTCGTCGAGTCGTATGCGGGCCCGACTGGACGACGTCATCGGGGTGTACAAGGCGGCTTTCCTCGACCTGCACGAACCCGACCCCGTCCGGGCCGCCCGCGACCGCGCCCACCACGCGCGCCGCCACTTCGACCGTCCTGACCTGCGCGCCGTCGCCGCCGTCACCTCCGATGACACCCTCGTCGGCATCACCTACGCGTTGCCCGGCCTGCCCGGCCAGTGGTGGCACGACGTCGTCGTCGACGCGCTCACCGCCATCTCCCCGGGTTCGGCCCGGCACTGGTTGGACGACGTCCTCGAGGTCGTCGAACTGCACGTGCTGCCCGCCTACCAGGGCCACACCCTGGGCCGTCAGCTGCTGCGCGAACTGCTGCGCGACGCGCCGCAGCGCACCGCGGCGCTGTCCGCCCTCGAACCGCACGGCAGCCGCGCCCGCCGGCTCTACGACAGCGAGGGCTTCGTCCCGCTGCTCAGCGACTTCCAGTTCCCCGGCACCGTCACCCCCTACGCCGTGCTCGGCAAGGAACTGGCCGGCCCCGTCCCGGAACCCGCCCCGCACAGCACCGTCACGCACAGCAGCGTCACGCAGGGCAGCGTCAGCCAGAGCGCGACCGCGCGGGGCGCTGCCGGCGACGGGCATGCGCCGGGCACCGGCAGACCGGCGCCCGTCCGCTGATGTCCGCCCGCCCGGTGTCCCTGACACCCCGGGCGCCCCACCTGCTGGCCGCGGCCACGATCCTGGCGCAGATCGCCTACCCGCTGATGCCGGACCACGCGCTGGACGCCCTCACGATCATCGTGGTGGTGCTCTTCTTCCTCACCAGCACCACCCACGCGGCCGTCACCCGCGGGCTGGCCTGGACCGCCGGCTACGTGGTCATCGCCGTCGGCGGCGGGCTGGGGGTGGAGCTGCTCGGAGTCCACACCGGCATCCCCTTCGGCCACTACACCTACGGGACGTCACTGGGCCCGCGGGTGTTCGGTGTCACCGCGGTGATACCGCTGGCCTGGGCGATGATGGCCTACCCCACCTACGTCCTGGTCCGACGTCACCGGCGGACCCCCGACCGGGCCGCCCTGCTGGGCGGCCTGGTCCTCGCCACCTGGGATCTCTTCCTCGACCCGCAGATGGTCGAGGCCGGCCACTGGACCTGGGCGGCCGCAGGGGGACCGGCCCTCAACGGCATCCCGATCTCGAACTTCCTCGGCTGGCTGCTGGCCGGCACGGTCATGATCGGCGCCCTGCTCGCCCTGCCCGACCGCACACCTGAGCCCGAGCCCACGTCCGCGCGCGCATCCGCGTCCGAGGGTGTTCCACTGGTGATGCTCTGCTGGACGTATCTGTCCTCGGTGCTGGCGAACCTCACGTTCTTCGGCCGTCCGGGAGTCGCGGCGATCGGCGGGATCGCCATGGGCGCGACCCTTGTGCTCGCGCTGCGCCGCTGGCGCAGCGATGTCCCGGCCCGCGACCCGGCCGGTCCGCGAGCGCGCCGGTGAAGCGCCCGCGCTCCCCGGCGACACCGTCGCCGCCGGACAGCCGGTCGGCGGCCCCTCGGTTCGCGGCCACACGGTTCGCGGCCACACGGTTCGCGGCCACACGGTTCGCGGCCACACGGTTCGCGGCCACACGGTCGGCGACCACGTGGTCGGCAGCCGCCTGGTCGGCGGTCGTGCGGTCGGCGGCGGTCGCCTCGGTGTGCGTCGCGGTGCACACGGCCTGCAACGCGCGGCTGCTGCGGGTCGCCCCACCAGCCACGACCGTCCCCGAGGGTGTTTCGGTGATCCTGCCGGTCCGCGACGAGGCCGGCCGCCTCGACGACTGTCTCGCGGCCCTGCTCGCCGCCACCCACCTGCCCCGGCTGGAGATCCTCGTCTACGACGACGAGTCCACCGACGGCACCGACCGGCTGCTCGCCGCCTGGGCGGACCGCGACCCACGCGTCGTCGCCCTGCGTGGCGGCGCGCCGCCGGCCGGCTGGCTCGGCAAACCGCATGCCTGCGCGCGGGCCGCCGCGCTCGCCCGTGGCAGCGCGCTCGTCTTCGTGGACGCCGACGTGACGCTGGCGCCGGACGGGCTGGCCCGGGCCGTCCTGCTGCTGCGCGCCACCGGACTCGACCTGATCTCGCCGTATCCGCGTCAGGCGGCCGGTGGGATCGCCGAACGGCTCGTCCAGCCGTTGCTGTCCTGGCTGTGGCTCGCGCTGCTGCCGCTGCGGATCGCCGAGCGAAGCCCGCGCCCGTCGTTGTCCGCGGCCGGCGGACAGTTCCTGTGCGTCGACGCGGCCGCCTACCGGCGGGCCGGCGGGCACGCCGCCGTGCGCGACCAGATCATCGAGGACGTCGCCCTGCTGCGCGCCGTCAAGCGGGCCGGCGGACGGGGCGTCGTCACCGACGGCACGCCGCTGGCCGACAACCGGATGTACACCGACTGGCTGTCCCTGCGCGACGGCTACGCCAAGTCGCTGGCCGCCGCCGGTGGCAGCCCGGCGGCCAGCGCCGCCCAGGTCGGCCTGCTGGGCTGGCTGTACGTGTTGCCGGCGCTCGCCGCCCTGCGCGGACGCCCCGCCGGTGTCCTCGGCTACCTCGCCGGCGTCACCAGCCGGACGATCGCCGCCCGCCGCACCGGCGGCCGGGTCTGGCCCGATCCGCTCGCCCACCCGGTCTCGATCGGCCTGCTCGGCTACCTCACCACGGTGTCCTGGTGGCGTCGCCGCCGCGGCCAGGCCACCTGGAAGGGCCGCCCGGTCACCGCGTCCACCGATCGGTGGATGGGCGGGGTCCACCCGATGGAGCACCCGGAGCAGCCGCCCGGGTGAGGTGGGAATCCGCGATCCCGCGGGACCGTCCGCATCGCGGGTCGTCCAGCCCGGGCCGTGCGGGTCGGAGCCGGGTCGTAGAGTCGGCTCCGTGGCCCAGGTGGTGGTGATCGGTGCCGGTGTGGGCGGGCTGGCGGCGGCGGCCAGGCTGGCGGCGGCCGGGCATGAGGTCACCGTCTGCGAGCAGAATCCGGCGGTGGGCGGCAAGCTCGGGTGGTACGAGCGCGACGGCTACGGCTTCGACACCGGCCCGTCCCTGCTGACCATGCCGCACGTGTTCGAGGATCTGTTCGCCGCGACCGGCGGCCCCCCCGGCCAGGACGAACTCGAGTTGCGTCGGCTCGATCCGATCGCCGCCTACCGGTTCGCCGACGGCACCGTCCTGGCCGCACACGCCGACGAGGAGGCGTTCCTCGCCGAACTCGACGCCCGGCTCGGCGCACCGGCCGGCGCGGACTGGCGGCGCCTGGCCGCGCGGGCCGCGCGTGTCTTCGACGCGGCCGAACGGCCGTTCCTGGCCAGTCCGGTGCGGGCGGCCGGGCTTGGCCGGCTGGCCTGGGCGGCACCCGGGGACATCCCGGCGGTCGCGCCCTGGCGCAGCCTGCGCGGGCTCGGCCAGTCGATGGTGCGGGACCCGCGGCTGCGTCTGATGCTGGACCGTTACGCCACCTACTCCGGGTCCGACCCACGGCGGGCACCCGCGGCGCTGGTGTCGGTCCTGCACGCCGAACGCCGGTTCGGCGGTTGGTATGTGCCGGGTGGGCTGCGCCGGCTCGGTGCGGCGATCGACGCGCGGGCGCGCCGCTGCGGGGCCCGGGTCCTGACCGGCACCCGGGTGCGTGCGGTGACGTGCACGCCGGGCGGGCGGGTCGACGGTGTCCGCCTCGCCGACGGCATCCGGCTGCCCGCGGACGTCGTCGTCGCGAACGTCGACGCGGCGGCGCTGTACGGCGGGATGCTGCCGTCGGGGCTCGGCCGGGCCGGGCGCCGTCAGGTGCGGCGGGCGAACCGGTCGATGTCGGGGTTCGTGCTGCTGCTCGCCCTCACCAGGCGGCCACCCGGCTCCACCCGCCCGCTCGCGCACCACACGGTGACGTTCCCGGCGGACTACGACGCCGAGTTCGACGCGGTGTTCACCGGACAGCTACCCACCGACCCGGCGATCTACCTGCACACCCCGGACGACCCGGCCTGCGCCCCACCGGACGGCGAGGCCTGGTTCGTCCTGGTCAACGCCGCGCCGCACCTGCCCTCGGCGGGTGAGGCCGGGCTGGACTGGGATCGGCCGGGGCTCGCCGACGGCTACGCGCGCCATGTGCTGGACCTGCTGGCGGCCCGCGGGTTCGACGTGCGGGACCGGCTGCGCTGGTACGAGACGATCACCCCGGCCGATCTCGAGCGGCGCACGGGGGCACCCGGCGGGGCGATCTACGGGACGGCCTCGCACGGTGCGCGTTCGGCGTTCCTGCGCCCGCCGAACGCGACCGCCGTCAGGGGCCTGTTCCACGTCGGCGGCTCGGCGCATCCCGGTGGCGGCCTGCCGCTGGTGGTGCTGTCGGCGGCGATCGTCGCCGACCTCGTCGGCCCCGCCTAGAACATCCGGCGGGGCCGACGAGACCCGGTGCGGTGCTACAGACCGGCCCGCACCAGGGCGACGGCGACGACGTTGCTCACGTAGCGACCGCCCTTGGTGTCCTTGGGCGCGGTCAGCCGCGGACCGGCGGTGGCCAGCGACGTGCCGTCCTCGGTCACGGCCAGCAGGCTCGCGGTGTTACCGAAGCCGGGGTCGATCTCGGGGAAGGACACGACCGACTCGTAGTTGTCGCTGGCGTGGACGACCACCGCGTAGCGCAGCGAGTCGTTCTTCACGTCGGCCCGGAAGGACGGCTTGGCCGCCTGCAGCACGTCGTAGAGCAGCGGCCCGGTGTAGGTGTGGGTCTGCGGGCCGGCGCCGCTCTGGAAGGTGACGGTCTGGGTGTGCTGCGGGTACCTGGTGGCAAGGTCGTTGACGCTGAGCACCAGCGGATGCGCGATCCGCCCGAGCAGCAGCACCCGGCCGGGAGCGGACGGTACGGCCTTCGCCAGCGGGGCCGCGTCCGAGGCCGCCGGGGCGGCCGGGGGCGGGGTGGCGGCCTGCGCGCCCCAGCTGGGCAGCAGGCTGAGGGTCACCGCGGTGGCAAGCGCGAAAACCGCGGCGACCAGACGAAGTGGGGACGATCTGCGGGCGATCTGCGACAGCATCTTTTCCCGAATCCTTTATCGCGGGGTGGGCGGCTCGACGCCGAACCCCGCGGCCAGGACCATCGTGATCGGCGAAACGAGCATACGGCCGGATCGTAGCAATACGTCCGCAAATTCGGCAGGAAAAGGAGACATCTACCGCGAATTCGGTTCCGCAATCCGCCGCCCCAGTTAGCCTCCGCAAACACTCAGTACACAAATCAAGATCGCCGCGGATAGCCAGCAATCAGCCACCAACACTCGTCCCACGACCACGCACCGGCTGGCCATCCCCGCACGCCTCGCCCGCATGGCGACACCTCCGTACGCCGGCGGCGACCAAGCCTGTAGGGCGACACCTGCGCACAGGCGACACGTCCGTACGGCGACCACGTCCGACGTCGATGCCTAGGACGGCGACACGTCCGGCGTCGGTGGGGCCGGCGATGGTGGCGGTGGTGGCGATGGCGCTGGGCCGGCGGGGGGCGGTGCGCCGATGAGGGCGGTTCGAAGCGTGACGGTGAGCTGGAGCAGCCCGATGGCGCAGACCACGACCGTCGCGGTGGCCGCGACGACGGCGGCGACGTCCGCAAGGCCGGGCACGAGGCCGGCGCCCACCAGGCCGGCACCGGTCACGATCATTCTGGTCGGGCGCTCACCCACCGTCACTACACCGATCTCACCGAAACCGGCGTTCCCGGCCCGCGCCCGGGTGTACTCCAACAGCCCGAGCAGACAGCCGGCGGCGACCAGCAGCCCCCCGGGCGCCCCGAGGCACCACAGTCCGACCAGGCACAGCACGTCACCACAGCGGTCGGCGACCGAGTCCAGGACATAACCCCACGCGGTGGACCGTCCGGTCAGCACCGCCACCGCGCCATCCACGCTGTCCGCCACGCCGCCGAGGATCAGCGCGACCAGGCCGAGCAGCGGCCACCGCCCACCCACGACCGACGCGGGCACCACCAGCGCGGTCAGCACAACCCCACCAGCGGTCACCGCGGACGGCGCCACCCGCCGGACCGCCAGCGGGCGCGCGATCCGGTGGACGAACGTCAGGAACGTCCGGACGAGCCACAGCCCCGAGCGGACGTCGTACCCACCGTGCAGCTGCGACCAGCGAGCGAGATAACCGTCAAGATCGAGACCACCGGCCGAATCGGGATGGCCGGCAGGGTCGGGACCGGCCGAATCGGGGCGGCGAGCGGGATCGGGGGCGGGCTTCGGCACACATCCATGAAACAGCGAGGACAGGACGGTGGCCGGGACGTAGGGTCACGGGCAGGGGGTGCCGTGACCGAGCAGGCGACCGGAGTGGTGGAGCACATCGAGGATCTCGACGTGCCAGCCGTGTTCACGCCCCACCGGGATCAGGTGATGCTCGCCGTGCGCGTCCCCTCGGTGTTCAGCACCCTCGACCTGGGGCTGATCACCCAGGTCATCGACGCCGCCAACCAGGCGGGATTCTCCCTGGCCCGCACACAGTCGTTCCGCGAGGACTGGCTGCTGTGCGTGTTCGACTCGTACGCGGCGGTGTTCGCCCGGCCCGCGACGCCCCCCACACCCACGTCCAGCCCCACCTGACAGCGCGCTAGCGGACGGCCTGGAAGATCTCCCGGGTGGCGCTGGAGCGGTTCAGGGTGATGAAGTGCAGGCCGGGCGCCCCACCGTCGAGCAGGCGACGGGAGAGTTCGGTCGCCACGTCGACGCCGACGGCGCGCACAGCGGCCGGATCGTCGGCGACCGCCTGCAGACGGTCCACCAGGTCGCTCGGCAGGGCGGCACCGGACAGCTGCGCCATTCGCACGATCTGCGACACGTTCGTCACCGGCATGATCCCGGGGATGATCGGCTTGTCGCAGCCGAGCGCCCGGACCCGCTCGACCAGGCGGAAGTAGTCGTCCGCGCCGAAGAAGAACTGGGTGATGGCGTAGTCGGCGCCGGCGTCGAACTTGGCGACCAGATGACGGGCGTCGGTGTCGAGATCCGGCGAGCGGGGATGCTTGTCGGGGAAGGCCGCCACCCCGACGCAGAAGTCCCCGGCCGCGCGGACCAGGCTGACCAGTTCGCTCGCGTACTCGAGGCCCTGCGGATGGGCGGTCCACGTCCCCTGCGGGTCACCCGGCGGGTCGCCGCGCAGCACCAGCACGTTGCGCACCCCGGCACCGGCGTAGTTGCCGATCACCTGACGCAGCTCGGCGACGGAGTGGTTGACCGCGGTGAGGTGCGCGATGGGGGTGAGCGTGGTCTCGGTGGCGATCCGCTCGGTCACGCGGATCGTGCCGTCCCGCGTGGAGCCGCCGGCACCGTAGGTGACCGAGACGAAGGACGGGCGCAGCGCCTCGATCTGGCGCAGCGCCGTCCACAGCTGCCGTTCTCCCTCCGACGTCTTCGGCGGGAAGAACTCAAAGGAGAACGACGGTAGCCCCGCGGCGAGGAACTCGGCCATCGTTGTCGGTCGCGCGCTCACACTACGAACCGCCGTCATCCTCCGAGCGTAGCCCGCCGGAGACCACGCCTGGGAACAGCCCCCGCCGGCAGCGGCCGGCCGGCGGCCAGCAGGCCGGTCAGGGACGACCACCGACGGACCACGGGCGGTCGGGATGGCCGTCAGATGGGCAGCGGGCCCAGCGGTGCGGTGGTGCCGACCTGCACCCGACCGGAGATGGTGCGGGCCACCACGCGGTGGGCGGCGCCGGGCACCGCGGTGAGGTTCAGGTCGACGCCACGCGGGTCGCCGGACTCCACGGCGACGTCGTAACGCTCGTCCGGGAGCATCACCGTCACCAGGCCGGTGTCACTCTGCGCGTGGACGTCCCGCGGCGGGCTGCTGAAGTGCAGGTTCACGTCGCCCTCACGGCTGCGGGCGGCGACGGGGCCGGCGCCGAGCTCCCGGCCGGCGATCGTGCCGTCCCGGGTGACCAGCGACAGCTCGCCGCCGACGCCCCACAGGGTGATCTCGCCGGTGAGCAGTTCGGCCCGCACCCGGGTACCGGCGGGCACCTGCAACCGGACCCGTACCTCACTGCGACGACCGTCGATACGCAGCACCGACCCGACGGTCGTCACGGTGGGTGCCGCCCGGCCGGGCCGACGGCGGACGGTGAGCTCGGCCCGGACGCTGTCCCGGGCCCGATCCGCCACCTCGACGCGGCCCGCCGCCATCATCAGCTCGACGGCGTCTATACCGTCAACGGTGTGGACGAGTTCGGCAGGTGGCAGTTTCAGCAGGGAAAGACCGCCGATCGCGGCGGCCAACAGGACCACGGCGATCACCACAACGAGCGTGTCGAACACGGGCACACCGCACCGTACCCCGGCCGTCGATGACGGACATCCGCGTTCGGGTGTCCGCGGTACTGCGTCAGTTCCTCGCCGACCGTGGGGTCACGCTGCTCGAGATCGACCCCGAGCTCGCTCCGTTCCTCGAGGTGGCCGAACAGGTGCTGCTCGGCGGCGGCAAGCGGCTGCGTCCGGCGTTCTGCTACTGGGGGTGGCGGGGCGTCGGCGCGGCGGACGGTCCCGAAATCGTGATGGCCGCCGCGTCCCTGGAAGTGCTACATGCCTGCGCGCTGGTGCATGACGATCTTATGGACGCCTCCGAGCTGCGCCGCGGCCGGGCGAGCGCGCACCGTGACCTGGCGCTGCGCCATCGCGCCCGCGGGCTGCCCGGTGACAGCGACCGGTTCGGGCAGTCGGCCGCCATCCTGCTCGGCGATCTGTTTCTGAGCTGGGCGGACGATCTGCTGATGGCCAGCGGCCTGGAACCGGCGGCGCTGCTGCGCGCCTGGCCGATCTACTCCCGGATGCGCACCGAGCTCGTCGCCGGCCAGTACCTCGACCTCAGCGGCCATCCCCTGGACCTTGGCAGTGACCCGCCCGCGCGCCAGGACGACGAGTCGTCGGCTCCGGATGGCCGACCGTCGGTGCGGATCGGACGGATCGCCCGGTACAAGACGGCCGGGTACACCGTGATCCGCCCGTTGCAGCTCGGCGCGCTGCTGGCCGGGGCGCCGCCGGAGTTGCTGGCGACGTACGCCGCCTTCGGCGCGCCGCTCGGCGAGGCGTTCCAGCTACGCGACGACATCCTGGATCTGTTCGGCGATCCGGCGGTGACCGGCAAACCCGCAGGCGAGGACCTGCGCAACGGCCGGCCGAACGCGTTGCTGGCGCTCGCCGCCCGTCAGCCGGACGCGACCGGGCTGCGGGCCCTGGTGGATCGGCCCGATCTTCCCGCGGCACTCGACCAGGCACGGGCGTTCGTCGTCAGCTGTGGTGCGCTGGAGCTGGCCGAACAGCGGATCGCGGCCTGCGCCGCAGAGGCCCTCGCCGCCCTGACCGCGGCCACGGCCTCCCCCGCCCCTCTGGACGCCACGACCTTCGACGCGCTGTCACGTCTCGCGGTCGCGGCCACCGTCCGGACACAGTAGGGACGACACCACGGCCGCCGCATCTCCCCGCCGCGCGGGCAGCTGACAGAGGCGCCCACAGACGCACGCACACAGACGCACGCACGCACACAGACGCACACAGACGCACGCAGACGGACGCAGGGACGCACGGGCGGGCAACCGGGCAGGCAGGCGGGAGGCGGGGCTTGATGCGCACGGTACAGGGGCCAACAGATCACATCGTCATCGTGGGTGCGGGCCTGGGCGGGCTGTCGGCGGCGCTGCGGCTGGCCGGGGCCGGACGGCGGGTCACCGTGCTCGAACGGGAGGCGGGCCCCGGTGGGCGCGCGGGCCGGCTCGCCCTGGGTGACTACCAGTTCGACACCGGGCCGACCGTGCTGACGATGCCGGAGCTGCTCGCGGACGCGCTGGACTGCGTCGGTGAGAACCTCGAGGACTGGCTGACCCTCACCCGGCTCGACCCGATGTACCGGGCGTTCTTCGCCGATGGTTCGTCGCTGGACGTGCGGGCCGACCCGGCCGACACCGCCGCGCAGATCCGCGCGCTGTGCGGGCCGGCGGAGGCCGCGGGCTTCGAACGGTTCGTCACGCTGGTGACGGACATGTTCCGGGTCCAGTTCGCGCACTTCATCGACGCTCAGGTGGACTCGCCGCTGACGCTGATGCGTCCGGCGCTGGCCCGGCTCGCCGCGCTCGGCGGGTTCCGCCGGCTCGCCCCGGTCGTCGACCGTCATCTGCGCGACGAGCGGACCCGGCGGCTGTTCTCCTTCCAGGCGATGTACGCGGGTCTCGCCCCGCACGACGCGCTGGCGCTCTACGCGGTCATCTCGTACATGGACTGTGTCGCCGGGGTGTACCACCCGACCGGCGGGATGCACGCCGTGCCCGAGGCACTGGCCGGCGCGGCCGCCAAACACGGCGTGACCCTGCGTTATGACACGACCGTGACCCGGGTGGAGGTCCACGGCGGACGGGCGGTGGCCGTGCACACCGCGGCGGGTGAACGGGTGCCCGCCGACGTGGTCGTGCTCAACCCCGACCTGCCGATCGCCTACGCCGACCTGCTGCCCCCGGGGGCGGCGCCACGGCGGCTGCGGCGGCTGCGCTACTCCCCGTCCTGCTTTCTGCTGCACGCCGGGGCCCGGGTGGACTACCCGCACACCGCCCATCACACCATCCACTTCGGCCAGGCCTGGCGACGCACCTTCGCGGAGATCATCGACCGCGGCGAGCTGATGAGCGACCCGTCCTTCCTGGTCAGCACGCCCTCGCGCAGCGATCCGACACTGGCCCCGGGCGGCGGGCACGCCTACTACGTGCTGTTTCCCACCCCGAACCTCACCGCCGGTCTGGACTGGTCGGTGCTCGGCCCGCGCTACCGCGACGAGGTCATCGCCACCTGCGAACGGCGCGGCTATCCGGGTTTCGGCGCGGCCATCGAGGTGGCGGCCACGACGACGCCGGCGGACTGGCGGGCCCGTGGGATGGCGGCGGGCGCGCCGTTCGCCGCCGCCCACACGCTGGGGCAGACCGGCCCGTTCCGCCCGGGCAACCTGGCGTCGGGGCTGGCGAACGTGGTGTTCACCGGCAGCGGCACCCGCCCGGGCGTCGGCGTGCCGATGGTGCTCGTCTCCGGACGGCTCGCCGCCGAGCGCGTTCTCGGACCGCGCCGCGACTACCGCTCCCGGGCCCTGCGCTGAGCGATAGTTCCTGAACAGGGGGTTAGAAGTCCCTTGGAACCTCGCCGTGCCGACTCGGTTGGTCCCCCATTTCGCCCGGCGGCTGGGAGAATACCGGCATGGACCAAGGGCGCAGCCCGGCCAGCCTCGCGGCACCGGACACCACGACGGACGCGGCGTTGCTCGAACGCGCCCTGTTCGAGATCAAGAAGGTCATCGTCGGGCAGGACCGGATGGTCGAGCGGATGCTCGTCGCGCTGCTCGCGCGGGGGCACTGCCTGCTCGAGGGGGTGCCGGGGGTCGCCAAGACCCTGGCCGTGCAGACCCTGGCGACGGTGGTGGGCGGTTCGTTCGTCCGCATCCAGTTCACCAACGACCTGGTTCCGTCCGACATCGTCGGCGCACGCATCTACAAGTCCACGAGCGAGTCGTTCGACGTGGAACTCGGGCCGGTGTTCGCGAACTTCGTGCTGGCCGACGAGATCAACCGGGCGCCGGCGAAGGTACAGTCGGCCCTGCTGGAGATCATGTCGGAGAAGCAGGTCTCCCTGGGCGGAGTCACCCATCCGCTGCCGCGGCCGTTCCTGGTGCTGGCCACCCAGAACCCGATCGAGTCCGAGGGCGTCTACCCGCTGCCCGAGGCCCAGCGCGACCGGTTCCTGATGAAGGTCACCGTGCCCTACCCGAGCCCGGCCGAGGAGCTGGAGATCGTGCGGCGGATGGGGGTGCGTCCCCCCGTGCCCGAGCCGGTGCTCGACCCGGCGAAGCTGCTGCGTCTGCAGGAACGGGCGGACAACGTGTTCGTCCACCACGCGATCGTCGAGTTCGCGGTGAACCTCGTGCTCGCCACCCGCGCGCCGGAGCAGGCGGGTCTGCCGGAGCTGCGCGGCCAGCTCGCCTACGGCGCCTCGCCGCGGGCGTCGCTGGGCCTGATCGCCGCCGCGCGGGCCCTCGGCCTGCTGCGCGGCCGCGACTACGTGGTCCCCGACGATGTCATCGCCGTCGCCCTGGATGTGCTGCCGCACCGGCTGGTGCTGTCCTACGAGGCGCTTGCCGAGGGGCTCTCCGCCGACGCGATCGCCGCGCGCATCGTCTCCTCGATCGTCCCGCCGCAGGTCGCGCCGCGTCAGCAGGCCCCCTATGTCACCGGCGGGCCCGGCGGCCCGTACACCGGCCCGCACACCGGCGGCTGGGGCGCCAACCCACGGTCGGGTTTCCCCGAATACCTCGAGCAGGGCCCGCGCGGATGACGGCCGGCACCGATCCGGTCATCGAGCGGACGCTGCGCCGCCTCGAACTCACCGTGCTGCGCCGCCTCGACGGCATGCTGCTCGGCGACCATCTCGGCCTGCTGCCCGGCCACGGCAGCGAGAAGGCGGAAAGCCGCGAGTACACCGTCGGTGACGACGTGCGCCGGATGGACTGGGCGGTCACCGCCCGCACCACCGTCCCGCATGTGCACGATCTCATCGCCGACCGCGAGCTCGAGACCTGGGCGCTGGTCGACCTGACCGCCAGCTCCGAGTTCGGCAGCGGCGAGCTGGACAAGCGTGACCTGACGATCGCCGCGACCGCCGCCGTCGGTTTCCTCACCGCCCGCACCGGTAACCGGATGGGCGCCGTCGCCCTCACCGGCGGCGGGACGAGGGCCTACCCGGCCCGCCCTGGCCGTGCCGGTCTGCGAGCGCTGCTGCGCAACCTGCTCACCACCCCCCGCACCGCCCACGACCGGCCGCTGCACCGCCCCGAGCCGGCCGCGGCCACCGACCTGTCCGTCGCCATCGCCGGCCTGATGCGCCCGCCGCGGCGGCGGGGTCTGGCGGTGGTCATCACCGACTTCCAGTCCACCGACCTGAGCTGGGAACGTCCGCTGCGGGCGTTGGCCGCCCGCCACCAGGTGCTCGCCATCGAGGTGCTCGACCCGCTCGAGCTGGAACTGCCCGCCGTCGGTCTGCTGCCCGTCGTCGACGCCGAGACCGGCGCCCTGCTGGAGGTACCGACCTCGTCGCGGCGGCTGCGCGCCCGGTACGCCCAGGCGGCCGCGGCGCACCGGCGTGAGGTGGCGCTCGCCCTGCGCCGGGCCGGCGCCGACCATCTGGTGCTGCGCACCGACTCCGACTGGCTGGTCGACATCGCCCGGTTCGCCGCGGCCAACCGGCGCGGGCGCGGCGCCGGTCGCCGGCCACCGCTGGCCGCGACCGTCGCGGCCGCGCCGGCCGGTGGGCGGGTCGGGCGGGCGGGCACGACCGGGCGGGCCCTGTTCGCCCCGGCCACGGCCTCGGCCCCGGTCACCCCCACGCCCGCCCGGTCCGCCGCGGTGGGGCGCTGGTGAACTTCCTCGCCGGCCACTGGCTGTGGCTCAACCTGCTGGTCGCGGCGCTGCTGGCGGCCTACGTCGTGCTGTCGCTGCGCCGGCGCGTCTACGCCGCCCGGCTGTCCTCGACCACCGTGCTCGCCTCGGTGCTGCCCCGCCGACCGGCCTGGTGGCGCCGGCACGTACCCGCCGCGCTGCTCCTGCTCACCCTGGCCGGGCTGGTGTTCGCGCTGGCCCGCCCGGCCCGCGCCGAACGCGTCCCACGTGAACGCGCGACGATCATGCTGGCGATCGACGTGTCGAACTCGATGGCCGCCACCGACATCGCCCCCACCCGGCTGGAGGCGGCCAAGCAGGGCGCCGTGGCGTTCGTCGACCAGCTGCCCCCGCGGATCAACCTGGGCCTGGTGTCCTTCGCCGGCAGCGCCACCGTGCTGGTGCCGGCCTCCACCGACCGCGAGTCGGTACGCGCCGGCATCCGAGGGCTGCAGCTCGGCCCGGCCACCGCGATCGGCGAAGGCGTGTTCGCGTCCCTGCAGGGCATCACCACCGCGAGCCAGCGCCTGTCCGCCGGCGGCCAGAACCCACCGCCCGCCGCGATCGTGCTGCTCTCCGACGGTGAGACCACCCGGGGCCGGCCGAACTCCCAGGCCATCGAGGCCGCCCGGGCGGCCCACGTCCCCGTCGACACCATCGCCTACGGCACCCCCGGCGGCACCCTGGACGTCGGGGGCCAGGAGGTTCCCGTCCCCGTCAACGAGCAGGCCCTGCACGACATCGCCAACGAGACCGAGGGTTCCTACCATCGCGCCGCCACCGGCGACGAGCTGCGCTCGGTCTACCGCAACCTGGGCAGCTCCATCGGTTACCGCACCGAGTACCGGGAGATCACCACCTGGTTCCTCGGCCTGTCGGTGGCTCTCGGTTTCGCCGCCGCGGCCACCTCGCTCGCCTTCACCTCCCGGCTGCCGTGAACGCCGTAGCCGCCGCCGGCATCACCGATCCGCGGCTGCGGGCGTCCTACGCCCGGGCCCGGGCGCTGCACGCCGCGCACGGACGCACCTACTACCTGGCGACGCTGCTGCTGCCGGCGTGGAAACGCCCGCACGTCCACGCCCTGTACGGCTTCGCCCGGCACGCCGACGACCTCGTCGACGACCTCGACGCCCAGCTCGGCAACGCCGAACGGGCCGTCGCGCTACGCGCCTGGGGCGAACGGTTCCTGACCGCCCTGCGTACCGGTGTGACCCCCCAGCACGTCGACGCCGCCCTCGGCCGCGACCCCGACGACCGCCACGCCCCCGACGACCCGGATGACCCGAGCTCCCGGGATGTTCCGGGCGGCCCGGACGGCCCGGGCTGGCGCCAGACTCGGCCGGGCCGTGGCCCGGGGGCCGAGGTGTCGGTGCTGCCGGCGACGATCGACACGATCCGCCGGTTCGCCCTCGACCCGGGCCACTTCGCGGCGTTCCTGTCGTCCATGGCGATGGATCTCACCGTCACCGAGTACGCGACCTGGGACGACCTCGTCGGCTACATGTACGGCTCGGCGGCGGTCATCGGCCTGCAGATGGTGCCCCTGCTCGAACCGTCCGACGACAGCGCCCTGCCCTACGCGCGCGACCTGGGGCTCGCCTTCCAGCTGGCGAACTTCATCCGCGATGTCGGTGAGGACCTGCGCCGCGGTCGCGTCTACCTGCCAGCGGAGTCACTGGCGCTGTTCGGCGTCACCCGGGAGCGTCTGGCCACCGGCGTGGTGGACGGTCCGGTGCGCCGGCTGCTCGCCTTCGAGATCAGCCGGGCCCGGGAGCTGTTCCGCTGCGCCGAGCCCGGCATCCGCCTGCTGCACCCCACCTCACGCGACTGCATGCGCACCGCGTTCGTGCTCTACCGCGCCATCCTGGACGAGGTGGAACGCGCCGACTACCAGGTGTTGGACCAGCGGGTCTCGGTGGCGATGCGCCGCCGGCTCGCCGTCGCCGGCCCCGCCCTCGTCCGCGCCCACCGGGCCCGCCGCCACAGCCCCGCGGGTTCAGAGCAGCTCGCGTCCGCCCAGGTAGGGGCGTAGCACCTCGGGCACCCGGATGCCGGCGTCGGCGGTCTGGTGGTTCTCCAGCAGCGCCGCGAGCAGCCGCGGGGTGGCGACCGCGGTGTTGTTCAGCGTGTGCGCGAAATGGATGGTGCCGTCGGCGTCGCGGTAGCGCAGGTTCGCCCGCCGGGCCTGCCAGTCGTGCAGCGTCGAGCAGCTGTGCGTCTCCCGGTAGCGGCCAAGCGAGGGAAACCAGGTGTTGATGTCGTTCATCCGGAACTTGCCGACGCCCATGTCACCGGTGGCGCACTCGACCACCTCGTAGCTGAGCCCCAGGTCGGTGAGGATGCGCTCGGCGGTGGCCAGCAGCTCCGCGTGCCAGCGGGCCGACTCGGCCTCGTCCGCGGCGCACAGCACGAACTGTTCGACCTTCTCGAACTGGTGCACCCGCAGCAGGCCGCGCACATCCCGGCTGGCGCTGCCGATCTCCCGGCGGAAGGACGCGGAGATACCGGCGTAGCGCACGGGCAGCGCGGCCGCCTCGAGGATCTCCCCGGCGTGCAGCCCGACGAGAGCGACCTCGGCGGTGCCGGCCAGGAACAGGTCGTCGGCGGGTATCTCGTAGATCTCCTCGCGCCCCTTGGGCAGCATCCCGGTGCCGACCAGCGGCTCCTCACGGACCAGCGCCGGCACCGAGATCGGGGTGAACTCCCTGCCCCGCAGCAGGTCCAGCGCGTAGGAGTGGATCGCGCGTTCAAGCAGCACCAGATCGCCGACGAGGGCGTAGGCCCGCTCGCCGGCCACCCGCCGGGCCCGGGCGAACTCGGCCCAGCCCCTGCGTTCGGCGAGCTCGACGTGATCGAGCGGGTCGAAGTCGAAGCTCGGCGGGGCGCCGACGGTGCGCAGCACGACGTTGGCCGACTCGTCCGGCCCGACCGGCGCGCCGGACCAGGGGATGTTCGGTGTGGCGAGCATCAGTTCGGCCAGCCGCGCACCGGTGCGGGCGAGGCGTTCGCGGTTGTCCCTGAGCTGTCGGTCGAACGCCTCCTGCTCGGCGCGCAGCTCGGCGCGGCGGGCCTCGTCGGCCTTCGCGAACTGCTTCGAGCGGCTGCGTCGCTGCGCCTGCGCCTCGTCGACCTCGAACTGCAGCTTGCGGTTCTCCTGGTCAAGCTGGAGCAGTTCGTCGACATCCAGGTCGATGCCCTTGGCGGCGACCGCGTCCCGGACGGCCTGCGGGTTGTCCCGGATGAATCGCTTGTCGAGCATGCGTCGCGTCAACCCCTGAATGATCACGCCTCGTGGTGGTGCCGCATCGCACCCCCACGGCCACGCTACCAGCCACCCCTGCGTCCCTTCCCCGGCCACGGACAGCCCCCGCACAGGCAGCCCGGGCATCCTGGAAGCGGCATCGTGGGTCGGAGCGCCCCCCACGGTCGACCTGGAACAACAGTTACCGTGTGGAACGGTTACGGTGACGGTGCCCACGTCCCGGTGCCCATCGGTGCGTACCGCCCCTGGTGCGGACCGACTCCGGCAGGCGTAGGGCGTCCACAACCGTCAGTCGATACATGAGGAGGGCCGGCGACGGTGGCCACCAGTTCGAGGGATCGACGCCAACGCGAGCTCGCCGAGGCCCGGGCCACCCGGCAGGCCGAGCGCCGCCGCCAAACCCAGCGCCGCCGCCAGCAGCGGCTGGCCATCGTGGCCGGCTTCATCGTGGTCGTCGTCGCCGCGTCGTCGATCGCCGCCATCCTGCTCACCGGCAAGGACCACGACGACAACGCCACCGCCACGGCGAACCCGGCGACGACCCCCTCCGCCGCGGCCGCCGCGCCGACCAGCAAGGTCGGGGACTGCGTCTACACGTCCAACGGCGAGACCCCGGCCCGCAACGCGACGCTGCCCAAGGCCGCCGCCAAGGTCGACACCTCCCCCGCCACCATGGTGATCAACACCAGTGCCGGGACGATGACCGCGACCCTGGACGCCGACAAGGCCCCCTGCACCGTGCACGCGCTGCTCACCCTCGCCGACACGAAGTACTTCGACGACACCGCCTGCCACCGTGAGACGGCCGGCACCGAGGCCGGCATCTTCGTCCTGCAGTGCGGGGATCCGACCGGCACCGGTGCCGGCAGCCCCGGCTACGGCTACGCCAACGAGAACACCGAGGGTGTCACCTACGACCGCGGTGTCCTCGCGATGGCCCACAGCTCGCAGCCTGACAGTAACGGCAGCCAGTTCTTCATCAACTACGCCAACCCGACGACGCAGGGCGCGGCCGCGCTCGCCGGTGGCTACACCGTCTTCGGCAGGATCACCCAGGGTCTGGACGTGCTGGACAAGCTCACCAAGCCCGGGGTCGAGGGTGGCGGCTCGGACGGCGCGCCAGCCAGCAAGGCCAAGATCACCTCGATCACCGTCTCCCAGGGCGGCTGACCCCGCCGCGTCGCCAGCCCCGCCGTGCCCCACCCCGCCCCGCAGACCGGCGGTCAGCATCCGATCCACCGGTCAGCGGTGGCGGTCAGTGGTCGGCGGTGGCGGTCAGTGGTCGGCGGTCAGCTGATGACGTGGGTCGGTGTCGGTCGGGTCAGCTCGCCCAGCGCCGGACGGTGTCGATACGGGCCTGCAACTGGGCGGCCGTGGCCTGGCCGCTCGGCGGCCCGCCGCAGCTGCGGCGCAGCTCCGCGTGGATCATCCCGTGCGGTTTGCCGGTGCGGTGGAAGTGCATGCCGACGAGGCGGTTGAGCTCGCGGCGCAGCTCGGCGATGATCTCGTGTTTGGGCCGGGTGGCGCCGTCCTCGTCCATACCCGCGCTGGCACCGGCACCGGCGACTCCGGCGGCGCCGGTGCCGGTGCGGGCGGTGGGTACCACCGGCTGCGGCTGCCCGGGAGACTTCGCCGCCTCCCTGCGCGCCGCGGCCTGCTGGGCGGCCTGCCGCTGCCGCAGCAGCGTGGCGACCTGGTCGGGTTCGAGCAGGCCGGGCAGGCCGAGGAAGTCCTCCTCCTCGACCGAGCCGCTCGCGGCCGGGGTGCCGAACTCGCCGCCGTCGAAGATGACCCGGTCCAGGTGGGCGGACGAGCCGAGCGCGGTGAACAGGGTGTCGGGCTGGTCGGGGGCGTCGCGGCGGCGGTTGGCCTCGCGCAGCGCGTCGTCGTCGAAGGCGTCGGGGTCGCGCGGGGACTTCTCCAGCGCGTGGTCGCGCTGGACCTCCATCTCGCCGGCGAGCCCCAGCAGGGACGGCACGCTGGGCAGGAACACCGAAGCGGTCTCGCCCCGGCCGCGTCCACGCACGAACCGCCCGACCGCCTGGGCGAAGAACAGCGGGGTGGACGCCGAGGTGGCGTAGACCCCGACGGCCAGCCGTGGCACGTCCACGCCCTCGCTGACCATCCGCACGGCGACCATCCACCGGTCGGTGGAACGCCGGAAGTTCTCGATCTTCGAGGACGCGGTGGGGTCGTCGGAGAGGATGACCGACGGCGACGAGCCGGTGAGCCGGGCGAGCATCCCGGCGTAGGCCCGGGCGGTCGCATGATCGGTGGCGATGACCAGGCCACCCGCGTCCGGCATGCCACCGGCCCGGACCTGCGAGAGCCGGGTGTCGGCGGCGGCGAGCACAGCCGGCATCCAGTCGCCGCGGGGGTCGAGCGCGGTGCGCCAGGCGGCGGCGGTCTGGTCGCTGGTCAACGGTTCGCCCAGGCGCGCCGACAGCTCCGCCCCCGCGCTCGTGCGCCAGGACATCTCCCCCGAGTACGCCAGGAACAGCACCGGACGGACGACCCCGTCGCGCAGCGCGTCGGCGTAACCGTAGGAGGAGTCGGCGATGCTGCGCAGCACGCCGTCCGTCCCGGGCAGGTAGGTGACGAACGGGATGGGGTTGACGTCGGAGCGAAAGGGCGTTCCGGTCAGGGCGAGCCGGCGGGTCGCCGGGGCGAACGCCTCCCGCACCGCCTCTCCCCACGACAACGCGTCGCCCGCGTGATGGATCTCGTCCAGGATGACCAGGGTGCGCCGCGCCCCGGTGCGGACCCGGTGCAGGGCCGGATGGGCCGCGACCTGCGCGTAGGTCACGGCGACGCCGGTGTAGTCCGAGGACGTGGCGCCGGCCGCGTTGCGGAAGTCCGGGTCCAGGTCGATGCCGACCTCGGATGCGGCTGCCGCCCACTGCCGCTTGAGGTGCTCGGTGGGTGCGACCACGGTGATCCGGCTGATCTCGCCGGCGGCGAGCAGGTCGGCGGCGATCTGCAGGGCGAAGGTCGTCTTGCCCGCGCCCGGCGTCGCGACCGCGAGGAAGTCCCGCGCGCCCGACGCCGAACGCGCACGGTAGATCTCCAGAGCCGCCTGCTGCCACGCCCGCAGTGGACGGGCAGGGGCGCCGGATCCGGTCGGTCGAGGTCGGCGGTCGAGGGGTCCGGCTCTCACCCCCACACTGTAGAAGGCCGGACCCGGGCGGGCGAAGGCGACGCCCGGGGCCCAACGGTCCGCGACGGACGGCCACCGGCTGCGCCACCATCCGCGCCCCAGGGTGCGCCACCCTCCGCAGCGGCACACCGACTGTCCACGAATCACACCGTCCACGAATGACAAAGACCACAGGGACCACACCTTTTCCGCTTCTGGTCCCGGAAGGACCACGGACGGCATGCCCGGCATATCTCACTGAGGGTTAAGCTCCAGGAGTCAACCGATTGACTTCGGAGGCCCCGATGCAGCTCACGACCGCTCCCTCGGGGGCGTCCCGGACATCCCCCACCGGTGCTTCCGTCGACGATGGCGCGCCATCCGGACACGGCCCGGCGCCACGCACACCGAACTCCCGGCTGCGGCTGAGCCGGGAGGAGCGGGGCTGGTCGCAGGAACGGCTCGCGACCGAGATCCGCCGTTTCTCCATGGTGCACGACGGCCGCGAGGCCGGCGTCACCGGAAACATGATCTGCAAGTGGGAGAAGGGCGATAAAAAGCCCAGTCTCCGCTATCAGCGGTTGCTGCGCGCGCTGTTCGGTCGGTCATCGGTGGAACTCGGATTCGTCGACGACGAGGCACTCGCGCCCATAGGCGGCGCTGGTCGACCGGAACCCGGCCGACCAGCGGATGTCGCGGGCGTGACGGTCGGCGGGGCGACCGTCACCGCGGGTCCGGTGGCGGCCCTGCACGGCACCGGCAGTGTGATCGACCCCAACGGCCCGCCGGTGGAGCGCCGCGACGTGCTGCGTCTGCTGGCCGCCGCGGGCGGTGTGGCGGTCGTCCCGCTGGGCGCCGGCGCCGACGGCCCCCCCTGGGAGCGGCTGTCCGCGGCGCTGCGGCGACGCGCCAGCGTCACCCCCGAGCTCGTCGAGGAGCTGGGCCAGCGCACCGCGGGCCTGTACGGCCTGGAGGAGCGTGTTCCCGCCCGGACGCTGATGCCACGCGTCACCGAGCATCTGGGGCGCCTCATCCAGCTGCTGGAGTCCACCGGCCGTTCCCCCCTGCGCCGCTCGCTGACCTCGACGGCCGGCGAGACCGCGGCGCTGGCGGGCTGGCTGGCCTTCGACAGCAACGACCTGCCGGCGGCAACGGCCTACTACCGGGTCGCCATCGAGGCCGCCCGGGACGCCGAGGACCACGGGCTCTGGGCCTGCGTGCTGGGCTACGAGAGCTACCAGACCGCCAGCCAGGGCCGCCACGACCAGGCCTGCGCGCTGCTCGGTGAGGCGCAGCGACGGGCCGCGGCCGGCAGCACCGCGATGACCCGTGCCTGGCTGGCCGCACGCGAGGCCGAGGAGCAGGCCGCCCGCGGTGAGGGCCGGGCCGCACTGACCGCCCTCGACCGCGCCCAGGATGCCTTCGACCGCGGCGAGAGCGATGGCAGCCGGGTCTGGACGCATTTCTTTGACCGGGGCCGGCTCGACGGCCTGAAAGTCACCACATACACCAGGCTGCGTCGTCCCGCGGCCGCCTACGCCGCGGCGACCGAAGCACTGCGAGTGGCCGGACCGGGGGCCACCAAGAAGCGCTCCCTGCTTCTCAGCGACATCGCCGAGGTGCATATCCAGCGCCGTGAGATCGACGCGGCCTGCCACTTCGCCGCCGAATCCCTCGCAATCGTCGCGCAAACCGACTTCTCGCTGGGACTCGCCCGCGTCCGCCGCGCCCGCGAACACCTGCGCCCCTGGCAGCACACCCAGGTCGTGCGGGATCTCGACGACCAGTTGCGGGCCCTGGTCTGATTCCTCCCGCGGCGGTCACCGCGGCCGGTCCCTGGCACAACCGGCAGACTCGGGATCACCGCGGACGGGCGCTGGAGCCTGTCAGTGCGCGCTGGGAGCCGCCAGCGGGCGGGGGCTGGAGCCCGTCAGGGGGCACTGAGCCCGTCAGGGGGCACTGAGCCCGTCAGGGGGCACTGAGGTGGGCAGGGGGCACTGAGGTGGGCAGCCGGGGCGCCGGCAGGCTCCGGATCACTGTGCGAGCGGTCTGGTCTGCTCGCTGATCCAGTCCAGATAGTCGCCGTGCCCAGCGACTATCGGCGTCGCAATGATCTCGGGATTGTCGTACGGATGCAGGACGACGAGTCGCTCGCGCATCTCGTCGAATCGCGCGGTGGTCGTTTTCGCCAGGCAGAGCCATTCGTCCGCCTGCTCGATCTCGCCCTTCCACCGATAGATGCTGCGCATCGGGCCGAGGACCTGGAAACAGGCGACCAGTCGGGCCTCCACCAGCGCCCGGCCGATACGCTCGGCGCCGTCCAGGGAGTCGATACTGACGACGACCTGCAGATGACTCATGCGCACTCCCTCTGGAAACGGGGATACGCAGGATACTCTACATCGATGGGCCGCCACGGCCGTTGAATTTTCGGCGCCCCGAGTGGGCTACCGCATTCCACTCACCGTCATTCGCCCGCAATCTGCCGGCGTGGATGACATTGGATACGTGCCGGTTACATCCGGTCCATACGGAAGGCACCTTCCGCACTGGAATCACCCGGCTTCCCGGGCCCGCCACGGCTCACTCCGTGGACCCCCTTCGCCAGACTCCTTCCCGGACCTCTTCCCGCAGCCCGCCCCGACGCCCTTCCGGCCTCGGCGCGGCCGCGATACGCCTCACGGACTCCGGTCCGGGCGGACGGTCATCCACCCCGTTCGACCTCAGCAGAAACATCACCGTACGTAATGGACCAGCCCATCCGAACCCCTCCATTCGGGTGATCTTCTCCCCCGAATGGAGTTGTCCCGCCGAGCCCAGACCGCCGCCCACCGTCCTGCCCGGCTCGCCCCACCATCACCATCCCACCACCCCCGAGGTTCACGCCCGAGATCGGATCATGGTTTCGCCGCCGGCCGTCCCGCCCGGGAAGCGGGGTGTGCGTTCGCCGGGTCCAAGCGGTGGGGTCAGGTGCTCCAGCGCCTCTGGATCACGACAGACATCGCGACATGCCGAGGGTTGTTCAAGGATTCGGCCTCCCCACACCGAACAACCCTCGGCATGCGACCGCACAACCCTCGGCATCCGTCCGCGGAGCGGGCCGTCGGCGGCGAGGGCCGGGCGAGGCGGCTAGCCCACCGTCGATTCGGGTTCCCGCGGGGCGGTGGCCATCGGCACCGATCCGGGCAGCGACCGGGAGGTTCGGGGCGGGCGGGAGGAACGGGAGGACGCCGACGCGGAGCCGCTGGTGGTGGTGGTGGGATCGCCGGGGCCGACCGGGCTGGTCGTGCCTGGCCGGGGGGTGCGCGGCGGGGGCTGGGTCTGGCAGGCGCGATAGCAGTCGTACACGCCGCCGACGTGACGGACCGCGGCGAGGATACGGCCGAGCTGCTCCAGGCCGGTGACCTCGATGGTGAAACGGGCGTGGGCGACCCGGTCGTCCGACGTGGTGGTGGAGGCCGCCCGTACCGAGACCGAGGTCTCGGAGAGAATCTCGGTGATGTCGGCCAGGAGCCCGTAGCGGTCGAACGCCTCGACGGCGATCTCCGCCGGGAAGATCGTGACCTGCGGCATGGACCAGCTCGCCACCGGCACCCGCTCACGCTCCGCCGATACATCGGTCACGTTCGCGCATTCCTGTCGATGCAGGGCTGCGGCGTTCCCATGGGTGGTGAGGCCGACGACGGCGTCGCCAGGCAGCGGAAGGCAACATCGCGCCAGCCGGATCGGCGTCCGCACGCCGGTCCCGTCGTCGGCGACGGCGGACTGGCTGCCAGCGCTCCCACGACGTCCCGGCCCGGTGACGGCCGCCCCGAGCTCGCCAGCCACCACCGTCGCACCAGCCGCCACCGTCGCACCAGCCGCCACCGTCGCACCAGCCACCACGCTCGCCCTGGTCGGCACCGTCGCACCGGTCGCCACGGTCCCATCGGTCTCGCCGCCGTCGAGGGCACGGGGAGCGGTCCCGGCTGTCGGTGGCTTCCCGGCGCCGATCGCCGGCCACATCGCCCCGCCGGACCCGAGCGGTCGTGCCGTCGGGCTCGTCCCGGCCGAAGGCGAGGACGAAGCCCTACCCACGGAGGAACCGACCCTGGGCGTACCGACACCACCGGACGTACCGACACCGGTGGACGAGGTCACACCAGCCGTCGGGGACGAGAACGACGACGAGGACCCGGACGGGGAGGTGCGCCGGGCCCGGGCCAGGTGGCGACGGATGCGGACGCGAGCCCGGGAGGTCCGTACGAAGCGGAGCCAGTCCTCCGAGGGGCCGGCGCCGGGGAGGTTGGAGGTGAGGATCTCGACCACGTCACCGTTACGCAGCCGGGTGTGCAACGGGACGAGCCGGCCGTTGACCCGGGCGCCGATCGCCCGGTGGCCGATGTCGGTGTGCACCGCGTAGGCGACGTCCACCGGGGAGGACCGGGCCGGCAGCGCGATCATGCGGCCCTTCGGGGTGAAGGCGAGCACCTCGTCGGATTCCAGGTCCGACGACAGCGACTCGAGGAACTCGTCCGAGTCGACGGTGTCCTCCTGCCAGTCCAGCAGGCTGTGCAGCCAGGACAGGCCCTCCAGCCGGGCGCCGTCGGCCCCGGCCCCGACGGGACGGGCGATGATGCCGGTCTCGGCCAGCTGGTGCATGGAGGCGGTGCGGATCTGGATGTCGATGCTGCGGCCGTCATCGTCGACGACGGTGGTGTGCAGCGACTGGTACATGTTGAACTTCGGGGTCGCGACGAAGTCACGCAGCCGGCCCGGCACCGGGCGCCACAGGGCGTGGATCACGCCGAGCGCGGCATAGCAGTCGGTGATCTCGTCGACGAGAACGAGCACCCGGACGATGTCGGTGTAGTCCCGCGGTGCCCGCGCCCGTTCCTGGGCCCGCTTGTAGATGGAGAACAGGTGACTGGCCCGGATGGCCACCTCGCCGTCGATCCGGGCGCTGGCGAGACCGGACTGCAGTCGCGACACCATGTCCCGCACGGCGCCGCTGTTCTGCTCGGCGGCGGTGAACTCGTCGACGACGGCGGCGATGCTGGCGTGTTCGGCGGGATGCAGCACGGCGAACGCCCGGTCCTCGAGCTCGCGTTTGATCACGCTCACGCCGAGCCGGTGGGCCAGCGGCGCCAGGATCTCCAGCGTCACCCGGGAGATCTTCTGCTGTTTGGCCGGGGACATGAAGTTGAGCGTGCGCATGTTGTGCAGCCGGTCGGCGATCTTGATGACCAGCACCCGGTAGTCCCGGGCCAGCGCGACGATGAGCTTGCGCAGCGTCTCGGCCTCTGCGGCCTCCCCGAAACGCATCTTGTCCAGTTTGGTGACGCCATCGACGAGGTTGGCGACCTCCGGCCCGAACTCGGCGGTCACCGAGGCGAGGGTGTAGCCGGTGTCCTCGACGGTGTCGTGCAGCAGGGCCGCGATGAGGGTGGTCGTGTCGACGCCGAGTTCGGCGAGTTCGGCGGTGACGGCCAGCGGATGGCTGATGTAGGGGTCGCCGCTGCGGCGCATCTGTCCGGCGTGCAGCTGCTCGGCGACGCCGAAGGCGTGCACGAGGGCCGCGATGTCGGCGCGGGGATGGTAATCCCGATGGGCCTCGACGATGTCGCGCAGCTCGGGGGGCACCTGCGACATCCGCGGCGCGGCCATCCGCCGGGCCAGGTACGCAAGCCGCACGCTTGCCTGGCGGGCGGCCGACATCGCCCGGGAGGCGTCGTCGGCCGCGTCCGATCTGGCCAGCGCGGGGGACAGCCCGCCGCCGGCCGGAAAGCCCGCACCTACCGTCTCTGCATCCACGGCGCCCCCTTGGGTCTGGCCAGGCCCGGGACTGCCAGGCCTGGTTCTCGGCTAGGCCTGTACGCCCGAGGTGACGCGGAAACAGTCGTAGACCCCATCCAGGGATCGGACCGCGCTCAGGATGTTCCCGAGGTGCTTCGCGTCGCCCATCTCGAAGGTGAAGCGACTGACCGCCACACGATCACGGGTCGTGGTGACCGATGCGGACAGTATGTTGACGTGCCGGTTGGACAGCACCCGGGTCACGTCGGAGAGCAGTTTGGTGCGGTCCTGCGCCTCGACCTGGATCACGGCGAGGAACACCGAGCCGGACGAGGCCGCCCACGCGACCTCGACCAACCGGTCGTGTGGGCCGCCGCGCAGCCCGGTGAGGTTGACGCAGTCGCTGCGGTGCACCGACACCCCCTTACCGCGGGTGACGAAGCCGGCGATGTCGTCGCCGGGCATCGGCGCGCAGCAGCGGGCGAGTTTCGTCCACACGTCGGGCGCGCCGGTGACCAGCACGCTGGGTTCCGCGGCGGAACGGCGCAGCGTGCGGATCGGCAGTTCGGTCTCGCCGACGTCCTCCTCGGCGCCCTCCGGGCCGCCCAGGGCCGTCAGCAGCCGGCTGACCACGGACGCCGCGCTCAGGTGGTTCTCCCCCACCGCCGCGTACAGCGCGGCGACATCCTGGTAGCGCATGTCCTTGGCCAGGCCCAGCAGGGCGTCGCCGCTCATCAGCCGGGACAGCGGCAGACCATGGCGGCGCATCGCCCGACCGATCGCGTCACGGCCGGCGACGATCGCGTCCTCGCGGCGCTCCCGGGCATGCCACTGGCGGATCTTCGACCTGGCCCGGGACGAGCGGACGAACATCAGCCAGTCCTCGCTGGGACCCGCGGACGGGGCTCGCGAGGTGAAGACCTCGACCGTGTCGCCGTTGTCGAGCTGGGTGTCCAGCGTGGCGATCCGGCCGTTGATGCGCGCGCCGACGCAGTGGTGGCCGACATCGGTGTGCACCGCGTAGGCGAAGTCGACCGAGGTCGACCCGACCGGAAGCGGGATGACGTCACCCTTCGGGGTGAACACGAACACCTCGTCGGTCTCCGCCGCGAACCGCAGGCTGTCGAGGAACTCGCCGGGGTCCGCGCTCTCGCGCTGCCAGTCCAGCACCTGGCGCAGCCAGCTCATCAGGTCCGGCTCCGCGCCGCCGCGGCGCCGCCCGGGACGTGGGGTGACCGAGGTACGCACGGCGACCCCGTCCTCCTTGTACTTCCAGTGCGCGGCGATACCGTACTCGGCCCGGTTGTGCATGGCATGGGTGCGGATCTGCAACTCGACGGGTTTGCCCTCCGGGCCGATCACCGTCGTGTGCAGCGACTGGTACATGTTGAACTTCGGCATCGCGATGTAGTCCTTGAACCGGCCCGGGATCGGCTTCCAGTTCGCGTGGACGTTGCCGAGCGTGGCGTAGCAGTCGCGGACGGAGTCCACCAGGACGCGGATACCGACCAGGTCGTATATGTCGTCGAACGACCGGCCGCGCACCACCATCTTCTGGTAGATCGAGTAGTAGTGCTTCGGCCGGCCGGACACGACCGCCTTGATCCGCGAGTCGCGCAGACCGGTCTGCACCTGGCCGATCACGTCGGCGAGGTAGACGTCGCGGCTCGGCGCGCGGTCGGCGACCAGCCGGACGATCTCGTCGTACCGCTTCGGGTACAGCGCGGCGAAGGAGAGGTCCTCCAGCTCCCACTTCAGCGAGTTCATGCCGAGGCGATGGGCCAGCGGGGCATAGACCTCGAGCGTCTCGCGGGCCTTGCGCTCCTGCTTGTGTTCGGGCAGGAACCGCAGGGTACGCATGTTGTGCAGCCGGTCGGCGAGCTTGACCACCAGCGCCCGGGGGTCGCGGGCCATGGCCACGACCATCCGGCGGATCGTCTCCGCCTGCGCCGCCTCCCCGACCTTCACGCGGTTGAGTTTGCTGACCGCGTCCACGATCAGTGCGATCTGGTCCCCGAAGGTCTCCCGAATCACGTCGACGGTCAGTGATGTCTCTTCCAGCGTGTCGTGCAGCAGGGCCGCGGACAGCGTCGGAGTGTCCATCCCGAGATCGGCGAGGATGCCCGCGACCGCGATGGGATGACTGATGTAGGGATGGCCGGAGAAGCGCACCTGACCGGCGTGCGCCGCGTCAGCGACCTCGAAGGCCCGCAGCACCTGGTCGATGTCGGCCCGCGGATGGCTGGCGAGCAACCCCCGCAGCACCGGGTCCAGCGTGGACGACGGCGTGGCCCGGTGGGTGGACAGCCGCGAGAGCCGACCACGTACCCGGCGCGGCAACGGCGGCGACTCGTGCCCAAGCCGCGGGATGACCGGAGCGCTCTGCGACCCTCCGGACGCGCCACCGCCAGGCGCGCCACCGGCCGAGAGGCCACTGCCGGGCGTCGCCGCCTCGGACGGACCATCCGGTGCCCGCTCGGGCACCGGATGCAGGCCACCCGACTCCGGGCCCACCGACTCCGGGCCCAGCGACGGGCGAGCCGCCGGCTCGACGGCCGCCGGCTGACGGCCCGTGAGCTCACGAGCCGCCGGCTCGCGGCCGGACGCCGGGCGCGCGGGCGTCGCCGCCGACCTCGGCTCCCTGGTGGGGGCCGAGGCGGACGACGACGCTCCGGTGGTCACCGGCGCTGCCTCAGGCACGGGCCGCTCCAGACTGGGGACTGCTCTGACGAGCGTAACCCCGGGACCGGCCCCCGCCTTCCGCAGACCAGTGCCGATTTAGGTCAAATCGCCAGAAGTGGGACAATATCCAGTGTTCCAAGCCGCGAGCGGCCGGGCAGGAACGACAGTTCCATGAGCACCGTCAGTGCGACCACCTCGGCGCCGCACTCCACGAGCAGGCCGTGTGCGGCCGCGGCGGTGCCCCCGGTGGCGAGCACGTCGTCCACCAGCAGCACCCTCTCACCCGCGGGTACCGCGTCCGCGTGGATCTCGATGGTGGCGCTGCCGTACTCCAGGTCGTAGGTGGCGCTGCGGATCGGTCCGGGCAGTTTGCCCTTCTTGCGGATCGGCACCAGGGCGGCACCGATCCGGTCGGCCACCGGTGCGGCCAGCAGAAAGCCGCGCGCCTCGATGCCCGCGATAGTGGTGGCACCCCGCTCCCGCGCGATGTCCGCGATGGCGCCGATCACCACTCCGAACGCGGTGGGTGACGACAGCAGCGGGGTGATGTCCTTGAACACGACGCCGGGCTGCGGCCAGTCCGGGATGTCCCGGACGTGGCTACGCAGCACGTCGGCGGCCGCGTCGTTCGTGGCGGACCGCTGGGGTACTACCTCGCCGATGCCTGTCATCGTTTCGTTCCGCCCACTTTCGGGTTAGTCCGCTGCCTGTGTTCCATACGGTCCGGCACAGCCGGCGCCGTACGCGGGACCCGCCCGGCTTGTTCGTGTCACGTCCGGCAGACGTTTCCTACCGTCGCTTCTTACCGCTTGGACGCCCTCGACGCCCGGGCTTGCGCTGCCCGGCGCGTCGCGGAGCGGCACCTGGCTGCGGCCGACGGGCCGCACCGCCGATGTTTACGCCCGCGGTCACCGGCTCCCCCCACGCCCCGCCGTCTCGGCCCTCCCCCGGGCCCGCGGCCCCCGAACCACCGGGCCCGTCCAGGTGGTCCGAACCGTCGTCACCGTCGCCGAGGCCCCGCGGGCCACGGCCGACCACCCGCGCCGCCTGGGCACCGGAGGTGTCCGCGGCGAGGCCCTCGCCGGAGCGGGCCCGGCGGGCCCGATCACGGGCGACCCGCGCGTCGAGGGCCACCACCGCGGGATCGGAGCGCTTGAGGTCGACCAGCAGCGGCGTCGCGAAGAACAACGACGAGTAGGTACCCGACGCGATACCGACGAACTGGGCGAGCGCCAGGTCCTTCAGCGTGCCGGCGCCCAGCAGCCCGGCGCCGACGAACAGCAGCGACGCGACCGGGATCAGCGCGATCAGCGAGGTGTTCAGCGAACGGACCAACGTCTCGTTGAGGGCGTCGTTCGTCGACTCGGCGTAGGTGCGCCGGGTGGACGTCGCGATTCCCGCGGTGTTCTCCCGCACCCGGTCGAACACCACCACCGTGTCGTACAACGAGAAACCGAGAATGGTCAGGACTGCGATCACCGTGGACGGGCTCACCTCGAACCCGACCAGCGAGTACACACCCATCGTGACAATCAGGTCGTGCACCAGCGCGGCCATCGCGGCCATCGCCATCTTCCACTCGAAACGCACCGACAGGTAGATGACGACCAGGATGAGAAAGACGATCAGACCCTGGATCGCCTTCTTGGTGATCGTCGAACCCCAGGAGGAGCCCACCGTCGACACGGCGATGTTGCGGTCCGGATCGGAGATCGAGAACTGCTTCGCCAACGTGTTGGTGACCTGCTCGGTCTGCTGATCGGTGAGCGTGCGGGTCTGCACCCGGAACTGGTGGGACGTCTCGAGCTGCTGGATCACGCTGTCGGACGGGTCGATCCCCGCGTTCGCCAGCGTGTCCTCCACCTGCTCCACGGTGCCGCCGTTGCTCGGCAACTGGAACACCGCGCCGCCGGAGAACTCGATGCCGAGACTGAAACCCCGCACGATCATGCTGATGATGCAGATCGCGACGACGACACCGGACACCGTGTACCAGGCCCGGCGGCGGCCGACGAAGTCCGCGTGGAAATCGCTGCGGTAGATCCGCGCGAGCAGTGCCATCGTCTCAGCTCTCCCGCTTCTGCCCGGCCGGCGTCGGCCGCTTGGCCAGACGCGCCCTGGTGGTGGCCACCGGGACTGCGGCGGCCCGTCCGCCGATCATCTTCGGGCTCAGTCCCGAGAAACGACTGACGGAGAACAGCCTGCGCCGCACCAGCAGCGCTACCAGCGGCCGGGTGAAGATGAACATGATCAGTACGTCGCTCAGGGTGGACAGACCCAGTGTGAAGGCGAACCCGCGCACCGAGCCGATCGACAGGATGTAGAGCACCGCGGCGGCGAGGAACGACACGGTGTCGGCGGCAAGCATTGTGCGCCGCGCGGCGGGCCAGGCCCGGTCGGCGGCGACCCGCACCGTCCGACCGGCCTGCACCTCGTCCTTTATTCGTTCGAAGTAGACGACGAACGAGTCGGCGGTGACACCGATCGACACGATCAGACCGGCGATGCCGGCGAGGGTCAGCGTGAAGCCGATCGCGCTGCCCAGCAGTACCACCGACGCGTAGATGATCCCGCCGCTGACCACCAGAGAGGCCACCACGACGATGCCCATCGCCCGGTAGTACAGGAACGAGTAGGCGATGACGAGCAGCAGACCGATCCCGCCGGCGAGCAGGCCACCGTGCAGGGAGTCGCGACCCAGGGTCGGCGAGATCGACTCCGCCTGGGACCGCTCGAACGCCAGCGGCAGCGCACCGTAGCGCAGCACGTTGGACAGATCATCGGCGTCGGACTGGTTGAAGGAGCCGGAGATCTGGGCCGTGCCGGCGATGCGCTCGTTGGTCTGCGGCGCCGACTGGACGACGCCGTCAAGCACGATCGCGACCTGCTTGCCGATCGTCTGCTCGGTGAGGCGGGTGAACTTGCCCTGACCGGAACCGGTGAACTCGACGTTCACCACCCACTGTCCGGTGTTGATGGACGTGGTGCCGCCACCGCCCTGCAGACCGGCGGACGCGGTCTTCACGTCCGTGCCGACGACCGACGCCGGCATCAGCAGGTACTTGGTGGTGCCGTCGCGGTCACAGGCCGCGATCCAGTCCTGCGCCTTGTCGGTGCTCGCCGCCGAGCGGCGCACGTCGCTGGGCGCGCAGGTCAACGCGGTGTACTGGGCCACGACACTGGCCGGCGGCGCGGCCGCGGCGGCGGCTGGATCGGTGGCCTGCGTGGGCGCCGGGGAGGCCGTCGTCGACGGAGCGGGGGAGGCCGAGGCCGCGGGCGCCGCCGACGGGGCGGTGCTGGCGGCGGGGGCGGTGCTGGCGGCGGGGGCGATGGTGGCGGCGGGCGCGGTGGTGGCGGCGGGCGCGGCGAGCACGGTCGAACCGGACCGTGCGGAGAAGGACACCGCCTGCACCGCGAGGCCCGAACCCTCCCCCGGCAGACCGAGGGCCGCGGGCCGCTGGGTCGCGGCCGGGCTCGGCTGGGTGGCCGCACCCGGCGCCACGCTGGGTGTCGGTGCCACCGACGGAGCGGGGGTCGCGCTGCCCGCGGGGGCGGGGGTCGCGCCGGGGGCCGGCGTCGCCGGTGTCGGCGCCGCCGCGGCGGCCGTATCGGCCTGGTAGACCTGACGGAAGCGCAGTTCGGCGGTCTGACCGACGAGGTCGACGACATCGCTGCGGCCACGGCCGGGCACCGAGATCTCGATCTGGTTGCCCGTGCGGTGGACCTCGGACTCGGCGACCCCGAGCCCGTCGACGCGTTGGCGGATGATGTCGACAGCCTGGTTGATGGCGCCGGAGTTCACCGACTGGCCACCCGTGGCCCGAGGGGTCAGGATGACACTCGTGCCACCTTGGAGATCGAGACCGAGCCGGGGGGTCCAGGTGCCGGTGACGGCCATAAGGCCGTAGAGCAGGGCGAACAGCCCTCCGAGGATCCCCAGCCGGGTCCATGCGGAGGTTCCCGCGGAAACCCGTGCCGAGCGGCGTGCCACGTGCGAGCCCCTTCCTCATGCACCGGCTGACCGGCGCTGGTTCGCCTCGCCGTGCCCGGAGCGGCGTTGCTCAACGTACCCGAACGAATGTCACCGAGGGTACGTTCCGAGCCCCCGGCGGTGACGCGGCGACTGTGCGTCGCCCGGTTCTACGATGACCCGCGGTCACAGCTCCTTGCGTAGCCGGTCGGGCGTCCCCGCGTCGCCGTTACCGGTCGTCTCGCCACCGGCCGACGTACCACCAGCTGACGTACCACCAGCTGGCGTCTCGCCGGACGCCGCTCCGTCGGCGGCAGGTGTGTCGGCGGCAGGTGTGTCGCCGACGCCCTCGCCGGTCGAGCCGGCACCGTGTGCGCCGACACCATCACCGTGATCATGGTGATCGTGATCGCCGTGGTCGTGGTCGTGATCGCCGTGGTCGTGGTCGTGATCGCCGTGGTCGTGGTCGTCCTGGTCGCCCGGGGAACTCAGCACGCGGGCGACCGCGCTACGACTGAAGCGGCAGACGACGTCCGGGGCGATCTCGAGCAGGATGTCGCCCTCGTCCAGCTCGACGACGGTGGCATAGAGACCGGCGGTGGTCACCACCAGGGTGCCCGGTTCGATCCGCGACGCCTCCTGCTGCTGGGCCTTGGCCCGGCGGCGCTGCATCGAGAAGATGTAGACCACGACGAGGACGAGGAGCAGCGGGAGCAGAAACCCGCCGATCGATCCACCTTCGCTGTTGCCCGCCGCCGTCGTCATGTACGCGCCCACATCCCGTCCTCCTGAACTGTTGCGGCGATCGTACGTATCGAACGGGTGCGTTCGGTGGGCAGGGCCCGGGAGTCCGGTTTGTACCGCTGCGCGCGTCGTCGCCAGGCTGCCGCGGCAGGTCAGCCAGCGTCGGGGAACAGCGCCGCCTGACTGCGCCCAAGCGGGTCACTGACCGGTTCGACACCCAGATGCTCGAAGGCGGCCGGCGTGGCCACCCGGCCGCGGGCGGTGCGGATCAGCAGGCCGGCCCGCAGCAGGAACGGCTCGGCCACGTCCTCGACGGTCTCGGTCTCCTCGCCGACCGACACCGCGAGCGTCGAAAGGCCGACCGGACCGCCACCGAACCGGGTGACCAGGGCTTCCAGGACGGCCCGGTCGAGCCGGTCAAGCCCGAGCCCGTCGACGTCGTAGACCCGCAGCGCGGCGGCGGCGACCTCACGGGTGACCGTGCCGTCGGCACGCACCTCGGCGTAGTCGCGGACCCGGCGCAGCAGCCGGTTCGCGATCCGTGGGGTGCCCCGCGAGCGACCGGAGACCTCGTCGGCGCCCTCGGGGGTGAGCCGCACGCCGAGCAGCCCGGCGGAGCGGGTGAGCACCTGGGTGAGCTCGTCGGGATGGTAGAAGTCCAGGTGGGCGGTGAAGCCGAACCGGTCGCGCAGCGGTCCGGTGAGCAGCCCGGAGCGGGTCGTCGCGCCCACCAGCGTGAACGGGGCGAGCGCCAGCGGGATCGCCGTCGCCCCGGGGCCCTTGCCGAGGATCACGTCGACCCGGAAGTCCTCCATCGCCGAGTAGAGCAGCTCCTCGGCCGGCCGGGCGATGCGGTGGATCTCGTCGAGGAACAGCACCTCGCCCGGGGAGAGCGCGGTCAGGATCGCGACGAGATCACCGGCGCGCTCGATCGCCGGGCCGCTGGTCATCCGCAGGGGAACCCCGAGCTCCTCGGCCATGATCATGGCGAGGCTGGTCTTGCCCAGGCCGGGCGGACCGGACAGCAGCACGTGATCCGGCGGTGTGCCGCGGGCCTGGGCGCCCTCGAGCATGATGGTCAACTGTTCGCGGACCTTGCCCTGGCCGACGAACTCGCTCAGGGTGTGCGGCCGCAGACCCGCCTCGAACGCCCGTTCCTCGGCGTTGGCGACCGCCGAGACCAGGCCCTGCTCACCCATCCGCGCCGCCGGGGCAGGCGCTTGGCCACTGTCGGCACGGCCCGCGGCGGGCCGTCATCGGCGCAGCACGGCGAGGGACCCACGCAGCAGCGTCGCCGCGTCAGGCTCGGCGACGGGGATGGCGGCCTCGGAGACTGCGTCGCCCGCGGGGGTGTCGCCCGCGGGGGTGTCGCCCGCGGGATCGGCGAGCGGAGGGTCGGCGAGCGCGGCCAGCGCCCGGGCGACGGCGTCCTCGGCTTCGCGGGCGGAGTAGCCGAGCCCGCCAAGGGCCTCCCGCACCGAGGCCGCGACCGTGCCACCGGGACCATGCTCGCCGGGGCTGCCCGCCCGGGCCTGCGCACCCGCCCGCGGGCCGGGCACAGCCGCGGGACCGCGCGGGGGGCCGAGGCGGTCGCGCAGGTCCAGCACGATGCGCTGGGCTCCCTTGCGGCCGATGCCGGGTACCCGGGTGAGGGCGTTGAGGTCCTCCTCGGCGACGGCGCGCCGGACCGTGTCGGGATCGTGCACGCCCAGGACGGCCTGGGCCAGTTTCGGGCCGACGCCGGCCGCGGACTGCAGGACCTCGAAGACGTCCCGCTCGTCGGGCATGGCGAAGCCGTACAGGGTCAGTTCCGTCTCGCGCACGACCAGGGTGGTGGCCAACGAGGCCGGCTCCCCCACCCGCAGGGACGCAAGCGTCGCCGGGGTGCACTGGACCAGCAGCCCCACCCCGCCGACCTCGACGACGGCGGACAGCGGCCCCAGCGCGGTGACCGTGCCCGACACCGAGGCGATCACCGCGTGCCCCCGGGGCCGGCGGCCGCCCGCATCCGAGCCAGGGCCGGGCCGCGCCACAGGTGGCACAGCGCCAGTGCCAGCGCGTCGGCGGAGTCGGCGGGCCGCGGCACCTCGGCCAACCCGAGCAGCTTGGTGATCATAAAACCGACCTGTGCCTTGTCGGCCCGGCCGCTGCCGGTGACGGCCGCCTTGACCTCACTGGGCGTGTACAGCACCACCGGCAGATCCCGCCGGGCCGCCAGCATGATGGCCACCGCGCCGGCCTGGGCGGTGCCCATCACCGTGCGCACGTTGGCCTGGCTGAACACCCGCTCCACTGCCACGGCCTGCGGCCTGGTGCGGTCCAGCCAGGCGTCGATCCCGTCGGCGATGGCGCGCAGCCGATCGGCCACATCCGCCCCGGCCGAGGTGCGCAGCACCCCGACCTCGACCAGGGTGGCCCGGGTGCCGACGCCACCGTCGACCACTCCCACGCCACACCGGGTCAGCCCCGGATCGACTCCGAGCACCCGCATCCATCCTCCCGAGTACACACGCCGCTGGGAACCCACCGCTGAAGAACCCGCCGCAGGGAACCCGCCGCAGGAGGACGCGCACCGCGGCGAGAACACTCGTTCGATACTACGGCGTGCGGCGCAACCACGACATCCACGACACGCCGACCGCGGCCATCGGACGCCCCCGGCAGTGTGCCCCGGCGTTCGGGCGCACTCAGCTGGTGACCAGCTCCATGACATCGTCGGAGATGTCACCGTTGAACCAGACGTTCTGCACGTCGTCCAGGTCCTCGACCGCCTCGACCAGCTTGAGCACCTTGGCGGCGGGCTCGGCGTCCAGCTGCACGCTCACGCTCGGCAGCCAGGAGATGTCAGCCGAGCTGACCTCGAGCCCGGCGTCGGTCGCCGCGACCCGCACCGCGTGCAGATCGGTCGCCTCGGAGATGACCTCGAAGTCGTCGCCGAGGTCGTTGACCTCCTCCGCGCCGGCGTCGAGGACGGCCAGCAGCACGTCATCCTCGGTCAGCCCGTCCCGCTTGGCCAGCAGCACGACGCCCTTGCGGTTGAACAGGTACGACACCGAACCCGGGTCGGCCACCGTCCCACCGTTGCGGGTGATCGCCACCCGCACGTCGGACGCGGCCCGGTTGCGGTTGTCGGTCAGGCACTCGACGAGCACCGCCACCCCGGCCGGCCCGTAGGCCTCGTAGGTGATGCTCTCGTAGTTCACGCCGCCGCCGAGTTCACCGGAGCCGCGCTTGACCGCCCGGTCGATGTTGTCGTTCGGCACCGACTGGGACTTCGCCTTGGCGATGGCGTCCGCGAGCGTCGGATTGCCGGCCGGGTCTCCCCCGCCGGTCTTGGCCGCGACCTCGACCGTCTTGATCAGCTTGGCGAACAGCTTGCCGCGCCGGGCGTCGATGACCGCCTTCTTGTGCTTCGTGGTCGCCCACTTGGAGTGACCGCTCATGTCCTGCCCCTCTTACTGGCAATCACCGACCTGATCCGGATGATCGCACGATGTCGACGAAAAGCCGGTGTACCCGGAAGTCACCGGTGAGCTCGGGATGGAACGCCGTTGCCAGCAGCGACCCCTGACGGACCGCCACCGGCGCCTCGGCGACGCGGGCCAGTACCTCGACCGTGTCGCCTGCCTTTTCCACCCATGGTGCCCGGATGAAGACCGCATGCACCGGCGGTCCCGGCACACCGACGACGTCGAGGTCCGCCTCGAACGAGTCGACCTGCCGGCCGAACGCGTTGCGCCGGACCACCATGTCCAGCCCGCCGACCAGAGGCTGGTCGGGTCGGCCGTCCACGACGTCCCGTGCAAGCAGGATCATGCCAGCACACGAGCCGAACACGGGCAGGCCCGCCAGCACCCTCTCCCGCAGCGGTTCCAGCAACGCGAACACCCGCAGCAGCCGCCCGATGGTGGTGGACTCCCCACCGGGCAGCACCAGGCCGTCGACCTCGTCGAGCTCCGCGACCCGGCGGACCTCCACCGGCCGGGCCCCGGCCGCCGCGAGCGCGCGCGCGTGCTCGCGGACATCTCCCTGCAGCGCGAGGACGCCGATCCGCGGGCCGCTCACCAGCCACGATCGGCATAGCGGGCGGCCGGCGGCAGCTCGGAGACGTTGATGCCGACCATCGCCTCGCCGAGGCCGCGGGAGACCTTCACCAGGACATCCGGGTCGTTGTACATGGTCGTGGCCTCGACGATCGCCCGGGCCCGACGGGCCGGGTCGCCGGACTTGAAGATGCCGGAGCCGACGAACACACCGTCGGCGCCGAGCTGCATCATCAGCGCCGCGTCCGCCGGGGTCGCGATGCCGCCGGCGGTGAACAGCACGACCGGCAGCCGCCCGAGCCGGGCCACCTCGGTGACCAGGTCGACCGGGGCGCGCAGCTCCTTGGCCGCGGCGTACAGCTCCTCGGCCGGCAGGGCCGAGAGCCGGGCGATCTCCGCGCGGATGGTGCGCATGTGCACCACGGCGTTGGACACCTCGCCGGTGCCCGCCTCACCCTTGGAACGGATCATCGCCGCGCCCTCGGCGAGCCGGCGCAGCGCCTCGCCGAGGTTCGTCGCACCGCAGACGAACGGGACGGTGAACTTCCACTTGTCGATGTGGTGATGCGGGTCGGCCGGGGTGAGCACCTCGGACTCGTCGACGTAGTCGACGCCGAGCGCCTGCAGCACCTGGGCCTCGACGAAGTGCCCGATGCGCGCCTTGGCCATCACCGGGATCGACACCGCGGCCACGATCTCGGAGATCATGTCCGGGTCGCTCATCCGCGCGACGCCGCCCTGGGCGCGGATGTCGGCGGGCACCCGCTCCAGGGCCATGACGGCGACGGCGCCGGCGTCCTCGGCGATGCGCGCCTGCTCCGCGTTGACCACGTCCATGATCACGCCGCCCTTGAGCATCTCCGCCATGCCGCGCTTGACGCGGGCAGTGCCGGCGTGGCGAGCCGCGTCGCCGTCACGGGGGGAGTCGGCCGCCAAGCCGCTGCTGGGGGCGCTCTGGGCCTCGGACATGATGTGCCGTCGCTTTCGCTTCCAGTCGGGCACCACACACGGGCCGGCACCGCCGTCGTCCGCGCCGCGCCCGATCGGACACTGCGGGAGAGGTCGGCTGCCCGGCCCGGTGATTCCCGTGTGGGTGGGTCGGTATCCCATCGTACGGCGCGGTCCGGTCGGCCATCGGTGCCGTGGGCGGGGCAGCCCGGTCAGGGCCGACGCTCAGGAGGCGAGGCCCGGCAGATCCCCCCGGACCGGCAGCGCGTCGTCGATCTCGAAGTAGGTGGGGCTCGGCCGACGTCCGACCAGGTGCAGCAGCCGGATCAGCCGGCGCCCGGCCAGGGCCCGCAGGTCGCGCACGGCGTCGTTGTGGAACTGGCGGGCGAGCGCGACCCGGGCGGCCTCGCTGTCGACCGCGTGCAGCTCGGTGGGAAAGAGCTGTCCGGCCGCCGCGACCTCACCGGAGCGCAGGGACCGGCTCAGCAGGTTCTCGGCCAGTTCGACCCCGCCGTCCAGCGGGCCGCCGGCCAGCAGCGCCGGATGGGCGGCCCGCGCCCGCCGGACGCTGTCGGCGAGCTCGGGCAGCGCGCACCGCGTGGCGAGCGCGTCGGCGGCGTCGGCCCGGGCGACGAGCTGGGTGACCAGTCCCCCGCGGGCGTCGGCGACCCGGGCGGCCAGCCGATCAAGGCGCAACGCCAGCCAGGTCAGATAGGTCGCGATCGCCACCACCAGAGCAACCACCACCACGAGGGCATCCATCTCGCGCAGCGTAGCCAACGCCGCGGTGTGACCGGGGTCCCGGTCAGCTGGAAGCGACCGACACCCGCCCGTCACCGGAGACCATCCGGTAGACCCCGACGATGCGTTCGGCGATCGTGCGCCAGTCGTAGGCCTGCGCGACCGTGTGGGCGTGGCGCACCAGATCGGTGACGCCGCCCGGGTCGGTGAGCACCTCGGCGAGGACCTCGGCCAGCCGCGCCGGGTCACCCACCTCGAACAGCCGCCCGGCCCGCCCGTCGTCCAGGACGCGGCGAAACGCGTCCAGGTCGCTGGCGACCACCGGGGTGCCCGCCGCCATCGCCTCGAGCAGCACGATGCCGAAGCTCTCCTGCCCGGTGTTCGGCGCGCAGTAGACCTGGCCGGAGGCGAACACCCGGGGCTTGTCCGCGTCGGAGACGAGGCCGATCAGGTCGACCCGGTCCCGCAGCCGCGGGTCCAGCCGGGCGCGCAGACCCGCGGCGTCACCGGGGCCGGCGACCAGCAGCCGGACGTCGGCGACGCTGGCCAGTAGCGCTGGCATCGCGGCGAGCAGCACGTCCAGACCCTTGCGGGGTTCGTCGATGCGCCCGAGGAACACCACCGTGGGGCGTCCGTCGTCGTAGCCGGGCAGCGGTGTCGCGCCGACGAAGCCCGCCACCGCCACCCCGTTGGGGATGAGGATCGCGTCGGCACCCAGATGCTCGACCAGGGTGCGACGGGCCGCCTCCGACACCGCGATGCGCGCCCGCAGCTTCTCGAACGACGGCTGCAACGCGCCCTGCGCGGCGGTGAGAAACCGCGAGCGCGGGTTGGCGGTGTGGAACGTGGCGACGATCGGACCGTCGGCGAGCATGCAGGCCAGCAGGCCGATGCTGGGCGCGCTGGGCTCATGGACGTGCAGCACGTCGAAGTCGTGTTCACGCAGCCAGCGGCGCACCCGGGCGGCGGAGACCGGCCCCATCAGCAGCCGGGCCACCGAGCCGTTGTAGCGCACGGGCAGGGCCCGCCCGACGTCCACGGCGTAGGAGGGCAGGGTCCGTTCGTCGTCGACGGGTGTGATCACCGAGACCTCGTGGCCGGCCGCGATCAGCGTTTCGGCCAGGTCCCGCACATGCACCTGCACCCCGCCGGGCACATCCCAGGTGTACGGGCAGGCGATCCCGATCCTCACGGAGCCGACGATGCCGACGATGCCGGCGCGCGGGTCGGCGACGACGAGGGCGGATCGTCCCGCCAGACGCGTTGGAGCATGTGCCAGTCGGCCGGGTGGGCGGCGATGCCCTGGGCGAACTCGTCCGCGAGGGCCTGGGTCATCGTGGCGACGTCGCTGTGTGGCACGGGCGCGTGAATCCGCCCGCTCCAGCCGTCGGTGTCGAACCACAGGGTGACCGGCAGCAGGACCGCCCCGGTCTCCAGGGCGAGGGCGGCGGGGCCCGCGGGCATCGTCGCGGTCGCGCCGAAGAAGCGCACCGCGACTCCCGAACTGGACAGGTCCCGATCGGCGAGCAGGCACAGCGTGCCACCGGCCCGCAGCCGCGCGGCGAGCACCTCGTAGGGCGGGGACTCGCCGCCGGTCAGCGGGATGACCTCCATCCCGAGCGCGGTACGGAAGGCGAGGAAGCGCTCGAACAGCGACTCCGGTCGCAGCCGCTCGGCGACGGTGGTGAACGGCATGCCGCTGGCCACCAGCCACGCGCCGGCCTGCTCCCAGTTGCCCATGTGCGGCAGGGCGACCACCGTGCCACGGCCCTGGGCGTGTGCCTCCCGCAGCACGTGCTGGTCCAGCAGGCGCATCTGGCGGACGATGCGCTCGAGGCCGAGATCGGTCAGCCGGAAGACCTCCAGCCAGTAGCGGGCGTAGGAGCGCATCGCGGCGCGGGTCAGCGCGTCGAGGTCGGTGCCTGTCGGCGCGACCCGGGCCAGGTTGGAGCGCAGCCGCCGCACACCACGACCGCCCCGGCGGCAGGCGAGGTCGGCGCCGGCCCGGAAGACGGCCGCGGCCAGCCGCTCCGGGAGCAACCGGACGACCCGCCACCCCAGCGCGTAGGCCAGATCGGTCAGCCGCCCGGAGCTCACGGCCGCCGCGGGACGCCGCGGCCGGTCATCGCCGCCGTGGGCCCACCGGCCGACATCGGCCCGCCGCCCGGCAGCGGAGCGCCCGGCGCCGGCGACCCGCCCGACCCGCCCGACCCTGCCGACCCGGACGGACCACGCGAACCACGCGGGCCAGGGGGATCACCGGCGCGGTCCCACTGCCGGTAGACGTGGATCACCCGCTGGATGACGGTCAGCGATGTCGCCCCGACCAGGAACCACAGTGCGGCCGGCAGCAGATAGGGCACTCCGAGCCCGTACAGCCCGGCGGCGACCAGCAGGGTGAGCAGCCGCTCGCCGCGCTCGGCGAAGCCGACGTTGCAGGTGAAGCCGAGGCTTTCGGCCCGCGCCTTGACATACGAGGTGATCGACCCGGCGACCAGGCAGATCAGCGCCGCCACCACAAGCGGCGTGGAGTCGCCGTCCCCGGCGTACCAGATCACCAGGGAGCCGAAGATCGCGGCATCCCCGACGCGGTCCGAGGTGGAGTCGAGGAAGGCACCCCACTTCGACGACATCCCCCGCGCCCGGGCGATCACCCCGTCCATCAGGTCGGAGAAGACGAACAGGGTGATCACGATCGTGCCGAGGAAGAACACGCCGCGGGTGAAGAAACCCAGCGCCGCGCCCGCCACCCCGACGGTGCCGATGATCGTCACCACGTCCGGTGAGATCGACGAACGGGCGGCCCACTGGCTCACCGGGTCGAGCACCTTCTGGATCTGCGGTCGTGCCTTGCTTGCGAGCATGTCCGTCCCGTCGTCCCGCGCACGTCTGCCCGGCTTCGGGCGGTCTTCACAGTACCGCCGAGCACCGACATCCTCGCCGCCACGACGGGCGCCCACCGACCCCCGTTCCCGCCCCGGCCCCACGTCCTCCCCACGTCTTCACCACGTCGTCCCCGTGCCTTCCCCCGCCGACGTCCGGGTTGTGCCGCGCGTCACAAAGGAGGAGTCTGCCGGTACCGGCTGCGGGAGACGTCCGGATCAGGGAGGCCGCGATGACGGTGGGCTCGATGGGTGTTCGCAACGTGGCACTGGTGGGGCACACCGGCGCCGGCAAGACCACGCTGGTCGACCGGCTGCTGGCCGTCGCGGGGCCGCCTGAGCGCCACAACGGGCAGCACGGCTCGCACACCAGCTATCTGGGCCACGCCGACGTCGACCATCGCCGGGCCCGCTCCGACGGCCTCACCCTGTGCTCGTTCGAGCACGACGGGTGCACGGTGAACCTGCTGGACACCCCAGGCCATCCGGACTTCCTGGGTGACCTGCGCGCGGGGCTGCGGGCCGCCGACGCCGCCCTGTTCGTCGTCAGCGCCGTCGACGGGGTGGATGCCGCGACCAGCCTGCTGTGGTCCGAGTGCGCCGCGGTGGGCATGCCGCGGGCGATCGCCCTCACCCATCTCGATCATGGTCGGGCCGACCTGGACGCCACGATCCGCGACTGTCGGCGCGTGTTCGGCCCCGGTGTCCTGCCGGCGATGCTGGCCCGCCGGTCGGACGAGGGTGGCATGCGGCTGACCGACCTCCTGCACGATCGGATCGTCGAGTACGCGCCGTCGGGCGAGCGCCGCGAACTGTCCCCCGAACCGTCCGGGGACACCGCCCGGGCCGCCCGGGCCGCGCTGATCGAGGCCATCATCGCCGAGAGCGAGGACGAGACCCTGCTCGAGGGCTATCTCGACGGCGCCGAACCGGACCCGGAGTTGCTGTCCGCGGATCTGGCCACCGCCGTCGCCCAGGCTGGTTTCTTCCCCGTCCTGCTCTCCGGTCCGCTGCCCGTCCCCCACCCGCCGCCGGGCCCGGGCGGCGGGGGCGGGGGGGCGCAGGGCGTGGGGGGGGGGCGCGGGGACCTCGAGGGTGTGGGCGAGGCGTTCGGCCTGGCGCAGCAGGTCGGTGCGGGTGATGCCGACCCGGC